>JAJFVG010000144.1 GCA_021371915.1 Nitrospiraceae bacterium
CATAAAGATCAGTTCATTAAGGAAGTCCACAAGCAGGCTGTCCATTGATGATGCAGACACTCGTATTTGCTTTGATATCTTTTCATCCACGCTGCCCAGGTCTGTAACGAGCGAGTACATTCCATATGAAGCGTTTTCAAATGCTTCCTTGCAGTCCTGGCCTTGCGCCCTTATTCCCGCATCACCGGATATGTCCATCACTTCCCATCCGCCTGCCATATTGTGATGATAACATATGTATAAAAACATTCAGGCAGTATATAATTTCTGGATATGGCGCAGGGCATAAACCCTAATGATATTGAACAGATTGTCCGCAGCAAGTTCTCTGAGGCTGAGATAGTCAGGCTGTTATGGAAAGGCGAAGATGCCTTCAGCACCATGCACCAGGCTGTAAACAGCGCTGAGAAATCCATATGCCTTGAGTTCTACATCTTCAGGAATGATGAGACAGGCAGCGCACTTGCTGACATACTCATCAGAAAGAGCCTTGAAGGCATCAGGGTGCGGGTGATATATGACCACTTCGGCTCTATAGGCACTCCGCGTGCATTCTGGAAAAAGCTGACGGATGCAGGAATTGAGGTGCGCGCATCGTATCCTTTCAGCTGGAAAAACCCGCTCGACTACCGGCGAAGAGACCACAGGAAGCTGATACTCATAGACAACAGCACAGCCTTTATGGGCGGCCTCAACATAGCAAACGAATACAGCGGATTCCATCTCAGGAGAAAAGGCAGGTCCTGGCGCGACACAGGCCTGATGATACAGGGCCCTGTTGTGATGATGCTGTATGATCTATTTATGAAAACATGGAATGCTAATAAGCCGTTTGCTGATCTCAATACAGCAGAGAGTCCGGAAAACATACCAACATATGTGCGGCCTTTTGAACCCGGCAGCACGAAGCCTGCGATTCCGGTATTCGCTTCTTCAGCACGGGGAAGGAGACGCTTCCGCAAGCTACTGCGATACAGCCTGGCATCAGCAAACAAAGAGGCGCTGCTCACAACAGCATACTTTACTCCAGGCAGGCTGATGAAGAAATGTCTGAAGGATGCTGCGGCAAGGGGTGTGGCAGTAAAGCTGCTGCTGCCCATGCAGAGCGACCTGCCTGCTGTTGACTACGCCGGCAGGACATCTTACGAAGAACTGCTCAGTGCAGGAGTGCAGATATATCTATATAAAGGCGATGTACTGCACGCAAAGTCTTATGTGTTTGACAGGCAGTGGAGCATAATCGGTTCTGCAAATCTGGATGCAAGATCGTTGAGCTACAATGATGAGGGTAATATAGGAATATTCGATGCCGGGTTCGGCGGGAAGATGGCAAAGATGTTCGAACATGACACGCGCGACTCAGTAATGCTTACACTTGAAGAGTGGTCCAAAAGAGGCATTTATGCAAAAATACTCGAGAGATTCTTTCATCTGTTCAGGAGAAAACTTTAAAATAAAAGAGGAGAAGCCGGAGACTTTTGGTCTCCGGCTTCTCCTCTTTTAAATCAGTATATACCTTTTTATCTTTTTGCTATCTGAATTCTGGCTGTTGCCCTTTCGAGTGCTGCCGCAGCCCTTGTAAAGTCAACATTATCTGCATGCTTCAGCCGCTCTTCAGCGCGCTGCTTTGCTGCAATGGCCCTTTCCACATCAATGTCCTCTGCTTTTTCAGCGCTGTCAGCGAGGATGGATATGCTTGATGCTGTTACCTCGGCATATCCGGAGTTGATAAAAACATATTTCTCGGAGCCAGCTGACTTGTACGAAATCACGCCGATCTTAAGGGTAGTGACAAGATTCATATGGCCGGGCTGCACACCGAACTCGCCTTCTGAGCCTGGTATGGCATTGACCTCATCAACATCCTCCCTCACAACAAGTCCGTGCGGGGCTACTACCTCCAATGTAATTTTAGATGTTTCCATTTATGTCACCAGTATCCAACTTTATTTTGTGCTACTGCCTGCTCCAGCCGAGCTTCCTTGCATTCTCTTCAACCTCTTCTATGGAACCTGTCATGTAGAATGCCTGCTCAGGAACATCATCATACTGGCCGTCAGCTATAGCCCTGAAGCCCTTTATGGTGTCTTCAAGCTTTACATATTTGCCGGGCCTTCCTGTAAACACTTCAGCTACATGGAAAGGCTGGCTAAGGAATCTCTGAATCTTTCTTGCCCTTGCAACAAGCACCTTGTCATCTTCAGAAAGCTCTTCCATACCGAGGATCGCGATAATGTCCTGAAGCTCCTTGTATCTCTGGAGTATGGACTGCACGCTTCTTGCAACCTTGTAGTGCTCTTCGCCCACAACCCTGGGGTCGAGCGCTCTTGATGTTGAGTCGAGCGGGTCAACAGCAGGATATATGCCGAGCTCTGATATCTGTCTTGAAAGAACAACTGTTCCGTCAAGATGAGTAAATGCTGTTGCAACAGCAGGGTCTGTAAGGTCGTCAGCAGGAACGTATATCGCCTGCATTGATGTGATCGAACCCTTCTTTGTGGTTGTAATTCTCTCCTGGAGCTCTCCCATGTCCGTACCGAGGTTAGGCTGGTATCCGACAGCAGAAGGCATTCTGCCCAGCAGAGCTGAAACTTCAGAACCCGCAAGTGTGTATCTGAATATGTTGTCTATGAATATGAGAACGTCCTGGCCCTGATCCCTGAAGTACTCAGCCTGTGTAAGGGCAGTGAGGCTGACCCTGAGACGCGCTCCAGGAGGCTCGTTCATCTGTCCGTATATAAGAGCAACGTTGTCGAGAACGCCCGAGTGCTTCATCTCGAGGTAAAGGTCATTACCTTCTCTTGTCCTCTCGCCAACACCGGCAAAAACAGAGACGCCGCCGTGCTTCAGTGCGATATTGTGAATCATCTCCATGATAACGACAGTCTTTCCAACGCCGGCGCCGCCGAACATGCCCATCTTTCCGCCCCTGACGAATGGAACGAGAAGATCAAACACTTTAACGCCGGTCTCAAAAACCTGCGACACAGGTTCCTGGTCTGCAAACTCAGGCGCTGATCTGTGTATAGGCCACTTGTCCTGGCCCTCGATCGGTCCTTTCTTGTCGCATGGATCACCGACAACATTCATGATCCTTCCGAGTGTGCCCTTGCCAACCGGCACGGATATCGGCAGGCCGGTGTCAGCAACCTTCATGCCCCTTACAACGCCGTCCGTGCTCTGCATGGCAATTGTCCTGACCTTGTTGTCGCCAAGGTGGACAGCCACTTCAAGCGTGATGTTGAGCGGCGGTATGCCCTTTTCAGCATCACCGGCTGACTCTATCTTCAGAGCATTTAAAATCGACGGCAGCTGCTGTTCGAACTCAACATCGACAACCGCGCCAATAACCTGTGCAACCTTACCTTCGTTCATCTCCGTATGCCTCCTGTATCCTTAATTCTTCTCGCTTTATTTGGATGCCTCGACACCGCCAACGATGTCGATCAACTCTTTTGTGATAGCCGCCTGTCTCGCCTTGTTGTACTGAAGGGTGAGCTGCGAAATAAGATCCTCAGCATTGCGGGTTGCGTTCTCCATTGCAGCCATTCTTGCTGCCTCTTCGGATGCCTGCGACTCAAGCAGCGCCCTGTAGATCTGTATCTCTATATTTTTTGGAAGCAGCGTCTCAAACACAGCCTGTTCCGACGGCTCGAACTCTGTTGCTGCCTGGCTCTTCTCAGCGCTGTTGTCAGATTCTGCACCCTCTGCGGTAAGTTCTGCTATGGGCAAAAGCTTTGCAGTAGTAACCTTCTGAACCATCGGAGATTTGAACTGGTTGTACACGATCACAACCTCGTCATAAGTCTCGTTTACATAGTTGTTAATAAGGTTTTGTGCAATCTCCTGCGCGTTGGCATAGGTTATCTTGCCTGAAAGCCCTGTCCAGGACATTCTCATGTTGGCCTTTCTTCTTCTGAACAGGTCAGTGCCTTTTTTGCCTACAGTGCTGACAGTTACATCAACACCTTCTGCGGAAAGCTCTTTTATGAGCCTCGTAGCAGCCTTCATGATGTTTGTGTTAAAGGCGCCGCAAAGGCCTCTGTCGCCTGTAAAAACCAGAACTTCAACCTTTTTGCGCGGCCTCACCTGCAGGAGCGGATGCTCCTTGTCAACAGATCCTGACAGGTCCGCAAGCACTGATGCCATCTTGTCAGCATAGGGCCTCAATTCGAACATCCGGCCCTGCGATCTCCTGAACTTGGCAGCAGCCACCATCTTCATGGCCTTTGTAATCTGCCTTGTGCTCTTGACTGCCCCTATTTTTTTTCTTATCTCTTTTAAACCTGGCATATCGCCTCCGCCTAAGCCACAAATACTTTCTTGAACTCTTCTATTGCAGCAGAGAGCTTTGCCTTAAGCTCATCGTCAAGTGTCTTCTTTGTTCTCACTTCATCTCTGATGGCAGCCTTGTTGTCCTTCATGAAGTTAATGAACTCTTCTTCGAACTTCTTGATTGATTCAACAGCCACGTCATCAATGTGCCCCTGTGTTCCTGCAAAGAGGCCCATGATCTGATCCTCTACCGGAAGCGGCACATACTGATCCTGCTTGAGCAGCTCAACCATTCTCTTTCCTCTCTCGATCTGGGACAGAGTCGCCTTATCAAGGTCTGCGCCGAACTGGGCAAATGCTGCCAGCTCTCTGAACTGCGCGAGGTCGAGTCTCATGGTTCCTGCAACCTGCTTCATGGCCTTTGTCTGTGCTGCGCCGCCGACTCGGCTGACCGAGAGGCCAACGTTGACAGCAGGTCTTACACCGGCATAGAAGAGGTCAGGCTCAAGATATATCTGACCGTCCGTAATCGATATGACGTTTGTCGGTATGTACGCTGAAACGTCGCCAGCCTGGGTCTCGATGATCGGAAGCGCTGTGAGAGAACCTCCGCCGAGCTCTGCGCTGACTTTTGCAGCCCTTTCGAGCAGTCTTGAATGGAGATAAAATACGTCGCCAGGAAATGCCTCACGTCCCGGAGGTCTTCTGAGCAGCAGCGAGAGCTGACGATATGCTGTAGCCTGCTTGCTGAGGTCATCATAAATTATAAGGGCATGCTTGCCGCTGTCTCTGAAGTATTCGCCCATTGCGCAACCTGTATATGGAGCTATGTACTGGAGCGGAGCCGGCTCGCTGGCTGTTGCTGATACAACTATTGTATGCGCCATTGCCCCGTACTCTTCGAGTGTCTTGACGACTCTCGCAACGCTGGCCCTCTTCTGGCCGATTGCTACGTATATGCAGATGACGTCTCCGCCCTTCTGGTTTATTATCGCGTCGAGCGCTATTGCTGTCTTTCCTGTCTGGCGGTCTCCGATGATAAGCTCTCTCTGGCCTCTGCCTATCGGGATCATCGCGTCAACAGCCTTTATGCCGGTCTGCAGAGGCTCGCCAACAGGCTGCCTGTCGATGATGCCAGGGGCAACAACGTCAACTATCCTTGATGCCTTTGCATTGATCGGACCCTTGCCGTCGATCGGCTGTCCGATAGCATTAACAACCCTGCCTACAAGCTCAGGGCCGACTGGAACTGACATGATCCTGCCTGTTCTCTTTACAATGTCGCCCTCTTTGATCAGCTTGTCCTCACCAAAGAGAACCGATCCGACCTGGTCTTCCTCAAGGTTAAGCGCCATACCGAACACATTGTTCGGAAACTCAAGCAGCTCTGAAGTCATGCAGTTGTCAAGCCCGTATATCCTTGCGATACCGTCGCCAACTGCGGTTACTACACCTACCTCACTGACGTCCATGCGCTTTTCGAAGTCATTTATCTGATTCTTCAGGTTAGCGCTTATCTCCTCAACTTTGATATCCATCAGTTCACCCCTTTATAAGCTTATCTTTTAATAGCCCTAATTGGCCTTTTATGCTGCTGTCATACATTTTGCTGCCCACCTTTACCGTAACCCCGCCAAGCAGAGAAGGATCAACCGCAAACTCCGCATCAACAGCCTTGCCTGTTATCCTTCCTATTGACAGGACAACCTCATCCGTTGTTGATGTGCTAACAGGCACGGCAGTGGTAATGAAAGCCTTAACCTTGTTGTTCATCTCAAGATATATATCTTCAATAGCCCTGCTTATCTCCGGCAGCGCTGAGATCGCCTTTATGTCTGAGAGGTATTTCAGATATGCAGCTGTCTTTGCAGAGAGCTTCATGTCAGCTGCGAGTGCATCTATCACCTTCAGCTTTTCAGAATCGCTGAACACAGGGCCTGCGAGTATGCTGCGGAATTTTTTGTCCGATTCCATTTTCGCGGCTATTGCTGAAACAGCTGATATGCTGCTTTCAAGGCCCGCCTGTTCAACACCCTTTATGAACTGTCTGGCGTATTTCTTTACACCTTTGACCTTTTTCATTTTTTACCCTCCAGCTTTCTGAAGGAATCCGACAGGAGCTTCTCCTGATCTTCTTTTGAGAGCTTCTGTCTGATCTTCTGCTCTGCCAGCTGCATTGCAGCCTCGACAGCCTCTGTTTTTATCGCTTCTTTTGCAAGCCTTGTCTCATACTCTATGTTGGCCTTTGCCTGTTCGAGTATCTTTGCCTTGAGCTGTTCGCCCTCGGCAATAAGCCTCTCCTTTTCCTTCTGGCCGGAAGATTCGGCATTTGCGATGATGGCTTGAACCTCGCTGTCCTTCAGCTTGAGCCTTTCTTCTACCTCAGCCAGCGCCTTGAGAGCTAGCTCCTTTGCTTCACGCGATTCGCGAATACTGTTTTCGATAAGGTCTTTTCTCTGCTGGAAGTAGCCTTTGATGTTCATGAATTTCGCAAAATAGTAGAGAATAACAACAAGAATTACGAAATTCAGGATTTTCCATACCCAGTCCATAGCTGAACCGCCTCCGCTTCCTTCACCGCCTGCGGCAAGAACAGCAGCAGGAGCCAGCAGAATGGCAGCAGCCGGCAAAAGGCCGCTGATTGAGGTTACAAAATTCTTTTTAGTATCCTGTTTTTTCATTTGCATTTATACCCTGACGAGTTTATTTACTATTTCTTCGGAGAACCTGTCTATGTCAGCCTTGAGCGCGGCCCTTGCCTTTTCAGACTCCTTCCTTATCTCAGCTCTTGCTGCTTCTATTATCCCGAGCGCTTCGGATTCAGCCTTGGAGACATTTCCCTTCTGAGACGCAAGCCCCTGTTCCCTCAACGTGTTGTATGCCTGCCTCGAACTGTTCCTGGCCTGATGCAGTTCCGCATTCATTCTGGCGAGAGCATCTTCTTTTTTGCTGTTCATATCCTTTGCTGTCTGGAGAGCGTTATCGATGGTATCCTGGCGCTGTTTGAGTATGCGCGCAAGAGGTTTGAACAGAAGCACATTGAGCATGAAAACAAGAAAAATAAAATTGGCGAGAAGGACAAAAAACCAGCTGTTGAACTCAAGCATTTCCCGTTAACCTCCGCTGCATTGTTTTAAATTTTGGCAGCTTTCTTTGTTTAATGTTTAGCTGCTGCTACGACCTGAGGTGTAAATAACGAATGACAAAATAACATAAGACTTTTTTATTTGTCAAGAAATTGATCCCATATAACCGGTAACACGCGACTTGCAATTGAGGGATTGCAACAAGGATGATTTAAAAAAATTACAGAGGCTGGAGCCGTGCGGCTCCAGCCTCTGCGCAAAAACATCAGAACAGCACATCAAAGGTGAGGTAAATGTCGCTGGCGCTCTTGACAGGCGCCATCTGTTGCCGCATGAATCCTGTGTCAGCAGTTGTCAGATCTGAAATCTTCTTGGGTTCTCCAACCCATCCGTTGCTGCCTGTGTATTTGAATGTGTAGTACTGATAGCCGAGCCTGAAGAACGCCTTGCCGATCTTTGATACTGGCTTTTGGTTCAGCTCCTGGATCAGGTATATCTCGTACACATTGCCTTTTGTGCCGAGCTTGCTCGTCCACATGTCATCTGCGGCAGGCGCAAAGGTGAACCAGTATTTTGAGCCCTGGTTGTACTCTGCGCCGATCTTGGTGCCTGTGGATGAAATGTCGTACCTGCCTCCGAGATAGAACGCATAGCCGGAGCGGCTCTGCTTGCTGCCAGCATCATAAAGGAGTCCTGCCTGACTGTTGTACAGGTTGTTGTTAGGGTGAGATTTGCTTGTTGCAGCAGAGAGAAAGAGGTTCAGGTTGCCGATCTTGCCTGTAACTGTTGTGCCGAACCAGTCCGCATTCCCGAGGTTTGTTGTGACGCCTGAATCAGGGAAGTTGTCGAATATGTCCATGGCCCTGTTCCACTGAAACTCCAGGTGGAAGTTGTCCTTGTCAATCGGCACAACATTCAGACCCACCATGTTCACGTCCTTGATCGAGTTACTTGGCGACCTGAAGCCTGAATCAAAGCCCTTGCCGTAGCAGAGCTTCACATATGATCCGGGGAGCGCGTCTATGTCAGGAGCAAACCCGATGGTAGCGCCGTCAAAGGCATAGTCAACAAGAAGACCTGGCACGCCTGCCGTACCGATCTTTTGTGTATTCTGCCTGAGGTTGGTCGGGATGCCGCCTGTTGACGGCCTTCTGCCTACAGAAAACCAGAGCGGCTGATCGAGTATGTTGCTCCATGTTGCATAGACCTGATCAACCCTGAGGATATTGTCTGTCGGCACATGGCCGTAGCTGCCGTCGAACACACCGCTCCTGTCAGAGAAGAACATATCAACAACAGGGTTTGTCTCTCCGGAAGTCCCGGCTGCATTATTCGTTGTTGAATGTCCCCAGACCTTGTACATGAGGAGTCTCGCCTTAACCTGTACATCTTCAGTTGCTTTTGCCTTTAGGTTAAGGCCAAAACGGTTTGTAAGCAATGAACCGTTTGTGACATCATACCCGGCCACACCAACACCTGAAGCATTTGTGTAGTCGTGCACTCTGCCTCCAAGATAGTCATACCTTGCCCTGTAGTCCCCCCCTATCTCAAGCCATGAAGGTTTGGCCGACTCCTCGGCCTTCTTCTCCACGGTACTGAGACGCTCCTCTTTTACAGCTTCCTTGTTCTGCATCTCCTGCATCTGCTGCTTCAGGCGTTCCAGCTCCTTGGTCATTGCATCGATCCTTTGCATGATCTCGGACTGGTCAGCAGCAAATGAGAAGGCAGGCGCAAGAAACCATAACAGGAAGAGTAATGCCAGCACTCTCTTCATACCAAAACCACCCCCTTTTTATTTGATAAAAAGGGTATAACACCATTTTATTGCGGAGTCAAGCGACTTGAAAATAAATAAACTTCGAAACTCTAAGGCTGGGATTTATTATTTTATAGACAAAACGGTGGAGGAACGGAGGAAAGGATATCTCTTTGGCGCTATCCAGCGTCCATATCCCTGTGGATAAGAGAGGCGTTTACCTCAAGACTGCTTTTTAAATGTTCAACAACCTGCTGCGCAACAACCGGAGATCTGTGCCTTCCGCCAGTGCAGCCGATGCCGATTACAAGATAAGATTTGCCCTCTTTTATATTGAGCGGGATCACAAAATCGAGCATGTTTTTTATGCGGGACAGATATTCCACTGTCTCGCTGTTGCCCAGCACAAAATCAGCAACTTCCTTATCCGTTCCCTTCAGCTGCTTGAGCTGCGGCACAAAATATGGATTAGGCAGAAAGCGGGTATCGAAAAGCAGATCAAGGTTCTGCGGCACGCCAAACTTGTATCCGAAAGATATTACGGAAACGCTCAGGCCTGTTGAGGGGCCTCCGCTTCCGTACATCGATATAATCGTCTGTCTGAGCTGATGCGGCGTGTCTGACGATGTATCTATTATGCGGTCAGCAGAGTCTCTTATAACCGAAAGCAGATTAATCTCAGTATCGATCGCATCGGCTATATTGGCTGGAGTGCCTTCATCAGCCTTTGACTGAGCAGGCTCCCCTGAAACTGCAGTGAGCATCGGATGAGGACGCCTGGTCTCTTTGTAGCGTCTTACAATCACATTTTTTTCAGCTTCGAGAAACAGCACCTCAACAGCATAGCCGGCCTTCATTGATGAGATCGTCATATAAGCATCCTGGAGGAACTGCTTTTCCCTTATGTCAATGCCGATGCCTACCTGCCGGTTGTTCTTGCCGGAGTCAAGCGTGCGCATGAGCGGCTCTATGAGTCCCACAGGCAGGTTGTCTATGCAGAAATATCCGATATCTTCAAGGGCCCTGAGGGCGACGGTCTTGCCCGCCCCCGAGAGCCCGCTGACTATAACAACCTTGAGCTTTGTGTCAGGCATTACTTGACCGGCTCTATGAGTCCGAAATCACCGTCCTTGCGGCGGTAAACAACATTGAAGTCTCCTGATGAGCTGTTGGCAAAAATGAAAAAGTCCTTGTCCATAAGCTCCATCTGATCAACAGCCTCTTCAGGGCTCATCGGCTTCATCGCAAACTTTTTTCTCTTGATGATGCCAGCCACGGGTTCGGCTGAAGCAGCGGCTTCAGTCATCGGCTTTTTGTCAGACTTGCGGAAGTCCTTCATCTTTTCCTTGTACTTCTTGATCTGCTTTTCGAGCTTCTCTGTAACCTCATCGATTGCAGAGTATATATCCTCGGTAATGGACTCGGCCTGTATCATAACGCCGTTGACCCTGAGCAGCACTTCAGCCTTCTGCCTGTACTTTTTCTCCACACTGAGAGTGACAAGCGCCTCTGTTATGTTTGATACATATTTTTCGAATCTGCCTATCTTCTCTTCAGAATAGCTTCTCAACGCCTGAGTGATTTCGAGATGGCGACCGCTTACAACAATGTTCATCAATATCCTCCCTTATGAATTGTTTTTGTCATAAAAATTGCACTGCTAGGAAAATCTTTTCCTCTGGCTCTGCGAAGGTATTTTCAGCTCCTCCCTGTACTTCGCTATTGTCCTGCGCGCAATGTTTATATTCTGCGCCTTCAGACCGTCTGCCAGCATCTGGTCGCTAAGAGGCTTGGACTGGTTCTCCTCTGATATCATCTTGCGGATCAGGTCCTTGACCAATGTTGACGAGACCTCTCCGTCTTCAGACTGTATGGCGCTCGAGAAGAAGAATCTGAAGCCGAAGACCCCGTGATCGCATGCAAGGTACTTGTTTGATGTGACCCTGCTGATGGTGCTTTCATGCATGCCAATGTCAGCAGCCACATCCTTGAGGTTGAGAGGCTTTACGCACTGCTTGCCCTTTTCAAAAAAATCTCGCTGAAACTTCAGTATGCTTTCAGACACCTTGTAGATGGTCTTGCTCCTCTGGTTTATGCCCTCTATCAGCTCGTTTGCAACCCTGAACTTGTCCTTCAGAAATCCCTTTTCATCCTGGTTGAGGTCAGGAGATGAACCGAGCTTCTCAGGCAGCATGCCGAGCTCATCTGATGAATGTTCATGCCCCTCAGGCATCAGCTTCTTCAGCAGCTCGCGTTCGTCCTGCTTGATGGAGAACACAAGACTCACCTTGTCAGCAGAAAGCCTCTTGAGCACCCTCTTTACAACATTTGTGTCAGCCATAGCCGCGATCTGCTCATCAGTATAAGCAGATGTGACAAGGCCTCTGAGGTATTCCCTCTCCTCATTGGTAAGTATGAGCCTCCTGTTGATGCAGAGCCTCGGGATGTGTTCATCGTTGAGCCGTATCTGGAACTCATCCTCAGCCCTTGTTATGAATACATCAGGGACAACATAACTCACTTCAGCAGCAGAAAAACCGCTGCCAGGCCTGGGATCCAGCCTCTCGATTATTTTTACAGCATCCATCACGTCTGACAGCTCTGCTTCATGCTGTTTTGCTATGACGCTGTATTTTCTTTTCTGCAGATCATCCATGTTATTGGAGATGATCTTCTCCACAAGCGAGCCTTTGATTTCGAGCCTTCCGGTCTGGAGCAGCAGACATTCCCTCAGGTCCCTTGCCGCAACGCCTGCAGGATCAAACCCCTGCACAAGATCAACCGCGCTGCTGACAACAGAGGCATCAACTCCTATGGAGTGCGCCAGCTCTTCATCAGTGGCCCTAAGATATCCGTCATCATCGATATTGCCTATTACCGCTTCGGCAACTTTCCTGATCTCGTCATCAGAGTCGCAGAGCCTGAGCTGCCATATCAGATGGTCATATATGTCCGGCTGTTTGGAGTAGAAGAGTTCATAGGACGGCTGCTCCTCCATGCCTGCGTTGAAATAGCCCAGATCGCGGCCGTCGCTGCTGCGTTCATCAAAATATTCTTCCACAGTGAACGAGTCGAATTCACCGAAAGGCATTTCAGCATTGTCATCTGTAAAGGATGCTTCGTATTCGGTTCTTTCTTCAGCAGGCATTCTTTCGGATTCGTATTCCTCAAACACCTCTTCAAGGAACGGGTTTTCAATAAGCTCCTGGTTAAGAGCCTGCGCCAGTTCGAGCTGCGGCATCTGGAGCAGCTTGATGGCCTGCTGAAGCTGCGGGGTGAGTATGAGCCGCTGGCTGAGCCTTAGATCCAGTCTGTTTTCAAGCGCCATATAAACTGAACCCCTCTCCGAGGTAAGCCTGCCTCACCTCTGGATTGTTAACAAGCACTTCCGGCGTGCCCTCCGCCAGAACAGAACCGTCGCTTATGATATAAGCCCTGTCAGTTATCGACAGGGTCTCTCTTACATTATGATCCGTAATCAGTATGCCGAGGCCTTTTGATTTAAGATAGCTCATCATCTTTTTGAGTTCTATAATTGCTATCGGGTCTATGCCCGCAAACGGCTCGTCAAAAAGCATGAATGTCGGTCTCAGGGCTATTGCCCTTGCTATCTCCGCCCTGCGCCTCTCTCCGCCTGAGAGCCTGTAGCCGTCCCTGTCGGAAAAATTCTTCAGGTTGAATTCTTCAAGCAGCTTTTCCACCTCTTCATCTATGCCGAGAAAATGCTTTTTGTCAGTAGCGCTGCCGTTTGAGCCATTGTCGTCATCCGTCTCAACATCCTGCGGCTCCTGCCATAGATGATCTGTGCCCCTTACCTCTAGCACAGCCTTGAGATTTTCCCTTACCGTAAGCTTTCTGAATATTGACGGCTCCTGGGGAAGATACCCTATGCCCTTGCGCGCCCTCATGTACATGGGCAGGCTGCCTATGCTTTCGCCATCGAGCATTATCTGCCCGTCCTGCGGCCTTATCATGCCTGTGATCATGTAAAAAGAGGTGGTCTTGCCGGCGCCGTTTGGTCCGAGGAGCCCAACTATCTCGCCAGTGCGGACCGACAGATTTACGCCTTTTACAACCTTCCTCTTGCCGTAAGACTTGCAGAGATTTGTTATTTCCAGGGAATGGTGAGTCATGATTCTCCCTTGTTTATGGCATTATGATACGCCCTGATAGAGCGGGCTATTTGCTCTTTTCCTTGTTTACTATAAAGACTTTACTGTTTTCCACAATGGACCTGTCATCCTTCATGAAGTATGTCATTTTGGTTCCTGTGACTACATTCGCTCCTTCAGATGCCCTGGGCTCGCCTGTAAAGATGATCCTCTCCTCAGGCTCTGCAAGATAGGTTGCAGCTTTTGATGTTATCACCCTGTCGGCCTTGACAACCTTCACATTGCCCTCTGACTCGATCTTTGTGATGCTGCTGCCGCTCTTTTCATCAGAATAGTAGACAGTCATCTTGTCGGCATATGTGGTCATTTCGCCTTTTTTTGCCACCACAGATCCTTCAAAAACAGCAATCCTCGCCTTGTTGTCAGCGCTGAGTGTGTTGGATGTGATCACAACAGGTTCTTTTGACGGCTGGCCTGCCTGCTTTTTCTTTTCTTCAGCAGCCGGAGCAGCACCGCATACGGCAAGAAGCAGAATGGATGCTGCAACAGCAGAGAGTATCAATCTTTTCATTCGGGGTCCTCTATTTTCCATGGAATACGGCCTTCACGTTATTAAGCAGTTTTGCCTTGTCAGTAACAGCTTCGAGTCTGTCGCCGATCACGGAAAATCTCTTGCCTACAATATTCACCTTCGTATCTGATGTGAGTTGCTGCGTTTCAGCGTTCCATGTAAGTTTATCTGCAACTATGTCATAGTCGTTTGTGGAGGCCTTTATGTTGCCCTGCACTGTAAAGCTTTTTGTCCCCATGTGGTAGCTGCCTGTGTCTGAGTTAAGCACAAGACCCTTTTCAGGGAAATCTATTGTCACCTTTTCAAGGTCAACATCATTTTCATTGACGAATACAGCCTTTTTTGAGTTGAGCGTCCATTTGTGCACACCTGCCTTCCTCTGGACTATCGAGACATCATCCATATAGGAATATTCAGACATCTTTACTCCGGCTTTCATGTCTTTTTCATAGTTGAAATAAAAAGTGAACATACCGATAAGGAATGCTGACAATGCAACAAACATTATCTTTTTCATACTGAATATTACCACACGGGGTATACCATGTAAAGGCAATAAACATGCCAGAAAATGCAAGAAAATTATTTTACGGACAATTTCGAGTTGAGCGCCAGCCGCATAACATCAACAGGGGCTTTCCGGCCTGTCCACAGCTCAAAACAGAGGACTCCCTGCCACAGCAGCATGCCTGAGCCGTCTATAGTGCGTGCGCCTTTTTGTGCGGCTGCTTTCAGAAAAGGTGTCATTTTGTAGATGAGATCGCAGACAACATGCCTGCTGTTTATTGCATCAGCCGCAATCGGCAGCGGATCATCCTGCTCAAGGCCGAGTGGAGTGGCGTTGATTATGACATCAATACCTGAGAGAAACTTGTCAGAGCCGCTCTCCTTCAGGCCGATACATTCGACATTCGCATTTATGCTACCAAGATGCGAGCATAGTCCTGCTGCCCTGGATGCTGTTCTTGCAGCGATATAAACACTTGAGGCCTCTTTGCACAAGCTGTAGCCGACAGCCCTGGCAGCGCCCCCTGCGCCAAGCATGAGCACCCTCTTGCCTGATACATCCACCCCTGCCTCGGAAAGAGACATCATGAATCCCCTGCCGTCAGTGTTAAAGCCCTTGAGAGTGCCATTGTCATTGACTATGGTGTTTACAGCCCCGATATGATGCGCCTCCTGATCTACCAGGTCGAGCATTGCGGTAATATTTTCCTTATGGGGCAGCGTTATATTTACACCCCTGATGTGCATGGCTCTAAGCCCTGCCACAGCAGCTGCAAGCATGTCAGGCTCCACCAGAAAGGGCACATAGCAGAAGTCTAGGCCCAGCTCCCTGAAAGCAGCATTATGCATAAATGGCGAGAGCGTGTGAGCAACAGGATAGCCGAATATTCCGGTAGTCTGCGTACTGCCTGTTATATTCCTGATCGCGGTCATAAATTTACCTTGTTATGCAGCTCCTTTTGGTATATTCTTTATTATTATAGTAAAGGCGGCTGCCAATAGCCAGATGCTCTTTTTCCCGCGGCTCAGGCTGCCTTTTTTAAAGCTGCATGGAACATCCTGGAGATGATGATTATGGCTGATGCAAAACCGCACAGGTCTGCCGGACCGGTCAGCAGCAAGCTGTTTTTCAGCAAACTGTCTCTTGATATGGAATCCTCAAGCCTGTCCCAGATAACAGAGCTGCAGGAACTGCTCAGCCTTGAAGATGCCCTCTACAAAACCAACCTTCTGTTGCAGAATATATTTGAGCACATTCATACCCCTATAGCGTATCTCGACACCCATATGAAGATTCTGAAGAGCAACACCGCCTTTCGAAGGCTTACAGGCACGGAACATGGAGATATAGACGGAACAGCCCTCTTCAGCTTTTTTATGGACAAGGAACTGCTCCAGGCATGCAGAAAGGCCCTCAAGACAGCAAAGTCAGTCACACTATATTCAAAGGTCTTTACCCCATCAGAGCCCGGACAGACTTACTGGGACATATCCATCCAGCCTGTAAAATCAACCGGCGTGAACATAGACAGCATAATACTCTTTGCATTTAATGTGACTGAAAAAATAGCCATGCAGGACAATGTTCATAGGATGCAGGAACTCTTCAGAACAGCGGTCGAAAACATCCCGAAATGTTTCGGCATCTATACTGCAATAAGAGATGAAAACGGAGAGATCAAAGACTTCAAAATCGAATATCTGAACAAGGCTGCGCTCAGCAGAATCAAGGGCTCCGAAAGCATACCGTTCATATTTCAGGGTGGACAGTCCGGATACAATACCGGCAGACAGATGCAGAAGGAATTCGCTGCTGTTGTCAACACAGGCAGGTCTATTTCAAAAGAGTTCATATGTTATGACAGCTCTGCTGAGGGCAGCGCAATGGCAGCTGCTTATGACCTGAAGGCCGTTAAGCTGAAAGACGGCGTGGCTGCATTTTGGAGCGACATCACTGAAAAGAAACTTACCAATCAGAAACTCGAAGAGTCTAAAGAACAGCTCAGAAAACTCACTCTTCACATGCAGTCCACAAGGGAGGAGGAGCGCACCAGAATAGCCCGCGAGCTGCATGATGAGCTCGGCCAGTCACTTACAGCCCTCAAGATGGATATCTCATGGCTGCACAGCAGGCTATCAGGCAATGCTGAGATGCAAAAAAAAATATCGCTAAGCCTTCATCTGATAAACGCGACCATTCAGTCCGTAAAAAAGATATGCAGCGATCTCAGGCCGTCCATGCTTGACCATCTCGGACTGAGCGCTGCGATCGAATGGGAAGCAGCTGAGTTTGAGCGCAGAACCGGCATAAAATGCTCGATCGACATGCCTGATGAGGAGCTGAATATTGAGAAGACCCTGCTCACCAACCTCTTCAGGGTCTTTCAGGAGACGCTTACCAACATAACAAGACACTCGCATGCCACAGAAGCATCTGTGTCCATGAAACTGGAAAACGGACAGATAGTGCTAAAGGTATCAGACAACGGCGTGGGCATAAAAGACAAAGACCTGATCAACACCTCATCTTTCGGCATTATCGGGATGAATGAACGCATGTACCATTGCAATGGGACCGTAGATATCGAAGGACATGAAAACATGGGCACCTGCGTAACAGTGCATGTACCCATGAAAAAGAGTGAGCCCTGATGATAAGCATATTAGTTGCCGATGACCATGCAATACTGCGAAGGGGCCTCAAACAGATAATCGCCGACACACCTGATATGACCGTCAGCGCTGAGGCTGCAAATGGAGAAGAGGTGATGCAGCAGCTCTCGAAAAATTCCTTTGATGTTGTGCTTCTGGACATATCAATGCCCGGCAAATCAGGACTCGATGTGATCAAGGATATACGGCTCCAGAAACCAAAACTGCCGGTTCTGATACTCAGCATGTATCCTGAAGACCAGTATGCCATGCGACTGCTCAGATCAGGCGCATCAGGATATCTGACAAAAGAGAGCGCACCGTCCGAGCTGGTAACTGCCATACGAAAAGTAGCTTCAGGGGGCAAATATGTAAGCCCTTCGCTGGCTGAAAAACTGGCCTGCTATTTTGAGGAAGATTCGGGAATGCCGAGCCATGAAACCCTGTCTGACCGCGAGTATCAGGTTATGCTAATGATAGCATCCGGCATGACCGCAACAGACATATCCAAAAAGCTCTTCCTGAGCGTAAAAACCATAAGCACATACCGCGCAAGAATCCTCGAAAAAATGCATCTGAAGAACAATTCTGAAATCACTCACTATGCAATCAAGAACATGCTCCTTGAGTAGATTCGACTCCTGCTTTGTCAGACAAATTCCTACACACAATTTGGTAGTCAACCGATATTTCTCAGCCCTGACTTCACTTAAACTTAGAATACGTCCACAAGACGATTAGTTAAACCGCATCACCTTCTAACTAAAAAGCGCTTGAAAGTCAGTGAGTTGTAATAGTGCTTCTTTATTTTTTACCCTAATGGGAGGCCATATGAAAAGAAGCAGCAGTGCAATCGACTATTTCGAAAATATCGTTAGTGAAGAGCAATCCGTTTATGATAAACCAACTCAATGCCCCTACGCTGAACCTGACTGGCACAGCCATTATGAAAATGATGAAGAGCATGACAATAAAAAGCCGGCAATTGAGGGAGAATACGAGCCGATAAAGGTCTACCTGAAGGAGATCGGCAGCATACCTCTGCTGTCAAAAGAGGGCGAGGTGGAGCTCGCAAAGAAGATCGAGGCTGCAAGAGACGATCTGCTGACAGCGCTCTTCAGCCTGAGATATGCAAGGGACAGGATATTTGAAGCAGCTGATGCAGTAAAGAACGGACATACCCCCTTCTGGGACGTTGCACAGAACGACGGACATGCGGATGAAGGTCTGGCAAAAGAGAGACAGGTATTCCTTAAAAAAACAGACACCCTGAAGCGTTATATATCTGCTGGCAGGATCACAGGCAATCTCGACAGGCATTCAATCGCCAAAACAGGCCTGCTGATGAAAATCAAAAAACTAAAACTCAGGGAAGAATTCATCTTCAGGCTCTGCGACGAGATGGCCGGTCTGTCCAACACGCTCACAAAAATGCTCAAGGAGCGGCAGCGGCTTGCCAAAAAAATCAGCAGATGCAGCCAGTGCGCCCTCTTCAGTTCTTCCCAAAAAACCGATGCAGACAATACTGCAAAAAAGGTTACAACAAAGAACAGTGAACTTCTCAAGCATATAAAACAGATCGAGCGCACTGCAGGCCTGCCTGCTGACAAACTAAGAGGCCTGGTGCAGGAGTTCGAGATTATCAGATCGAGGATAAGACAATCAAAAGATGCGATGATCGAGGCAAATCTCAGGCTCGTCATAGGCATAGCAAAAAGGTATATCGGCAAGGGCGCGAGTTTTTCAGACCTGCTGCAGGAAGGCAACATAGGGCTTATGCGTGCGGTGGACAAATTCGAATACAAGCGAGGCTTTAAGTTCAGCACATACGCAACATGGTGGATAAGGCAAACCATAAAACGCGCTCTGTCCGAACAGTCCAGAACCATCCGCATACCGATACATACGCTTGAGCTGATGAACAGGATAGCAAAGGTGAGCCGTGAGATAGCACAGAGCAGCAGCTGCGAACCTAATGCTGATGAGATCGCCAAAAAGCTGAACATACCGCTAAAGAAGATCAATAACATAATGAAGATATCAAAAGAACCGATGTCCATGGAAAGTCCGCTGAGGGAAGAAGAGCTGGCAAGCCTCGAGGATTTTATAAGCGACACAACAACACCTTCACCCTATGAAGAGATAGTGACCTCAGACCTGAAAGTTACGCTTAAAGCCGCCCTGCTGAATCTCGATCCAAAAGAGATGATGATACTTGAGCGCAGGTACGGCCTCTCAGGAGACACGCCTTCAACTCTGGAAGAGCTGGGCTCTGAGATGGAGGTTACCAGAGAGCGGGTACGCCAGATTGAACAGAAGGCAATGAAGAAACTTCAGGGTTCAAGAGCGCTCAGGTCTTTTCTGCATTACGCATGACAAACTTGTTCAGAAACAGGTGAATAACCTTATACAGCAGCCTGTTTTTGGGCAGCCTTTCCGGCTGCCCTCTTATTTTGCTCAAAAACACTGACAAGCCCCTCAGGAGTCGGCTCAACCACTATTATTTTTGTACCGAGCATATCGGATACGTCATCTACCGTGAGGTCGTCGAGAAACACGCTGTCTCCCTCACGGAGCATGATATCAGGGATAATGACTGTATCCGCCTTGCTGACATTGCCTGAAAGCGATCTGATAATGTCCCTGCCTGTAAGAAGGCCGGACACGGTAACGCTCTTGCCGAACAATATATTTTCCACTGCCGCTGCTTCTATATTTATGCCCTGCTTTTTTATCCTGTCGCAGAATTTCTGCAAAAATGGAAAGAATGAGACACCTGTTACAGCGATATAGCGCCTGTCTGTTGATACCTGCGGAAGCTTCACCTTTTTGGCGCTGCTGATAAACTGCGCCACAAGGCCTACTCCGTTTTCTATCTGCGGCAGTTCATCATAATCCTTTAGCGGAGGCATGGGCCGGTCGGCTTTTATGTAGAGTTCGTCAGCGCCAAATACAATGTGCTCGCCATGCTTGCGTCTGAATCTCTGCTGGAATTTATTGATAATATCAAGCGCCGCAGCAGCATCATCCTTTTCAACAGGGTTGAGCGCTTTTTTCCTGTGCTCTGTCATGCCCACCGGCACAACAGCAATCGACATTATATAAGGGAAGAGTCCGTAAAGATCGGATATCGTCTTTTGCAGCACCCTGCCGTCATTGTACCCGGGGCAGAGCACTATCTGTGTATGCATCTTTATCCTGTTGCGGCTAAAATACCTGAGTCCTTTCATTATGTCTTCAGCTCCTGCATTGCCAAGCATTTTATTCCTGATCATCCTGTCAGTTGCATGAACGGATATGTACAGGGGACTGAGCCTCTGCTCCGCTATACGCTTCTTCTCAGCATCTGATATGTTAGTCAGGGTTACATAATTGCCGTAAAGAAAGGACATGCGGTAGTCCTCATCCTTCACATAGAGCGGCCTGCGCAATCCCTTGGGGAGCTGGGAGACAAAACAGAATATGCAGTTATTCCTGCATGTCTTTATCCTGAATGGCTTGAGGGATACTCCGATGCTGCTATGCCCTGCATCTTCTGCAACAAGGCCGGTAACCTTCTTTTCTGATCCGCGTTTTATCTTCAGCTCAAGATGGTCTTCATTGCCATAGTACATCAGGTCGATTATGTCGCGTATTTTATGCCCGTTTATCTCTATAATGCGGTCGCCCGGCTTTATACCGGCCTTCTGCGCCAGGCTGTCCTCAAGGACATCCTCTATCTCGACGCAGGAGTTACTTTTCTGGGGCATTTGACAGCTCCCTGTAAATATACTGAATGCCTGATGCTGCTGTAAGAGCTGCTGACACTGCGTACGCAGGCGCTGTCAGATCAGGCAGGCTGGGGTAATTTCTCTCAATAAGCACATAGGCAACTACCAATATCTGCGACGCAATCGCAGCCTTGCCTGTAAACGACGGCCTTACTGTTGTGCGGCTGTAGAGTATGGAGACAAGTCCCCAGCCTATCACAACTATCAGGTCCCTGCTCAACACAACTATGGTGAACCATATCGGTATCCATCCATAGATGGTGAAGATTATCAGAGAGGTGAGCAGCAGCAGTTTGTCGGCAAGAGGATCGAGAAAAGCGCCGAGTTCACTGCCCTGGCCCTGGAGCCTTGCAAGCAGTCCGTCAAGAAGGTCACTCAGGCCAGCGAGCACAAAAAACAGGAGCGCATATCCGTATTTTGCGTAGACCAGCATGATCACAAAGACCGGTATGATCACTATCCTGAAGATAGTTATGGCATTTGGCAGTGTCCAGACCTTCATGGCAGATTGGCTGGTATCCTCTTGATCTCGAAAGCTGAACCTATCTTTTTGTAGCATGATGCGTTTGTTTTTGATCTTTTGAATCCGGCAGCAGCCATTAATGCCTTTGCATGACAGGCCTCGAGCGCAAAATCGTTTTCAACAGCGCTTTGCAGGGCTGTTGAAAATCTCTTTTCAGCCTCTGCTGCCTTGCCCTCCATAAAAGCGATCTCACCGCAAGAAAGATCGCAGTATATGAGGCCCCTTGGGTCTTTTGTCCTGACAAAATTCTTTCTTGCGCGTGCGAGCTGCTTTCTGGCGCTCTGGAACCCGTTTTTCATCATATGCAGATTCGCAATGCTCCATATGGTGTATGAGTAACTGACTATGTCCTCAATCTCTTCATAAAGCCGTGCTGCCTTGTTGAAAGATGTCATGGCTTCGCTGTATTTATGAACCATTCTCAGTGCATTGCCTATGCCGCAGTATGAATACGCAGTGCCGAACTTGTCGTGCATTGATCTGAACATGGCATTGGCTTCTTTGTAAAAGGTCAGGGAATTTTTGTATTTTCCGGCCACCCTGCTTGCGCCGCCAAGACCGCAGAGTGAAAATGCAACGCCCTGTTTGTATCCGCAGACGCTGAACATCTTTTTGGCTTTTGCAAATTTTTCGAGTGCCTTTGTTATTCTGCCGCCAAACCTGAATGCGCCTGCCTCAGCCCATACGGTGAAGGCGAGCGCTTTTTCATCACACGCGGGCTCATAAATCTTCCTGGCGTCTTCGCACAGCTCAACAGCCTCTTTCCATCTACCGAGGGCCCTCAATGCCAGGGCCATGCCGGTCATGCAGTCAGCAGCGGAAAGGTCGTCAGACAATGCCTCTGACATCTCCATCGCATCTGCGTAGTAGTCTATGGCAGAGTCAAACGCGCCCATGACTCTTTTCACATCACCGATAGCTATTGATGCATCGATCATGCCCTGAAAGTCTTTGCTGCGTCTGGAAACAGCCAGCGCCTTTTTGAATATCGAGAGCGCCTCTTTATATGCAGACACTTTTCTGAGATTCTCAGCTTCGGTCATGAACATCAGGTACTTTTCTTTATTGGTCATTGTAAGCTCCTGCTTTATAGCCCGGCAAGAAGCGCCTTTGCTCTTTTTATGAAACTTCCATAGTCATCTGACCTGAAAAATGCCGATCCCATCACAAGGATGTCAGCTCCGGCCAGAGCCACATCCTTTGCATTGTCGAGCTTAACCCCGCCATCCACTTCTATAGGCGTGACGAGGCCGCGTTCCTTTATCATGTTCCTGAGCTGCTTTATCTTGCCCAGAGCGGATGGTATAAAGTCCTGGCCTCCAAACCCCGGATTCACTGACATCAACAGCACCATGTCAGCATCCTCAAGGCATGCATCCAGCGTATTGAGCGGGGTTGCCGGGTTCAGGGACACGCAGGCCTTTATGCCGTTGTTCCTTATTGCCTGAAGCGTCCTGTTCAGATGAATGCATGTCTCCACATGAACGGTCAGATATTCAGCACCTGCCCTTATGAATGCGTCCATGTATTTATCAGGATCAGAGATCATCAAATGCACATCCAGAGGAAGCGTTGTCATCTTCCTTATCGCACTGACCACGTCCGGGCCTATCGTGATATTAGGCACAAAGTGGCCGTCCATTATGTCGAGGTGCAGAAGGTCTGCTCCTGCTGCCTCTGCTGCGCTAATCTCTTCTCCAAGCCTCATGAAATCAGCAGAAAGGATCGACGGCGCTATCTTGATCATACTCTCTCCCGTATTGATATTTTTATTGTTCAGATGCTCTCTTTGTTTGTTTCAGGCTCTGATGATTTGTCGTCATATCCGCCGGAGCTGACGAGCACGATGAATGTGTCCCACCCTTTTTCATTGGGCTCCGGCCTCTGGGCCATCACAACATTTTTCGGCGTCTTGTCCGACCGTGCATAAACAATCCTGTTGATCTTTATGCCGCGGTCGCGCAGGAGCAGTTCAGCCCTGTCCAGTGGCTGCCCCACTATGTCCGGCACATACTGCACGCGCGGCCCCTTGCTGGTTACTATGCGTATCTCGCGGCCCTCTTTTATCTTTATCTTTGCCGGCACATCCTGCCTGATTATGTATCCCTGCGGAAGGTATGAATCATAGTCCTCGCCTTCGAGCCGTATATAAAGATTATTGCTCCTTGCTACCTGGTTTGCCTCGACAATGGTCTTGCCGCGCAGGTCAGGCACGACAGCTGACCTGCTCATGCTCAAGGCCTTGAACGTGAAGTGGCCTGAAAGTATGCCGAGCACAATCAGTCCCACGATGTAGAGCGGAATCTTCAAAAACTGTTTCATGCTCTCCTTTGCAGCAGCGCCGCGAAAAAGCCGTCCATCGCGTGCCTGTGAGGATATGTACGGTACATGCCCGAACCTTCTGATGTGCTGAGATTATGCATGAAGTCCGGGGCCTCAGATATAATACTAAAACCTTCAGTCTTCTGCAAAAAAACTTTTACAACTTCTTCGCCTTCATCAGGTTCAAAAGAGCAGACTGAATAGACCATCCTGCCCCCAGGCTTCAACAGTGAAGACACTGACAGCATAAGCTCAAGCTGCCTTGCAGCAAGCCGTTGCAGATCATTTCGTGTGATCCTGTATTTTATGTCAGGATTGCGCCTGATGACGCCTGTTGCAGAACATGGCGCATCCAGCAGTATGCTGTCAAACCTGCCGGCGCCGGAAAGCTCCCGCGCATCAGCATGCATTATGCTGACAGACCTGAGCCCGAGTCTTTCAATATTGGACTTCAACTTAGGTATCCTCTTTTCTCCAGACTCAACAGCCAGAATCTCTCCGGTATCCTTCATCAAGGAGGCTAAATGCGCTGTCTTGCCTCCGGGAGCTGCGCATGCATCCAGCACCCTTGATCCAGGCGCAGGCGACAGCAGCAGGCTTATCAACTGCGATGCCTCATCCTGTGCAGAGGCTGTGCCAAGGATATCGCGGGTCTCTTCATCCAGCTCAGAGCCCGGACACATGAATATATCGCGGGCACTTAACTTTGAAGTGTCTTTTATGACAACACCTGCCGGAGAATACTTCGTACCTTCAGCAGCAATACCCTGTGCTTGCAGCAGTTCGATCAGCCTTTCTCTTCTGCCAGGATCAGCAAGTCTCAGGCAGAGCGGCGGCAGTTCGTTGTTTGCGAGCGCAAGCTGGAGCGCCTCTTTTTCCCCGAATCTCTTTATCCATCTTCGCACAAGCCATGCAGGATGCGATGTTTTTATGGATATGTATTGCGCCATATCAGTATCTTCAGGTTCTTTTATTGCGCTGCCATGCCTTATCAGGTTCCTGAGCACAGCATTTATAACCGAAGGCCTGCCGCGCAGTTCTTTTTCCATCTCTACTGCCTCGTTCACGAACGCCCAGTCAGGCACGCGCAGAAAACGTGCCTGGTACACAGCGAGCCTCAGATTATTCAGCGATGACAAGGAGAGGCCTGATCTTTTTTTAAGGAAAAAATCGAGCACCCAGTCCAGGTAGTCCCTATGCCTGAGCACTCCATACAGCAGTTCTTTTGAAAATGACCTGTCCCTCTGGTCAAGGCTGCTGCTGAAATCTTCAAGAGCATCTTTTGGATGCACTGATGACGAGAATACACGGTCCAGGCTGAGAAGTGCTGCTTTTCTTGCAGAGGCGGTCATCAGCCTGCAAAAAACTCTATGGCCTCTTTGACATCACGCGGATCAACCTGTGTGTTGAAACACGGGCCAAAGGGCCTCTTGTTTGTTATTCCGAGCACAGGCAGCGGATACGAGTCGATTATGCCGCTGCTGAGATCTCTTTCGCACGCTATCGCAATTATCGCTTCGGGCTGCTTCTCCTTGACGATCTTTCTGGCGAGCGTGCCGCCTGTTGCAACAAAGAGGTTAAGGCTGTTGTTCTCTGCTATTGATATCAAGTCCTTGATGCCGCACCTGCCGCACCTTTTGCAGTTGTATATGTTATGGGTTATCCTCACATCGCAGTCGCTTATCTGAAGGCAGTGCGGCAGCAGAAGCAGTATGCTTTTTGTTCTGAGGCTGCTCATCCTTACAAGCCTGTTATTGATGTTTATAACCCAGAGCTGAAAGCGCTCTTTCAGGCCATGACTCACTGTGCTTGCCAGCATTAGCAGCGGATAAATGATCTTCAGCAGTACAAACCTAAGAAAATTTGTCATGCTTCTCCCTGATCTTTCTGCCAGCTATAAATGCCTTTGCCTGCATCGGGCCTTTGCCGGCTGGCTGGAGCTCTTCAATACATATAAGACCGCTCCCTGTGCCTGCCAGCAGCCTGCCCCCTGAAATACTCTCTATAACACCTGCTGCTCCGCTGCCTTCTGCAAGCGATGCCTTTAGTATCTTGAGCCGTTCATCACCCAAAAATGTGAAGGCAGAAGGCCACGGATGCATTCCCCTCACAAGATTGAATATCTGCCTTGAAGACTTGCTCCAGTCTATCCTGCCTTCATCCTTGCAAAGCGGAGGCGCGTAACTCGGCTCTCCCTGCTGAGGATGCGGTTTGAGCCTGCCGCTCCTCAACCCTCCAAGCGCTTCGACAAGGGCATCAGCTCCCAAAGAAGCGAGCCGTTCAAAAAGAGTCTGCGATGTATCCGCATCATCAATGCTGATCTCTTTTGCAAGTATTATGTCTCCTGTATCAAGGCCTTCATCCATCTTCATTATGGTAACGCCGGTAATGCTCTCTCCGGCAAGCAGCGCGCGCTGTATCGGGGCAGCGCCCCTGTATTTGGGCAGCAGGGAGCCATGCACATTTATGCAGCCTCCTGATGGTATATCCAGCACCTCTTTTGGAAGTATCCTGCCATAGGCAGCTACGACCATAAATTCAGGATCAAGGCTGCGCAGCCTGTCATGAAATTCCGGGTCGCGCATCTTGAACGGCTGAATAACGGATATGTTTTTTGAGAGCGCAAACTCTTTTACAGCAGGAGGTATAAGCTTGTGTCCCCTGCCGCCGGGCCTGTCAGGCTGTGTTACTGCAAGCGGAATGTCCTCTCCGCTCCTCAGGAGAGCCTCAAGAGATGGAACAGCAAATGATGGCGTGCCGAAAAATATTATGGACAATAAAACTCCGTAAAGGATCAGGCCTCAGCCTTTGATCTCATCTTCACCATCTTTCTCCTGTACAGGTCTCGTTTGAGCTGGCTTATTCTGTCGAGTATAAGCACCCCGTTAAGATGGTCTATCTCATGCTGCAACGCCCTTGCAAAGAGTCCGTCAGCCTCTATGCTCACCTCTCTGCCGTCCCTGTCAAGGCCTTTTACTGTCACCTTCTCAGCGCGCTTGACTGTTATTTGGCACTCAGGCACGCTCAGGCAGCCCTCTTCTGACTCAATAAGGCCGTCAGTGTCCGTGATCTCAGGGTTGATGAGCACTACAGGTTCGCTATCCTCATCATCCAGATTCACGTCAACAACTATGAGTCTTAACGAGACACCGACCTGGGGTGCGGCAAGCCCGATGCCAGGGGCATCATACATGGTCTCTATCATGTCGTCGATCAGCTTCTGAAGAGATTTGTCTATCTTTTCTACAGGCAGGGCCTTCTTTTTGAGCACATCATCCGGATATTTTTTTATCTCTAAAACCGACATAAAAAATTATAACATATACCCCATTGTACCTATCCAATACCGCTCAGACGGCTCCTCCGTGACCGGCCCATACTCCGATTCCGACTGCTGCCAGGCTGAGCACCAGCACAATCCAGTGAAATATCGTGAGCTTGCGGAATATTTTTGTGGAGTCTTCAGAATCAGCCTTGCCGAAAATTACGCTGAAGAGTTTTGACTCAAAGAGCAGCACAAGCAGGTATATCGTCCAGACGATCAGCATAACAGTAGGACCTATGCCGGCCTTTCTGAAAAGGATGCTCCACTCATTTGTGATCTGGAGCAGCAGCAGTCCTGTAGCGCCTGAAACCGCAACGCACCACTTTGCGATCCTTGCAAACCTGTGCTCAATGCCCTGAAAAAAGAGCACCTTCTGCAAAGAACCTTCTGTGCGCATTATCATCGGAAAGACTATCATCGTTACGAAGGCAACTCCTCCGATCCATATAACCACAGACAGCACATGCAAGGCCATTATCAGTCCGAACATATATCCTCCTGTAAAACATGTTGCCTGCTGTGATTATTATTTCAGACTGCCAGCCCCAAATCAACCTGCTGAATTTTGTTGTTGACGAACATTAAATCAGGTATTAATCTAAAACTAGAACCGGAAAAAGGAGGCGTTATGGACAGGGACACTTCACTTAAGATCGGCGTGGCATTTCTTGCAGGAGGATTAATCGGAGCAGGCATAGCACTGCTGTACGCGCCACAGTCAGGCAAAAAGACCAGAAGAGACATTCAGCGCACCGCAAGAAAGCTTAAAAACGCCGGTTATGAGATAGTGGACGAGACCATTGAAAAGGTCTCTGAAGTTGTTGAGGATGTAAAGGACAGGGCAGAGGAATTGCTGCATCAGGGCAAGGAGCTGACTGATGATGTCAGAAAAGACCTCGCCTCCAGGCTCGATTCCATACAGAAGCTTGTTGAAAAGCAGAAAAAGAAAATTATATCCTGAAAATACTTTGTGGAGGCAGCCGCCGGTCTTCGGCTGCCTCCACTGATTTTTGATATTTTTCAGCCATCTTCCCGTAACTATCTATTTTTAAATAATATTAGTTCTTATTCACCCGGTAGTTACTAAAGAATCCGGCAAAACAACCGATAATCAAGTGTAAAATTACGTCCAATCAATACCGGGATAACGAGGTGCTGAATACTGATGTGGAAAGAAAACTGGGCGCCTGACAAAGGGACAGGAGCGCTCAGGACAGCCATAAAAACTGAAGAGCGTCTGTTCAACAGGTTTGATGACAGGGGTGATATACACCTTGATCTTCAGACGCACAGGGCTACGGGTAAAATAATCAACGTAAGTCTGAACGGAGTACTCGGACTCTTCAACATAAACGACAATCTGCCGAAGATGTCAAAGGCAGTCAATCTTGATCTTGAGTTTGAAAACAAGAGCAGGATAGACATGCTCGAAGGCACCGTGATCAGGATTCAGGCGTCACAAAGAAGTCATGAAAATCATACCGTAGAGATTGCGCTCAAATTCAAAGATTTGTCGCCCCAGAAGAGGCATCAGCTAAAAAAATTCCTCGGACTGATGATAAAAAAGACGAGGGGCTGCCCCTACTTTTCCTGAGAGCTTTTTTTCACAGGATTATCATCAGGCAACACTCGCTTCCATCTTTTGTGAATCCATAGCCACTCCTGCGGCCATTTTTTCACATAATCCTCAATGCTGGATGTGAAGGAGATGGTATCGTCAATCACCGCCTGCTCGCCTTCAGCATCAGAGAGCCTGATCTGCGGCGAGATCATTATCACATGTCCTGTGCCTTCCCTGCGGATGAAGACCGGCAGCACTGCTGCCCCTGTTTTGCGCGCAAGCAGCGCAGGCATCTTTGTTGTCCATGCGCCCCTGCCCAGAAAGTCCACAACATAGCCTTCATCCTTTGATACAGCCTGGTCCATCAGTATTCCGACAGAGCCGTTGCCCCTGAGCACAGACATGATTTGTCTCAGTGCTCCTTTTTTGTATATGACTTTGTTGCCGTATCGTGTGCGCATCCTCTCGACCATGGCATCTATATACACATTGTTCTGCCTTCTTGCCACAACAGAGCTGGTTTTTATCTGAAGTCCGCATGCAATAGCCATAAGCTCCCAGTTGCCGCAGTGACCTGTGATTGATATTATGCCTTTATTCTGAGCAATGGCATGCAAAAAATTGTCTATACCCTCGATGCGCACATTCTCCATTATCTTTCTGCCGAACCCAGCATATATCTTCACCATCTCGGCAAAGGACTCCCCGAGGTTCTCCATATTTTCTCTGGCCAGTGATGCGGGATTTGACGATATGGCAAGCCCTCCGCTTTTACAGGCGAGCTTTATATTTTCTATGGCTATTTTTCTTCTGCTGCGCCACAGAAAATGAACAGCTGCGCCGAGCAGTCTGCCGAGCCTGCGCGAAAACGCAAGCGGCAAAAACGCAAACGGAATGCTGAAAAGCACAAGGACAATGGCTGCAATGCGTTCAAGCAGGCTCTTCATTATTTTGCTGCGCCGCCCTCTTCATCATTGCTTTTAGGCTTTGCCTGCTCTTCATCAGAATTGTTCTTTTCTTCGTCTTTTTTTGGCTTTAATGCCTCTGACATCTTCAGCAGTTTTGAAGCGACAATATTGTAGAGAGTACCTTCAGGATAAGTGCCGTCCTCAGACATCCCGCCGGCATTCATTCCTGCAAGTATCTCAAGCCCCTCTTCAACACGGTCAATAGCGTGGATGACAAATTTGTTCTGCTGCACAGCCTCAACTACGTCATGCCTTAGCATAAGGTTGGCAATATTCCTGCGCGGAATAATAACACCATGAGTGCCGTCAAGACCTCTTATCCTGCATAGATCAAAAAATCCCTCTATCTTTTCATTAACCCCGCCTATCGGCTGCACCTCGCCGGACTGGTCCATGGAGCCTGTAACAGCCAGGGACTGCTTCAAAGGCACTCCGCTTATGCTGCTTATAAGCGCATAGTACTCTGCGCAGGTAGCGCTGTCGCCCTCAACCATTTCATACAACTGTTCAAAGGTTATGGATGCAGAGAGGCTGAGCGGTTTTCTTCTTGCAAAGCAGCGGCCGAGATAACCGGAGAGGATCATTATCGCCTTTTCGTGTATCTTGCCGCTCATCTTTGTTTCGCGTTCTATGTTAACAATGCCGGCCTTGCCGGTATAAGTGCTTGCAGTTATTCTTGAAGGCTTGCCAAAACTATAGTCTCCAAGATCGAGCACAGCCAGACCATTGACCTGCCCTGCCTTTTGCCCTGACGTATCCACTATCAACACATCCTCCAGCATCAGCTCGCGCATCTTCTCTTCAATCCTGTTGGACCTGAATATCTTCTCGTTGAGAGCGCGCGTAACATGCTCCGCGCTTATGAGGGATGCGCCTGATTTTGTGGCCCAGTAGTGCGCCTCGCGCACAAGGTCTGCTATCTCGCTGAAACGGGTGGAGAGCTTTTTTTGATGGCCCGCTAGCCTTACACCGTATTCAACCACCTTGCTTACTCCGGTATTGTCAAATGGAAGCAGCTTCTCTTCCTTCTGGCATGCTGCGACAAAATACGCATACTTCTTTACAGACTCCTCTGTAAGATCCATCCTGCTGTCAAAGTCCGCCTTCACCTTGAACAGGTCCTTATAGTCAGGATCAAGATTATAGAGCATGTAGTAGATGTACGGATGTCCGACGAGTATTATCTTAACGTCAAGGGGTATAGCCTCTGGCTTGAGCGTGGATGAGCTCATCAGCCTGTATTGCTCCCACACATCCTCAAGTTTTATCTCCCTGTTCTTAACAGCGCGCTTAAGTCCGTCATATGCCAAGATGTTCTTCAGCAGGTCCAGCGCATTGATAACAAGATAGCCGCCGTTTGCCTTGTGCAGAGAGCCTGCCTTTATCATGGTGAAATCCGTGGTCGCAAATCCGTACTGCATCTTGTACTCTACCCTGCCGGCAAGATTCAGATAAGTCGGATTGCTCTCTATGACTATCGGAGCACCCTTGCAGCCGCTATTGTTAACTATCGTGTTCACTGAATACCTGGAAAAAGAGACTTCCTGCTTTGGCATCTTCATAAAGGGTAAGGGCGCGGGCTGCTCCTCTGTTGTCTTGAAGTCATCAAGATGTGAGAGCATGTCCTCCTTGACCGCCTCGAAATATGCTGTTATCTTTTCATGGCCGGAATATTTTTCTTTCAGCTCCTCTATGAAGTGTCCGACAGCGCCAAGACCTATCTGCCTGTCAAGTGACAAAAGCTCTTCCTTGATGCCCTTCTCCTCAACCCTCACGACCCTGACAAGGTCATCCAGTTTTTCCTGGAGCTGTTTGCCAATAGAATCTATGCTGGCCTTTGTAGCATCATCAAAATTATTGAACTCCTCTTCAGTCAGCGGTTCTCCATCCTTTTTCACAGGAACTATAACAAGACCTGACGGAGACTTGCGGAGCGCAAAACCCTTTGACATCGCCTCCTGCTCAAGTTCGGAAAAAAACTCTCTCTGCTTCTTCTGGAAGTTCTCTATTATCTTTGACTTCTGTTTTTCGTACTCCTTTGATTCAAAGGCCTTGGGAATTTCTGTGCGCAGACTCTTTACAAGATCATCCATATCCTTCTGCAGTTCAACACCCCTGCCTGGCTCAACAGATACGGCTGACGGCTCGTCAGGCTCCTTGAAGTTATATACATAGCACCAGTCAGACGGCACTTCCTGACTGGATGCCCGCTCGGCAAGCAGCAGTTTTATGGCCCTCATCTTGCCGGTGCCGCTTTCGCCAAGCGCGAATATGTTGAATCCGTCACTGCATAAAGAGAGACCGAAGTCCAGGGCGGTCAGGGCCTTGTCCTGCCCGATGGTTGTACCGTCATGAAATACCAGATCATCCGTGCTGTTGAACTGAAGATCCGCTGGATCGCATTTCGTGAATAGCTCATGTGGTTGCAGTATTCTGGCCATCTGTCCTCCATTTTCTGAAGTGTAATGCAAAATAATATATCACTATGCAGGAGAAAAATCACGCACTGCCTGTTACTTGGCCCGCGGGTGGTGCTCCACATACTGTTTTTTAAGCCTGTCTCCAGACACGCGGGTATATATCTGGGTGGTGGATATGTCAGAGTGTCCAAGCATCTTCTGCACTGACCTCAGGTCAGCCCCGCCCTCGAGCAGGTGCGTGGCAAAGCTGTGCCTTATGGTGTGCGGGGTAAGCTCTATGCCGGCAGCGCTGCCGAATTTTTTGAGCGCCTGCCAGAACCTCTGCCTTGTCATGGGCTTGCCTCTTGACGTCACAAAAAGATACGGGGACTGCCTGCCTTTAAGAAGCGATGGCCTCAGTCCGCTCATATAACGAGTTATTGACTCGATTGCCCTGCTGTTTATCGGCACGACCCTCTCTTTTGAGCCCTTGCCGATCACTCTGAGAAACCCTGCATCAAAATTAATATCATTAATCTTTATGCCCAGCACTTCGCTCACCCTGAGTCCGGATGAGTAAAGGAGCATGAGCATGGCGGAATCCCTTACAAAAACCGAACTGTCAAGACTCACGGAGAGCAGCTTGCGCATATCATCCACGCTCAATGCCTTGGGCAGTCTGTCCCACTTTTTTGGAATGGTCAATGTCTCGGCAGGGTCTTCCTTCAGGCCTTTTGTTGATACCAGAAACTTTGAGAACACCTTTACTGAAGAGATAAATCTGGCGATGCTCGCCCCTGAATATCCGCTGTCTAGCATGGCAGCAACATAAGCCACAGCATCAGCCTTTGTGAATGAGACCATACTGCGCCGCTTGTCCGAAATAAACGCGGCAAAGCCCTTCAGGTCCTGAATGTAGGAAGAGACAGTGTTTTTAGCCAGCCCGCGCTCAACAGAGAGGTAAGCGGCAAAATCATCAAGCAGAGCAGCAGATGAACTCGCTGATCCTTGTGGAGTCTTTGAGTTTTTCATAGAATATGTCCGCAAGTTTGAGAAGACTGAGAGTGTCTTCCTTGTTATAGAGCAGAAGCAGGTCGCGCGCCTCTGTGCTGCCGCGCCTCGCCTGCTCCCACAGTTTTACAGCAGCATAGCCGTCAATGCCCTTTACAGCCTCTTCTCTTTCAATACCGAAGACCTGCTCTATCTTCTTCAGTCCGCCTTCGATGCCGAGCTTTCTGGAAGCAAAGCAGAGATCAAAGTGCGGGATATCAAAGCGCACGGCCGGCATGGATCTTTGCAGAAACGGCACATCAAAAACAGAGCCGTAAAAAGTAATAAGGCATTTATATCCGTTCAGCTCCCGGTTTATATTCTCTGCCGTAAGGTTTTCACCCCGCATCAGATATTTCCAGTCAAAACCATTGTACAGACCGACGACAGTAGCATATCCGCCGGAGCCCGGCTGGTAGCCGTTTGTCTCTATATCAAGACAAACCGCATTATCCCTGAAGGTTTTGAAGAGTCGCCACTGTTCTTTTCTGCGGACGGTTTTTGTGAAGTATTCAGCATTGCCCTTGCGGAGTTCATCAGAAGCCTGCGTGAGTTGTTCGTCAAACTGGCTCTTTCTGTCAGGGCTTATGCCGTCTATATAGTCTGCCTTGCAGAAATCATCCCATGTGAGGATGCCTTGCTGCCAGATCTTGAACTCGAGCTTTTCGCCGATGCCGTTCAAAAGAGAGAATGTATGCCTTATCATTTCAGACAGCTCCTTTCAATCTGTCTATTATACTCCGCCATACCCATAAATGCATAATTTAAACACTATTGAATGCTTGCAATAACGCGATCAGTTGCTCATTGAGAAATTCTGATCTTTGTGTCATCATCTCAACATGGAAACTGTTATCAGCATATGCCTCGGAATCGGCCTGGCTGCTGCAACGGGCTTCAGGGTATTCATACCTCTGCTCGCTCTGAGCATAGCCTCGATTGCAGGCTATCTTCCGCTCTCTGACAACTTTCAGTGGATAGCCACATATCCAGCGCTCACCGCATTTGCGACTGCTGCTGCGATCGAGATAGGGGCATACTACATACCCTGGCTCGATCACCTTATGGACACTATCGCTGCGCCAGCCGCGCTCATAGCCGGTGCTGTTGTTATGGCATCGAATATTACAGAGGTCAATCCCCTGCTCAAATGGACTCTCGCCATCATTGCCGGCAGCGGCACTGCTGCGATATTTCATGGAGCCACATCACTGCTGCGCGGCGCCTCAACTGCCACAACCGGCGGTGTAGGCAATCCTCTTGTTGCGACTGCTGAACTCGGCATCTCATCAATTCTGAGCCTGCTTGCCATTTTGGTGCCTGTGCTGGCTGCTGTGATTATAGCGCTGGTGACAATCATCATCATCCGAAAGATAGTTAAAAAAAGAAAAGTCCCGACCCAGCCGCAGTGATCCGAAATACCGGCCCTGTGTTAAAATTTCGGATGCGAAATATCGCCCTCCTGATTCAATACGACGGCACAAGCTACAGCGGATGGCAATCGCAGCCAAATGCTGTTACGCTTCAGGCGTTGATTGAGGAGAAGATCAGCAAAATAACAGGCAGGCAGGTCAATCTTGTTGCTGCGGGCCGCACTGACGCAGGCGTGCATGCGCTCGGACAGGTTGCTTCATTCAAAACAGAATCAACTCATGATCCTTTGACGATCAGGAATGCGCTTAATGCCCTGCTGCCGCCTGACATCAGGATAATGAACGCAGCATATGCTGATGCAGAATTTCATCCCAGATTCGATGCGCTTGAAAAATCCTATATCTACATCATTGCTACAGACAGGGTTGTATCTCCTTTTGTTCACAGGTATGCCTGGAGACTGCCTTATGATCTTGATGTTGATGCAATGAGGGCAGCTTCGCTGAATCTTACCGGCAGGCATGATTTCTCAGCATTCAGGGGGGCCGGATGCGGAGCAAAAACAACAGTTCGCAACATGATATCTCTCACAATCGAAGAGACAAATGCCATAGGATTCATGACAGGCAGCATCAGCGGCAGATTTATAATACTCAGGTTGAAAGCTGACGCATTTTTGCGGCACATGGTCAGAAACATTACAGGCACTCTTGTTGAGGCAGGCAGAGGAAAGTTACAGCCTGATGACATAAAAAAAATCCTGGAATCACTGGACAGAAAAAAAGCAGGCCCCACTGCACCGGCCTGCGGGCTTTTCATGGAGCAGGTTTGGTACAAAGACCCGCTCCAGTGGTGATCCGCTATTCTATCTCGCGCTCAAGCCGCTCCAGCATCTCTTTCTTTTCCTGGTCATCTCGGCAGTATATGGCAAAAGGCAAAACTTTCAGACGCTCTTCGCTGATCTCTTCTCCGCACTCTTCACATATTCCGTAAGTACCTTCATCAATCTTTCTCAGTGCAATATCGATCTTTGTGAGCATGTCTTTATGCGTGCTCAGCTTTTTGAGATTTATGTCTTCCGAAAGGTCAACAACAGAGAGGTCTCCGTCATCCATCACTGTCTCGACAAGCTGACGCTTTTCGCCGGATATGTATTTTCTGATCTCCGATTGAGATTCCTTCAGGAGCTCTTCTCTTTTTGAAATGAGTATCCTGCGAAGTCGCTCATTCCTGTCCTGTTTGGAAAGGACTGCTCTGTCTGCTGAAGCCTGTTTCTTTACAGCTGTTTTTACCGGCGCTTTTTTGGCTGCGCTGCTTTTGGGAGCAGTTCTCGGGGTGCTCTTTTTGGAAGAAACCGCTGACGCAGGCTTTTTAGAATTGTTTTTTGACGCAGAAGCCTTTTTGATTACAGCTGCCTTTGTCTTTTTAGTCGCAGACTTAGAGGCGGAAGCAGTATGTGCGGCACTGGAGCGTTTGGTCGTCTTTTTCGTCTGTTTTATGGGCATTGCAGCCTCCTGACAAAAAATCCCGCAGCGGATCTCCGCTATTTTTCTGCGGGTGCTTCCTCTTTGAAAACCTCTGTTATGCTGATGACTTTTATGCCGGCCTGCTCAAGCGCCTTCTGCACATCCACAGCCTTGGCATCGCTGACCTTCAGGATATAGTTGATATTGAGCATCTATACCTCCATTATCTCCTGTTCTTTATGCGCAAGCACTTCGTCCACCTTCACTATGAACGAGTCTGTTGCCTTCTGCACCTCGTCATGGAAACGCTTTGCATCGTCCTCGCTCACATGGTTTTCTTTCTCTTTTTTCTTGGACTCTTCGTTTATATCCCTTCTTATGTTGCGGATGGTGATCTTCGCCTCTTCAGCGCGTTTTTTTACAACCTTCACAAGCTGTTTCCTGCGCTCCTCTGTAAGCGGAGGTATGGATATGCGTATTGTCTTGCCGTCATTGCCGGGAGTAAGTCCGAGGTCGGATTTGAGTATTGCTTTTTCAATCTCGCTGATAAGCTTCTGGTCCCACGGCTGTATGGTGAGAGTCCTGCTGTCAGGAACTCCCAGGGCAGCAACCTGGGTCAACGGGCTGTGAGCGCCGTAGTAGTCGACATTGATGCCCTCAAGCAGGGCCAAAGAAGCGCGGCCTGTCCTGATGGATGCAAAATCTTTTTTCAGGGAATCAATCGCTCCCTGCATCTTTTCATTGGTCTTCTTCTTTAAATCGTTCATCAGTATTCACCCCGAAAAATTTTGTTTAAAGAAGCTTGTTGAAGCAGTAAACCGGCCTATTTACGCCGGGCATTGGATGTGTATACGAGAGTGCCGATCTTTTTGCCTTCAACGATATTGATTATATTATTGGCCTTTTTTATGTTGAAGACAACAATCGGCAGATTATTATCCATGCAGAGAGTTATAGCTGTGGAGTCCATAACCTTCAAGTTGTTGTTAAGAACATCAATGTATGAGATTGTGTCGTATTTTTTTGCCCTGCTGTCCTTTTCAGGATCAGCCGTGTATACGCCGTCAACCTTTGTGCCCTTGAGAATCACATCAGCTCCTATTTCCATAGCCCTGAGCGCTGCTGCGGTGTCAGTGGTAAAGTACGGATTGCCCGTGCCTGCCGCAAAGATGACCACCCTGCCCTTTTCAAAGTGCCTCATCGCCTTTCTGCGAATGTAAGGCTCTGCAAGAGCGTTCATCTCTATTGCTGACTGCACCCTGGTCTGTACACCCAAATTCTCGAGAGCATTCTGCAGGGCAAGGGCATTTATCACTGTGGCGAGCATGCCCATGTAGTCGGCTGATGCCCTCTCCATGCCCTTTACGCTGCCTGCAACGCCGCGGAATATGTTGCCGCCGCCTATTACCACCGCGACCTGCACACCCTTGTCAGCAACCTTTTTTACTTCCGAAGCCATGTAGACAACAGTTTCCGGGTCTATTCCGTAGCTGCCGTCACCCATAAGGACTTCGCCGCTCAGTTTGAGCAGCACTCTTTTATAAAGAGGCCTTCCCTTTTTGACAGCAGAGCCCTTTGCAGGAGCTGAACTTTTTTTGGTCTTTTGGCTACTCACAGGTTTCCGCTTTGTCCAGGCCTTCACCAAGCTGGAATCTCGCGAATCTCCTTATGATGATGTTTTCTCCAAGCTTTGCGACCTTCTCTGTAACAAGATCTTTTATCTTCTGTTTGCCTTCAGGGTCTTTTACAAACACCTGCTCAACAAGGCATGTATCAGCAAAGAACTTTTCGAGCTTGCCTTCGAGGATCTTCTCAACAACCTGTGCTGGCTTGCCCTCAACCTGGGCCCTGTATATCTCCTTTTCGCGCTCAATAACATCAGCAGGCACCTCTTCCCTTGAAACATACTGTGGATTGGAGGCTGTTATATGCATCGCTATGTCCTTGACAAGCGCCCTGAAGTCATCTGTTCTTGCAACAAAGTCTGTCTCGCAGTTCACCTCTACCATTACACCCACCTTGTCCATGTGGATGTATGAGCCTATGAGCCCCTGTGAAGCGGATCTGCCCGACTTCTTTGCAGCTGTTGCAAGTCCCTTCTGCCTGAGTATGTCTACGGCCTTTTCCATGTCTCCGCCGCTCTCATTGAGCGCGCGCTTGCAATCCATAAGGCCTGCTCCTGTCTTTTCTCTCAGTTCTTTAACAACATCAGCTGAAACAGTCATTACGCATTCTCCTTTATCTGCTCATCTTCTGTCTTTTTCTCTTCAATCTGGGCTGCTTCAGCCTTATCAGCGAGTCCTTTTTCGCGCTCGCCCCTTCCCTGTATTATGGCATCAGCCATCTTTGTTGAGATCAGCTTTATCGCCCTGATAGCATCATCATTGCCGGGGATCACATAGTCAGCCTCATCAGGATCGCAGTTTGTATCCACAATCGCGACTATCGGGATCGAGAGTCTTCTTGCCTCAGCAACAGCTATCTTCTCTTTTCTCGGGTCAATGATGAAGAGCGCTCCAGGCAGTCCGGGCATGTCTTTTATGCCGCTCAGGTTCTTTTCGAGCTTTACCCTCTCCTTTTCGAGCTCAAGAGCCTCTTTCTTTGTCAGATGGTTTATTGTGCCATCCTCTTTCATCTGCTCAATCTTTTTGAGTCTTGTTATACTCTTTTTGACTGTGGCAAAGTTTGTAAGCATGCCGCCAAGCCATCTGTAGTTGACAAAGTAAGCTCCAGCCCTCTTTGCTTCTTCTGTTATCGAGTCCTGGGCCTGTTTTTTAGTGCCCACATACAGTATCGGTGCGCCTGTGGCTGCAATGCTTTTTACATACTTGAATGCCTCTTCAATGCCCTTGAGGGTCTTCTGCAGGTCAACTATGTGTATGCCGTTTCTCTCACCAAAGATATACTTCTTCATCTTCGGGTTCCAACGTTTTACCTGGTGTCCGAAATGGACTCCGGCCTCAAGCAGCTCTTTCATTGTTACAACACTCATAACTAAACTCCTCCTTATGGTTTACCTCCGCCCAGTGTCTTCAACCCGCAATGCGGGACCATGCAGACACATTTTTCAGGCGTGCGTTTTTGGTCAAGGATTTTATCATAGTTTATACCGTAAATTCAAACATATATTACCAGCACCCATTAAAAGCCCCCTTGTAGCGCTCCTGTGAGCCAAAATGCTAAAATTTCCCAATGATATCATTCGGTTTTTCACCATGCCCAAATGACACCATGATATTCGGAGCGCTTGCCTGCGGAAAGGTGAGCAGACCGGGATTCGAATTCGAATTCACCATTGATGATGTCGAGTCCCTGAACAACCTAGCTCTTGCCGGGTCCCTTCACGTGTCAAAGGTATCATGCCATGCCTACTGCCATCTGCGCGAGAGCTACACCTTTTTAAACTGCGGCGGAGCATTCGGAAGAGGCTGCGGCCCGCTGATCGTTGCAAGAGACAAAAACCTGAAGATAAACGAAAAAACAAAAATCGCAGCGCCCGGCAGATACACCACCGCTGCGCTGCTGCTGTCCATGTATCTGGATGCAGAGTACGGCATAGAGCATCCGGATATCATTCATATGCCCTTCAACGAGATAATGAGCGCAGTAAGCGACGGAAGAGCTGATCTCGGACTGATAATTCATGAAAGCAGGTTCACCTATCAGCGCCTTGGACTGAGCATGATTGCCGACCTCGGGGCCTGGTGGGAAAAAGAGACCGGCCTGCCTATTCCACTTGGCGGTATTGCGGCAAAAAAAGAACTCGGCAGCAGCACAATTCAGGCCATTGAAGAACTTATACGAAAGAGTTTAAGATATGGACTTGAAAACAGGGCTGAGGCGATGCGCTATATCAAACTGCACGCGCAGGAACTGGATGAAGATGTGATAAACAGCCATATAAATCTTTATGTTAACGACTATACTTTAGATATGGGTACTGATGGAGCAGCAGCGCTTTATGAACTCACAAGACGCTTCGACAACATGCGCAGGGAAACAGAACAATGATGACTGAACTGATAAACGAATTCACCAGCGAGCCGAAGATAGCCTACTTTTCGATGGAGATCGGGGTGCGCTCAGACATGCCAACATACAGCGGCGGTCTCGGCATACTTGCCGGCGACACAATAAAATCAGCAGCAGACCTTTCGCTGCCGATCGTGGCAGTCACCCTGCTCACCAAGAAGGGCTATTTCAAACAGGAGATCGACCTCTTCGGCAGACAGCATGAGCATCCGGAGTCATGGAACCCATCCGACTTTATGCAGATGATGCCTCAGCGCGCAATTGTGAAGATAGAGGGCAGGAGTGTTCAGGTCGCACCCTGGCTCTATGTGGTGCAGAGCGCAGCAGGCGGCAAGGTGCCTATGCTGTTTCTCGACACAGACCTGCCGGAAAACAGCGAGCAGGACAGGGGCATAACCCACCACCTCTATGGAGGCGACGACATATACAGGCTCAAACAGGAGATCGTGCTCGGCATAGGCGGGTACAACCTGCTGGAGCAGATAGGATTTGAGATCAAGAAGTACCACATGAACGAAGGGCACTCCAGCCTGCTTACACTTCAACTGCTCAACAAATTCAAAAAGAATATCGAGGATGTGTGGGACGAAAAACACATATGGGACTACAAGAGTGTAAGAAGGCTTTGCGTCTTTACCACACATACGCCTGTTGCAGCAGGGCACGACAAGTTTTCCTATGATGTTGTACAGCAGGTTATGGGAACCGACATAATACCGCTGAATGTCATAAAGGAGTATGGCGGAAACGAACATCTAAACCTCACAATGCTAGCTCTGAACCTGAGCAAATATGTAAACGGCGTTGCGAAGAAACACAAAGAAGTCTCAAAGGACATGTTCCCCGGCTATGAGATACATGCGGTCACAAACGGCGTGCACTCTTTCACATGGACATGCGAGCCGATGAAAAGGCTCTTCGACAAATACCTGCCGGGATGGGCAAATGAACCCGAAATATTCGTGCGTGTAGGCCGCATACCCGATGAAGAGCTCTGGGCAGCGCATATGGAAGCAAAAAAACATCTGATAGACTACCTGAACCGCCAGACGCAGACAGGCATGAACTATGACACGTTCACAATCGGATTTGCCCGCAGGGCCACTGCTTACAAACGGGCAGATCTGCTCTTCAGCAATATAGACCGGCTGCTCCAGTCAGCTGAAGGAAGGGTGCAGATAATTTATGCAGGCAAGGCGCATCCGCGCGATGAACACGGCAAACAGCTTATCGAAAAGATTTTCGAGATAAAGGAACGGCTCAAGGACAAGATAAAAATTGCCTACCTCAACAACTACAACATGGAGTTGTCGCTGAAAATAGTATCAGGCGTTGATGTATGGCTCAACACCCCGCTGAGGCCCCTTGAGGCTTCAGGCACAAGCGGCATGAAGGCAGCACACAACGGAGTGCCGAACTTCAGCGTGCTGGACGGCTGGTGGATAGAAGGACATATCGAGGGCTACACAGGCTGGGCCATAGGGCCTTCAGCAGAAACGCCAGCTGATCCGAGCCGCGATGCGGATGATCTTTACTACAAACTTGATCACATAATACTGCCGATGTTTTATGAGAACAGGCATCTCTGGGTACGGGTAATGCAGAATGCGATAGGCAAAAATGCCTACTACTTCAACTCGCACAGGATGATGCGCAGGTACGTCACTGAAGCATACATCAGATAATCCGTCCGTCTTTCATATGCACAACCCTGTCGCAGCGCTGCGCAAGCTCATTGTTATGAGTGATCATCACAACAGCAAGCCCTTTGTGGGCAAGTGACCGCAGCAGTTCAAATATCTTTTCGCTGTTATCAGTATCAAGATTGCCTGTCGGCTCATCAGCAAGCACAACCTCCGGATTATTGACAAGCGCCCTGGCTATCGCAACGCGCTGCATCTCTCCGCCGCTCAGCTGGCTCGGCAGATGCTCCTCCCTGTGTTCAAGCCCCACAATCCTGAGCAGGCTGCGAATATGCTGAGGGTCTGGAGATGTCTTGCTGAAGATCAGAGGCAGAGCTACATTCCTGAAAACACTCAGCCCCGGTATGAGATAAAACTGCTGAAATATGAAGCCTATCTTTTTGCGCCTCACATTCACCAGATCAGGCTCTCTCATGCGCGCAGCGTCAATGCCGTCAATCAGCACTGAACCGCCTGTCGGGGTATCAAGACATCCGAGCATATGCAGCAGCGTGGTCTTGCCTGCGCCTGATGGCCCCACTATCGCCAAAAGTTCATTGCGGGAAACATCAAGGTTCACTTCCCTAAGGGCATGCACCTCTTCAGCGCCGCGCCTGTAAGTTTTTTTGATATCTTTAAGTTCGATCATCCCTTTATGGCCTCAACAGGATTTATTTTCGATGCCTTCCATGCAGGATACAGAGATGAGGCTATGCCTATGAAAAAGGCGAACATGATGCTTCCGGCTGCGAGGCCGGGTTCGAGCGCAAGTATCTCTCCGCTCGGCACATAAGGCATCACCTTTCTGACAAAGGACTCAATAAGTCTGCTGCCTGCAAGCGAGATGATAATGCCGAGCACCCCGCCCGAAAATGTGAGCATGGTCGTCTCAATCACCACCATCCTGAATATATCAGCGCGGGAAGCCCCTACTGCCCGCATCATCCCGATCTCGTTTGTGCGCTCAAATACCGTCATCAGTATCGAGTTCATCACACCGACAGCGCTTATGAATATGGCGATAAATGCTATCGAAAGACTGAGCGCCTTTGCTGATGCAGCCAGGTTAAGTATCGAGTTCATCACCTGATTCATGGTGACTATCTGTATGCCGGGAACCTTCTCTGTAAGCGTTTCCGTAATCCTGCCCACAAGCTCAGGGTCTTTCACCTTCACTCCTACTGCCGTAGCGCCGCCGGGTTTATCAAGAAGCTGCTGCGCAGCAGAAAGCGGCAGGTATGTGAACGCATCATCCTGGCTGTCTGTCTTTTCGAGCACTCCGGCCACACGGAATCCGGTCTTAACATTTGGATAGCTGACCATGTCTCCTGGCTTCAGGTTGTAGTGGGCTGCAACCTCTGAACCCACTATTATCTCGCTATCCTTTTCAGGAACAGAGCCCTTCACCCTCCAGGCTGGTTTGACAATCCTGAGATGCTTCATCTCCATTCCGTAGATGAGATCAACCCTGTTCTTTTGCGTATTGGGCAGCTGCGCCACAAGCAGGGGAGATATTATCTCTATCCCATCAAGGCCTGATATCCTGGCAACAACCTCCAGATCGAGATACTTCGGGATTATCGCGCCATGCAGCACCAATGAAGCGACCTCATGAGCGCAGCCCGAAGGCACCACCATAAAATGTATGCCTGTCTTCTGAAACTCGCGTACAAGACCTCTTTCGAATCCCCTGTTGTAAGACAGAATCGAAAAGAGTACGGCAACAGATGCAGCAATGCCGACGATCGTGAGAAGGCTTCTTGTGCGGTGACGCTTCAGATTAGTGAGCGCAAGCCGTAAAAATCCCATTACCCGACCTCAACGCCGCTCGCTATAATCTGCATGCCGTTTGGTGAAGATGCGATCTTGCCCGTAACCCTCACCTGCTTGCCCTGATTCGGAGGAAGAGTAAAGTTGTTTGGAGCGAGATTCACAAATATCTGGCCTGTGGTATCCACAAGAATGAACCAGCATCCGTTTGATGTGCATTGTGTTGCTATTTTCCCTTCGATTGTTACTGTCTTCCCCTCCAGAGCAGGCGTCAGATAAACATCCTTGATGCTCACTTTTGCGGCAGCAGGATCGATTCCTGTCCCAAACTTGTTCGTGCCGCACCCAGCCAGCGTAAAAGCTGTAAAGATGCAGAGCAGTGTTATCAGAAATATTTTTTTCATATCATCTCCCGCATGTTTTCTGGTATTAGAATATACATGCCGTATGAATAAGCTGTGAACCAAAAGTCTGATAACAAGAAACTCTAAATATTTGATTATAATGATTGTGAACACCGGTCAAGATTTATAAAATCAGCGAACTGGAGAAAATAGCAGATGGATTGCTGATATGATAGCGCGCTGACCGGATTTTCAGCTTTGATGCTGCTTTGCTGATTTGTAAATTATTCAGCCACGCGTTTATAATTTACAGATGCGTCTTAAAGCAATCATCTTCATCTCAATAGTTTTAATCGGAATACTCACTGGCGGCTACATAGCTATCGCCACCGGCGTGCCTTCTGTCTCGGAGCTTAAGCAGTACCGCACTTTGCCCGGAACCAAAGTATATGCTGATGACGATACGCTCATAGGCGAATTCAAGATCGAAAAAGGCGTTTATGTGCCTCTTAACCAGATGCCGAACAATCTTAAAAATGCGGTGATTGCTGTTGAAGACTCCCGCTTCATGAAGCATAAAGGAATAGACTACATCGGCATAGGCCGTGCGCTGGTTACGGATATCCTTCATGCAAGCATCAAGGAGGGCGGCAGTACAATAACCCAGCAGCTCGCAAAGGTGCTCTTCCTCTCTCCTGAAAAAACCATAAAGCGCAAACTGAGAGAAGTACAGCTCGCAGTAAAACTCGAAAACGAACTTACAAAGAACGAGATACTCGAACTCTATTTGAACAAAGTATATTTCGGTCACGGCGCGCACGGCGTTGAGATGGCTTCAAGGGTCTACTTCGGCAAATCAGTGAGAGATCTTAATCTTGCTGAAGCAGCGCTTATAGCAGGCCTTGTCAAAGCGCCGAACACATACTCGCCCTACAACAACCTTGTCAGAGCAAAAGAGAGGCAGGAGACTGTCCTTATGCGAATGAAGGATGAGGGATACATAACAGCAGCGCAGCAGACAGCAGCAGCCAGACATCAGATAACTTTGTCTTCACTCAGATCGCAGACAGACTCTTATGGATATTTTCTTGAGTATGTGCGGCAGCAGGTTGAGCTGAAGTACGGCACAGAGCTTGTCTACAAAGGCGGGCTCAAGATATACACAACCCTTGACCGGAGAGCTCAGGCGCAGGCTCAAAGAGCGCTTCAGGACGGACTGAGGGATGTTGACAAGAGACGCGGCTGGCGCGGGCCTGCCGGCAAAAAAGAAAAGACCCCTGATGACAAGGAGCCAAAAGTTGCGTTCTCCGCATCAACCGGAGACATATCCACTGGAGTGGTGCAGTCTGTAAAACAGAAAGAAGCTACTGTAGTTGCAAGGGGAATAAAGGCGAAACTCAACATCAAGGATGCAATGTGGGCATCAAACATACTGGATAAGAAAACCGGCAGGGCAACAGTCAAAAAGAATTTCAGACTCACAGACATACTGAATCCGGGTGACATCATATGGGTAAAATTTCTGACAGCAGGCAAAGAGGCAATAGTCAGCCTTGAACAGGAACCAGAGGTTGAAGGGTCTCTTGTATCGCTCGATCCTGAAACAGGTTACGTAAGGGCTGTAACAGGCGGATTCAGCTTCACAAAGAGCGAATACAACAGGGCTCTGCTCGCAAAGCGGCAGCCTGGTTCATCCTTCAAGCCTGTCATTTTCGCCGCAGCTCTAGAACATGGATTTTCTCCTGCAAGCGTTATCAACGATGAGCCTGTATCCTACAGGGGCGCAAATGGAGAAAGCTGGAAGCCGGAAAACTACGACAAAAAATTTATGGGCCCCACAAGACTCAGAGAAGCGCTTGCGTATTCAAGAAACATTGTTACCGTAAAGCTGATAGAAGCGCTCGGCATAGACAAGGTACTCAACCTCGCAAAAGAGATCGGCATTGAAACAGACTTGCCAAGGGACTTTACCATAGCCCTCGGCTCCACTGGCGTAACACCGCTCGAACTGACAGCCGCATATTCCGCATTCGCAAACGGAGGCATGAAGGTGAAGCCTGTCTGGATAAAATACATAACCGACAGCCGCGACAGCGTGCTGGAAGACAACGAGCCAGAGACCGTGGCTGCCATGTCGCCGCAGGCATCATTCCTGCTCACATCAATGCTGCAGGATGTCATCAAATACGGAACAGGCACAAGGGCAAACATAGGCAGACCCGCAGCAGGCAAGACAGGCACATCAAATGACTTCAAGGATGCATGGTTCATCGGCTACACACCTGAGCTTATCACATGCGTATGGGTTGGGTATGATGACATGAGACGCACACTCGGTCATGGAGAGACAGGCGGCAGGGCTGCTGCCCCTATATGGGCAAGATACATGAGCTCTGTGCTTTCAGATACGCCGGCAACGGATTTTACCGTGCCTGAAGGAATAGAACAGGTGGTTATAGGCAGGGTCGGAGGGCTGTTTTCAGCTCCTGTTTACGAATACTTCAAAGAAGGCACTGTGCCTGAACTTATAGCCCCTGCCAAATCACTCCGTGGGGTGGTCGAGGCTGATCACGACTGATCAGTTTTTAGCCCGGTTGTAGGAAAGATACACAACACATTCTTGGCATCCATCCGCTGAACAGCTCTTGTTGCAAATAGTCTTGCTCAGTTCCCAGCATGGTTTTGCCTTGTTGCGGAACGCAGTGCATTTCACGCGCTTCTCCTCAGGACAATCCGTTATCTCCCAGCACGGAGCATAGTCGAGCAGTTTTTTTATTCCCTGGATGCTGATCTTTTTGTTGTGTATAAGGTCTCTTATGCAGATGAGCCATTTGACATCATTATCGGAAAAGAAACGGTTCCTGTTTCTGCGTGCAGGTTTTATAAGACCGTGTTTTTCATAAAGCCTTAGTGTCTGATCGGTTATTCCTATAAGCTCTGCAACCACGCCTATCGTATAAAGCGGCAAATCTTTTTTTGAGATTTCATTTTTTACTGTCTCTTTTTTTATTGCCTCGTTTTTATTCATACCCTGTCCGCCCCGTTATTGTTTTTGTCGCCTGATGATCCGGCCTTTTTTATAATGTAAATGCTGTAATGGGATAAAAGCAAGGAAGGCAATCTCAGAAATTGCGGCAGCGCTGTCCACCTGCCTGTGCTGCAGCAGATTTTGCAAAGTTGATCTCATCATCTTTTGTTGCGAGGCGTCCCAGCAGTTTCTCCTCTGTGATCCTGCTGAATATCTCTGAATATAAAGGCCCGGGCTGAATGCCCAGCTTCTTCAGATCATCACCCTTTAAGATCGGTTTTATGTGTCTGGACTCCAGCAGATAATGTGTAGCGGATTTACTGAAATCCTTTTGGGCTGAAAGCGCCATCGCAAAGATGATCGCTTCCACAGGGCGTTCTGAAAAGAGCCTGAAGTTTTTAATTATGTTGCCGGCACTATAAAACCTTACAGCCTCTTTGGCAAGACTTATCAGCTTGAGTATTTCCAGGCCTGCCTTTTGCTGTATGGAGAGCCGCTTTATCAACGACTCCCTTTCGCCTCTTTCGAGTCTAAGCGCCAAAGCCATGATATAAAGCTCAGTCCTGTTTATCCGCTCCTCCGGGAATGAGAGTTCGAACCATGCTATTGCATCATGCAGCCCGCGCAGGAGCGCGCCAAGCTCCCGGTTGTAGTACAGCTTGGGATGGACAGTCCTGAGCAGGTTGAAATCAGACAGACGCTTTATCACCTTTACTGGTTCAGCCTCATGGAATATCAGATCAAGTTCATCAATTATCCTCTGGCCAGAGAGCTTTTCGAATATGTTCATTTTTACCGCAAGCTTTATAAGATTTTCAGTATGTTTTGATATCCTGAAGTCAAAGCGCTCGGCAAACCTTACTGCCCTGAATGCGCGGGTCGGATCCTCCACAAAACTGAGGTTGTGCAGCACCCTTATCATCCTGTCCTTTATGTCGCGCTGGCCTCCGAAAAAATCGATCAGATGACCAAAATCTTTTTTGTTCAGTTTTACTGCCAGCGTGTTGATCGTAAAATCCCTGCGGTAGAGGTCTTTTTTTATCGAAGATGTTTCCACCCTGGGAAGCGCTGCAGGATGTTCATAATACTCGGTTCTTGAAGTGGCCACATCAAGGCTCATGCCTTCTTTTGCCAGATGAGCGGTCCTGAAACGCTGGTGCACAGCAACCTTTGCCTTGACGGCGTCAGCGAGTTTTCTGGCAAATGCTATCCCATCGCCCTCAACAACTATATCTATATCGAGGTTTTCCTCTCCGCGCAGCATGTCCCTTACGCTGCCGCCCACAAGGTACGCGTTCATGTCTGTATTGTCAGCTGTCTGACCAGCTATAAGCAGCAGCTCATAAAAATCCCTGGGGAGCTTCTCTTTCAGAATGCGGTTTATATTCCTGCTGAAGTCATACTGGCCTGCTGAGGTATCCCTGTCAGCCATCCTGCTTTTGCGCATGAAAGATTCATACATGCTCCTGAGAAGGTCTGTCCTGGTTATTGCGCCTGCAATAGCGCTGCCTTCAAGTACAGCGACAAACCTCTGGTTGTTTCTGACCATCTGCTCCTCAACCTCTGAAACAGGCGTATCCGGCGATGCTGTTACAGCATCAATAGTGGCAAAGTCTGCGCACCTGCTGCTGCCTAGATTATGGAAAAGGGCCTTCTCAACCACTTCTCTGGTTATGATACCCATATACTCGCTTCTCTTCACAACAGGCAGCACGTTAACACCGTAGCGCGTCATCAGCGCCTCTGCATCGCTTATCCTGCTGCTGTGCTGCACAGTTACTACCGGAGATGTCATTATGTCGCGGGCTGTTCTTATATTCCTGACGATCTTCCTGAGCTGCTCTGAGATCTGCTCCTCTATCACCTCAAAAGGCACTTCCTTGACAGTTGCTGAAGATGCATAGGCATGGCCGCCTCCGCCGAATACAGAAAGCAGTCTGGATGTATCAAGTTCAGACACCCTGCTTCTGGCAACAAGCGCTATCTTGTCTTCAGAAGCCACCATCAGCACAAGCGCGTCAATGTCCTCCATATCCATAATCCTGGAGGCAAGATGAGCTGCGTCACCGAACTCTTCAGTCCTGCCGCGCGCCAGACCTATCCTCACTCCATGTATCACAATCTCTTTCATAGATTGTGCTATCTGGTTGAGCAGTGCAAGTTCTTCAGTGCTCATGGTTGTTTTGAGAAAGCTCGCAACAATATTGAGGTCTGCTCCCCGCCTCATCAGAAATGCTGCTGCCATAAGATCTCTTGGAGTTGTTGATTTAAAGATAAGCGAACCTGTCTCTTCATATATGCCGAGGCAGAGCGCTGTTGCCTCTATGGGCGTAATCGCTATCTTCCTTTCCTGAATAATTTCTGCAAGTATTGTGGATGCAGCTCCAACCTCTTCATAAACCTCCACCTCGCCCCTTATGTCATTGCCTGATGCAGGATGGTGGTCGTATATATGCACTGCGATGCCGGGCTTTGTCAGCAGTTCTTTGAGCTGTCCGATTCTGTCGGGGTGTTTTACATCAACCACTATCAGCCGGGTAACATCTTCAGGCTTTATGTCCTTAAGCTTCTTTATGTCGATCGGATGGAATGCATCCAGAAAATCCCTCACCTTTTTTTCGAGTGAGCCGGGAAAGACCACGGATGCATCTGGGTAGAGACGCTTTGCTGCCATAACCGAGGCAAGAGCGTCAAAGTCAGCATTGAGGTGTGAAGTGATCAGGTCCATCAGCCGAGGGCTGCTTCGCCCCTCTGGCCTGTTCTTATCCTTACTACATCGTCAACAGGCATAATGAATATCTTTCCGTCCCCGATCTTGCCTGTCTTTGCCGTGCGCTCAAGCAAAGATACAACGCTTTCTGTCAGGCTGTCCGGCACAACCACCTCCACCTTCACCTTGGGGATGAAATCAACAACATACTCTGCGCCCTTGTAAAGTTCCGTATGCCCCTTCTGCCTGCCGAATCCCTTGACCTCAGTTATGGTCATACCCTGTATGCCCATGGAGGTGAGCGCGTCTCTCACTTCATCCAGCTTGAACGGCTTTATGACAGCTTCGATCTTCTTCACATGCTCCTCCTGTCATTGCTTTTTAAAGGGGCTCAGGCTTGAAAATTCAAATAGAGTGGACATGGCCTTGCTGTCTGTGGATATGCCGGACTCCTCAAGCATTGCCACAGGGTTGAGCCCTCCGACTATCACCACGCCCACCTTGTCCGTACTGACAGGAACCTCAAAGACAGGCCTGTTGGGTTCTCCGATATGCAGAACTCCGTTGATGCCTTTTTCTTTCATCTTTTTTGCCAAATCTTTTGCCTGCTTTAGACATACTATCGGAATCTCCCTGTAGCTTGCGAGCACCCTGCCGTTGCCATCCTTTACAGCGCCGGCAACATCCGTCATCTTGCTCCTTATGAATACTTCAAGCGGATCGAGCGACGAACCTTCATAACTTATAAGCGAAAGGAATCTTCTGGGCGCGCCGTTTTGTATTTCGAGAACTCCTCCGAACCTAGAAGCAACCGGAATGCCGGCCTTCAGGAATATGCCGTTTATGGTCACGCTGCATACCGTGCCGATGGCTGCCTTACCCTCAGGTACAATAAAGTCTCCAACAGTCTCTCCGCTGCGCGCGATTATCATTCTGTTGCTCATCACATACGGGGTTGAAAAGACCTTTTCCATCAGCTTTATGCATTGAGACAACTTGTCTTCAGGCAGACAGGATATATTGAGTATAACCTTGCCTTTCATTTCATCCAGATCAATGGTGGTCTGGTATGAATATGCCTCTATCTTGCTTATTACAAAACCGACCTTCTCTGAGACATGCGAATGTTTAAGCTCGTTGCGGCCTTTTTCAGTGATCTTTCTTCCTTCTTTGCCGAAAACCTCGGTAAGGCCCTTCTCATCGAGAAACTTCATATGGTATCTGACAGTTCTCTCGGTAAGGTCTATCCCGTGCATCTTGAGCTCCTTGGATATCTCTCCTGAGCCGATAATATCCGTGTGCTTGTCAAGCACCTTGAGGATGGCCAGCATTGTTTTGTTCATTTTTGTTTTCATACCCCATTCAGTACCGTGCGGGGGCATGTTAACATGCCCCCGTAGCGCATACCATTATTGAAGTGTAACAGAATTCTTTCTGCTTCTTCTACAACGCAGTTAATACCATGCCGCCTCTTTATAGGGGGCGGACCGTTGTTACTATATAATGCCCTGACTGATCATTGCCTCAGCCACCTTTACAAAGCCGCCCACATTGGCGCCGTTAACATAGCTCACGCTGCCATCAGGCCGTTTGCCGTATTTAAGGCATGTGTTGTGAATGCCCTTCATTATCTTGAGCAGCTGTGCGTCTACCTCTTCTCTTGTCCATGAAAGACGCATAGCATTTTGGCTCATCTCCAGGCCTGAGGTTGCCACTCCACCGGCATTGCTTGCCTTGCCAGGTGCATAAAGCACCTTCTTCTGCTCAAACACTTTTACAGCACCCTCTGTTGAAGGCATGTTGGCCCCTTCGCTAATGCAGAAGACACCGTTTTTGACGAGCATGGCTGCGTCATTTTCATCAAGCTCGTTCTGTGTAGCGCATGGCAACGCAACATCAACCGGCACGTTCCATGGCTTTACGCCTGGCAGGAACTTTGCCTTCACTTTTTCCGCATATTCGTTGACTCTGCCGTAGTGGACATTCTTCACATCCATAAGAACAGCGAGTTTTTCAGGAGTAAAACCATCCTCATCCACAACAGTTCCGCTGGAGTCAGAAACCGTGACAACCTTGGCACCCAGTGACATAGCCTTTTCAACAGCATACTGAGCAACATTTCCCGATCCTGATACGGAAACCCTGAGCCCGTCAAATGAGCGGCCAGCTGTCTTGAGCATCTCGTCAGCAAAATATACAACACCGTAGCCGGTAGCCTCAGGCCTTATCAGTGAACCGCCGAACGCAAGGCCTTTACCTGTGAACACGCAGTCTGCCTTGTTTGAGAGTTTTTTCATCATTCCAGCCATAAAGCCAACCTCTCTGCCGCCTACTCCGATATCGCCTGCTGGAACGTCAGTGTCAGAACCGACATGTCTGAACAGTTCACTTACGAATGCCTGGCAAAAACGCATCACCTCTCCGGGGCTGCAACCCTTTGGATCAAAATCAGAACCTCCCTTGCCGCCGCCCATTGGAAGTGTTGTCAGAGAATTCTTCAATGTCTGTTCAAATGCGAGAAACTTGAGAATAGAAAGGTTGACCGTGGGGTGAAAGCGGATACCGCCCTTGTAAGGGCCTATTGCTGAGCTGTGCTGTATCCTGTATCCCTTGTTAACCCTGACTGTTCCATGATCATCAACCCATGACACGCGAAACATTATAACGCGCTCAGGCTCAACCAAACGTTCAAGCAGGCCATGCTCTGCATAACGCGGATTATCTGATATGAAAGACCAGAGGCTCTCCATTACCTCATTAACAGCCTGCAAAAACTCAGACTGTCCTGGATTTCGTTTTGCAACATACTCCATAAATTCACAAAGATTCTTGTGTTTCATTGTCATCTCCCTTTTGTTTTTTTGTTGCTTACAAATAATGAATTCATATCATTATTAATTAATAGACAGTGTGGCCACCTCCTTGCATTTCAGTATTCTTAATCTCAAGATCAGTATTGTTTAAGCGTAAAGCAAAAAAAATCTTTGCTTTACAAGCTATTCGCTGCACTTTTAATATTAGGCATGGATTCAACGGCAAAGCATAGCCATCGATAAAAGACAGCATAGCATAGCATATTTATTAAAAATTCAATAGGAAAATTATAAATACTGAATTCCGGCTGGAATTCAAACAAACATGGCGGCGGGCCTAGGCCCGCCGCCATGTAGTGACTTGCAAAAAATCAGATACCTATTTTGCGTTGAGAACCTTTATGGCCTCTTTTCTGTACGAATCCATCAGATATGGTATGCCGGTCACTTTTGCGCACTCCTCCGTGAGAGACATGATCTCATTTCTTGTTATGGATTCAATGTTAAAGCACCTTGCACCAGCCATGAGCTGCTGGAGGCCAACCTTTATCTTCTGCGAATAGCTGTATATGCCTATCGCGCCCAAAGGAATGTTTTTGATCTCCTTGTTGCCGACTATATTTTTTACATCTTCATAGTTGACGAATATCTCCTCAACCGTTGAGCCGAACTCGCTCACGGTCTTTGGAAGGTCGTTCTCCTTCATCCACTTGTCAATGTTCTTACCGACCATGCCGGGTATCATCAATGCGCGGCCCATGCATACAGCCTTTGTGAAAGGAGCGCCGAGGGAAAGGGCCTTGAATACACCGTCTTCACTGCTGAATCCGCCTGCAAAGGCTATGTCAGGAACACGCTGTTTCTTCTTTGCAAGTATGGCGCAGAACTCTGCTGCTGCTGCATGCAGATAGAGAGAAGGCATGCCCCACTCTTCCATCATTCTCCATGGGCTCATGCCTGTTCCGCCGGGTGCGCCATCGATTGTAAGAAGGTCGATCTTTGCCTTTGAGCTCCACTTTATCGCCATTGCAAGCTCTCTGAGTCCGTATGCGCCGGTCTTAAGCGTTACTCTCTTGAAGCCGAGCTTTCTTAGTCTGTTGACCTCTGCGTAAAAACCCTGCTCATCCACAAAGCCGAGCCTGCTGTGGCGCTCAAACTCCTTTATCGCTCCATCCTTGAACGCTGCCTGCACAACAGGATCAGAAGGATCGGGTGTTACTATGTATCCGCGCCTCTGAAGCTCAAGCGCGCGTTCGAGAGAATTTACCTTTATCTCTCCGCCAATGCACTTTGCGCCCTGTCCCCATTTGAGCTCTATGGTGTCTATTTTGTGTTTGTCGATAATGTACTCTGCAACACCGAGTCTTGTGTCCTCAACATTCATCTGCACGAGTATCTCGCCATAGCCCTGGTGATAGCGGCGGTACTCCTCTATTCTCCTGTCCATGTCAGGGGCCTTGACGATCTTGTTCTTGCTGTTGAGTTCGAGCTTCGGGTCTATGCCACATACATTCTCACCGCATACTATTGTTACGCCTGATATGGCTGCACCCACTGCAAAGTGCTCCCAGTTTTTTCTTGCGATCTCTGTTGAGCCGAGTGCGCCTGTGAATATCGGGGCCTTCATCTTCACTTTCTTGGTCCAGCCGTATTCAGTCTCTGTGTTCACATTCGGAAATGTAGCTGTGTCAGGCGATGCCTTTGTGCCCTTTGGAAGTCCCTTTGCGCCCATTGCATAGCCATGAATGTTGAGATGAGAATAATCAACCGGATAGTCCTTGTCTCCGCCTGCGGTTATCTCTCCGAACGGACCCGGATAGATAACCTCTCTGCCCCTGAAAGTTGCCTTGAAGACTTCGCAGTTTCCACGGCATCCGTCAATACAGCGTGTGCAGAGTCCGCTCATCGGCGCCACGTTTCTTGAGCGGTTGCTTGTCTTTGTTGCATCGTTTGCGTTTGGTCTTTGCAGATTCATAAATCCTCCCTGAAATTTTTAATTAAAACTTGCAATACACCTCGTCATCTCTTGAAATCCTCTATACCCGCACCTCCCCAGGATCAGCATTAGCAACAATATTGTTGTGAAAAACTGGTCGTTTGATTGCTTTTAGGTCCCGCTCCACGCAACAAGAAGCCGTGCCTCGACACCACCGGTCTCCCAGCGCGATGGGAAGATCGACCTGAAATTCAATGCATCGCCGCTTTTGAGTTTTTCAAGCCTGCCGTCTGCTGTAACCGATATCTCGCCGTCAAGGATATATATAGCCTCTTCTGCCTTGTTGTTGAAGAAATGTTTTGTGATACTGGTGTTTGGAGATATCACAACCACTCTTAAAGAGAGCTTTGGGCTGTTCACAACCGAATATATTTTCAGCCCCTGCTGCTCCACTACAGGCTGCTCAAAAATAGTCTCGCGCATCAAAAGCCAATCCTGCGCAGCACTCAGATGGTCGTTATCAAATAACTGGCCCGGCTTCAACCCAAGCGCGCTGCATATCTGAATGAGAGAATTTAATGACGGGCTTATCTGGTTGTTCTCGATCTGCGAAATAAAGCTAGGCGTAAATCCAACCTTGTCAGCCAGCTCTTTCTGGCTTATTCCGAGCCTCGTTCTTGCGGCCTTGAGCCTGTGGCCTATATCAGTGGCAGCCTCTTTTCTGAGCTGAGAAAAGAGCACGTTATTGCCTTCGATTTCGTACACATGCGGCCTGAAGGCCTCGCGGTCAGGCCTCCTTGCAAGCTTCAGAGCCTTGATGTAAAAACATTCCTTGCGCCTGTAAAGATCAAAAACAACCTGTGTTATATGACGAAGATTTGCCTTGAACTTCTGGCTGTGCGCGTCCTTTTCCAGTATCCAGTAGGCCACGGTATTTAAATCAAAAAGCCGGGGACACATATATGTGAAAAACTGGTATGTATCATTCTCATTGCCCCAAAGATTCTGCATACCTGTAAGGCTATCAAAAACATACCTGGCCCCTGGCAGCAGACTGTCCTCAATTTCATTAAGCGCTTTGGTGAACTGCTCGATGTCTGCAGGGTTTTCTATCAGAATGCGCTTGTAATCAGCAGGCTGGTTGTAGAACTTGAGGAACTCCGGATCGTTTCTGCCTTTTCCCGATGTGAAGCAGTCTATGAATATAAAGTGCTCAGGATCGAGAAAAGCGTTTAACTCATTAACAATGCTCTGGGGGGATCTGTTAAAGCTTACATATATAACCTTTTGGGCGTCATCGATTGATTTCTTGATAAAACTTCTTATAAACAGCTCATGAGAAGTGCCGGCATCAACCTCCCATACCACATTGTCTCCAATGTAGAGGAAATCTATCAGACTATCGAGTCCGTTTATGCCTGAGGATATCTTTTGCATGGCAATCGGTTACCTTATGTATAAGAACTTTAGCTAACCAGCAGTTTCTTTGTCAAGAAAGATCAGACAGGACGAATGCAAGACACAAACAAACGGGAATATTACTTTTATTTCAATGCGTTAATGCTTGCCATTTTTTTATTAGTAAATATAATTCAGGAATGCTAAACAGAAATTCTATTGACAATTTAGCGGGTCAAACCTTATATTTAAATTGACGGCAAACGGTTGCCGTCGAAAGTCTGGGTTGCAGGACAAGGACAGGCAAAACCACTTCTGTAACAGGAAGACGCTCAGCATAAATGAGCAATAATAATCATGTGAGGTATTGATTTTATGTGCAGACTGGCGGCAATAACATCAAACAAGTACTTCTCTCCGATGGAGAACATACTTGCGCTCGAGACAATGAAAGAGGGGCACGACGGCTCCGGCCTCGGACTTGTGCTGAAAGACCTAGGCGGAGAGTTCGAGGAGCTGAAACAGTACCCCATCCTCTCCGGCATCTGCACAGGCAACGGCGTTAGCATGCTTGATCAATTCATGGAAGCACAGGGCTTCAAGCTAATGCATGTATGGACGCCGGCCACAAAACCGGTTGCAGGCATAACACCGCGCGGCCACTACTTCGCAAAGGTGTATGACTACCCTGTGCACTTCAGGCGTAGGAACCAGGCCGAGAAAGATACTCTGCTGCTAAACACACGCCTTGCGCTCAGGGAGCTAGGTGAAAAGGACGGTTCGATATTCGTCTTTTCATTCTATCCTGATGTAATTTCACTCAAAGAGGTCGGCGACCCTCTGCAGGTGGGAGAGTTCTTCAGCCTGGACAAGGATATTGTAAAGGCAAAAATAGTGCTGGCGCAGGGCAGGCAGAACACGAACTATGCAATATACCTGTACGCGTGTCATCCGTTCTTTCTGCAGGGCTACTGCACAATGACAAATGGGGAGAACACGGCATTCGTGCCCATTCGTGAATTTCTCCTGAGCAGGAACTTCCCCGGCTATACAGGATACAACAGCGACAGTGAGGTCTTTGCGCATATTCTTCACTATACAACAAGACAGCTCGGCTATCCGCTCACATACTACAAGGATGTGATAACTCCTTTGAAAAATGCCGAGATGGATAACAGGCCCGACAAAGAGGCGCTGCTGCTTATAAAGCAGTCTCTCAGACCGCTCTGCATAGACGGCCCGAACTGTGTAATAGGATTCACTCCTGAAGGCTCATGCTTCATGCTTCAGGACTCGAAAAAGCTCAGGCCCGGGGTAGTGGGCGGGGTAAAAGGCAAATACGCGCTCATGTCAGAAGAGTGCGGGGTGAACAGGGTAATACCGGACAGGGACAGATCCACTGACATATTCCCGATGAAATACGACATGGTTATTGTCAAGCCGCAGGCAGAGGAGGTGCAGGTATGGAACCAGCTTCAGGGATAAGGCTAGACCATAATCATCAGCTTACATTAAAGGAATTTCCATATATAATCCGCTGGAGCGACGACAGGTGCAAAAGGTGCGGCAGATGCACTTCAGTATGCCCTGTAAAAGCGATCGTGCCAACAGTAAGGGTGCAGAGATCTGTTGTGTCTGAAGGCCCGCTGCCAGGCCCATCCTCCACGCGCAAAGTCGTGCAGGTTGTTGAGCAGGTGACAGACATGGAGCGCTACTGCACAGGCTGTGCAATGTGCAGCCTTGTATGCCCCAATGAAGCAATAACTCCGGAATTCAATCCGAACAATAAATTTCTTCACTACAAGAACAAGGGCGGAGACGGATACAAGCGTGGCGGCAGAAGAAACGACCCTTCGATATCCACACTCGACAAGCTCAAATTCACCAGGATATCCATGCTCACAGACCCAGCACTCGATGCAGCGCGCCATGAGTTCAGGATACGCACACTGCTGGGCAGAATAATGCCGCCTGAAAAACTTCCCATGAAGCTGGTTGACGGCAGGCTCGTTGTTGACAAGACAGCAGTATTCATACCTCCTGTTCGCGAGATATACCCGATAATGATCGGCAGCATGTCTGTAGGCGCGCTCTCGCCCCCCATGTGGGAAGGCCTCGCAATGGGAGTCGCTTACCTTAATGAGGTTGAGGGCATGCCGGTTGTAATGTGCTCTGGCGAAGGAGGAATGCCTCCTGCATTGCTCAGGTCAAAATACCTCAAATATTTTATCATCCAGATAGCGTCCGGCTACTTCGGTTGGGATGAGATCATACACGCTCTTCCGCACATGGTCGAAGACCCTGCTGCGATAGAGATCAAATACGGACAGGGAGCAAAACCCGGAGACGGCGGACTGCTCATGGCGCAGAAGGTGCTAAAGCTCATCGCAAAGATTCGCGGTGTGCCGCAGTTTGTTGACCTGTCATCACCTCCAACGCACCAGACAAAGTATTCGATAGAAGAGGCTGTTGCAAAGATGATCCAGTCCATGTCAATGGCATGGGGATTCAGGGTGCCAGTGTATCCGAAGATATCCGGCACAAAGACAGCCCGCGCTGTGCTGAACAATCTTGCGAGGAATCCGTACGCAGCAGCGCTCTCGATAGATGGAGAGGATGGCGGCACAGGCGCTGCTTACAATGTCTCAATGGACAAGATGGGACACCCTATCGCATCCAACCTGCGCGAGTGTTATCTCGACCTGGTCAAGCAGGGTAAACAGAATGAACTGCCTCTGATCGCAGCGGGCGGTGTAGGCAAAAAAGGAAACCTCGCTGCAAATGCAGCAGCGCTCATTATGCTGGGCGCATCAGCCGTATCGATAGGCAAATACATAATGCAGGCAGCAGCAGACTGCCTCGGTGATGAGAACAACCGCTGCAACATATGCAACACAGGCAAATGTCCGCGCGGCATAACAACGCAGGACCCCAAGCTCTACAGGAGACTCGACTCGGACAAGGTTGCCGAGAGAGTCGTGGATGTATTCAAGGCAGCTGATGTTGAACTCAAAAAGATATTCGCTCCTATGGGCAGAAGCACAGAACTGCCGATCGGTATGTCAGACGGATTGAGTGTAGATGACAAGTCAATTTCTGAAAGGCTGGGTATAAGCTATGTGTGCTAAAAGACCGGAAAACAGAAGTAATAACACAGATAACAGTATGGAACAGGTACTGACCATACTTGGCACTGTGAACAATGAGCGCGTGCCTTCGCGCGTGCTCGAAGAGCAGATACAGCAGGCAGTATCAGAAGGCGCAAGAAAGCTGAAGATAGTTGCTGACGGACAGCACGGCATAGGCGGCAGGATATGGCCAAAAGGCGAGACCATCTCTATTGAGGTCGAAGGCGCAGCAGGCCAGAGGCTCGGCAGCATGGGAATGCCAGGCACAGAGATCGTTGTAAACGGCAACGCATCTGATGATGTTGGCTGGCTCAACTGCGGAGCGAATATCACTGTGCTTGGAGACGTGACAAACGGCGCTTTTAATGCAGCAGCGCAGGGCATCCTTTATGTGCAGGGAAGCGGAGGCGCGCGCTGCGACACAATGACAAAACAGAATCCGCGCTTTGATCCTCCACAGTCATGGTATCTGCGTGATGTTGGCGACTCATTTGCTGAGTTCAAGGCCGGAGGCATAGCGGTTGTATGCGGAGTCAATCCACGCAATCCTGAAAACATACTCGGTTACAGGCCGTGCGTAGGCATGGTTGGCGGCACTATATATTTCAGGGGCCCGATACAGAATTACAGCCAGAGAGATGTTCAACTGCTCGACATAAGTGAGCAGGACTGGGAATGGCTCAAGAACGGACTCGAAAAGTTCCTTACCGCTGTAAACAAAAAAGAACATTATACTGAACTTATAAAATCAGCATCAGACTGGAAAAAGCTGGTTGCATACACGCCAAAAGAAAAAGCAGCCAGAAGAAAGACGCATATGCCGCTTTCTGAATTCAGAAAGACAGTATGGGAAAAAGAGGTTGGCAATGGCGGCATATTCGCGGAATACCTTGATCATGATCTCACCCTGCTGCCGTATGTAACAACAGGCACGGACAGAAGAAATGCCCCTGTATGGGCAAATGAAAAGTTCGCGCCTCCGTGCGCGTACGCCTGCCCCACCCTGATACCTTCTCACAAGAGGGCATCGCTCATAAGACAGGGCAGGCTCACAGAAGCGCTGGAGCTTGTTCTTCAGTACAGCCCTCTGCCTGCAACAGTGTGCGGAGAGATATGCCCGAATCTCTGCATGCAGAGCTGCACAAGAAGACACATCGACACACCGCTCGCCATTGACAGACTCGGCAGCCTCGCGCTCGAATTGCCTGCTCCAAAAAAAGCTCCGGCAACTAACCACAGGGTTGCTGTTATCGGTGGCGGACCAGCAGGCATGTCAGCAGCATGGCAGCTCGCGCTCAAGGGACACATTGTTGATCTCTATGAAGAGACGGACAGGCTTGGCGGCAAGATTGAGCTCTGCATACCAAGGGAGCGGCTGCCGCATGAGATACTCGAAAAGGAAGTATCCAGGTTCAGCGAACTCGGCGTGAATCTGCATCTGAACACAAAAGTGGATAAGCAGAAGTTCGAAGACATATACAAAAACCACGAGGTTGTTATCGTGGCTTGCGGAGCGCACAAGCCACGGAATATACCATTTGCAGGATCAGAACATACAATATCAGCATATGATTTTTTAAGATCAGTAAATGCAGGCAAACATCCTGACCTGAAGGGCAAAAAGGTGGTTGTTATCGGAGCAGGAAATGTGGGCATGGATGTATGCTCAGAGGCCTATAACTACGGAGCTGAATCAGTAACAGCAATAGACATACAGAAGCCTGCTGCATTCGGCGCTGAAATGGAGATCGCAAAGGCCAAGGGCACGCAGGTCGTATGGCCTAAATTTACTGACCATTACGACTCTGAAAAAAGAAAGCTCGTTTTTAAAGACAATACTGAAATGGATGCTGATGCTGTGATAATGTCGATCGGCGACACACCGCAGCTCGACTTCCTGCTACCGTCAGTCCATACGGAAAGGGGCTGGATAAAAGTTGATCCGAACACATTCCAGACATCAGACGTCAAGGTCTATGCAGTGGGTGATGCCACAAGCCTCGGCCTTATAACTCATGCGATCGGACAGGCTAGACTCGCTGCTGAAGAGGTGCACTATCTTATGAGCCATGCACCGAGGCAGCCCGAGACAAAAATGCAGATACCGTACGAACGGATCAAGTCTGAATACTACGAGATATGCAAGCAGGACTTCTCGCCCGAGGTAGAGGGCAACAAATGCATGTCATGCGGCACATGCCGTGACTGCCACATGTGCGAAGCGACCTGCTACTGGGGCGCGATCAGCAGAATCGAGCACAAGGACGGGTCATATGAATATGTAGTTGATGACGACAAATGCATTGGCTGCGGCTTCTGCGCAGGCATATGTCCATGCGGCGTATGGGAGATGCAAGAGAATATTTAAAACAAATCAAAATTTGATATCAAAGGGGAGGAGGGCGTATGCCCTCCTCCCCTTTGTGAGATTATGCTATTATATACACTTCGGGGCGTAGCGCAGCTTGGTAGCGCGCACGGTTCGGGACCGTGAAGTCGGAGGTTCAAATCCTCTCGCCCCGACCATTAAAATAGAAAACACCAAATCAAGCGGCAGGAGTCCTTATGCTCAAAAAGATTGAAAACGCTATCGAGTTTATTTTGTGGGAAACCAGACTGGTAATATTCTTTGCAGTTATCGCTAGTATCTTTTCATCAATAATGCTCGTTGCCATAGGCTGCTATGATGTTTATCTGGTTGCTGAAGAGGCCTTTCACGCATTCCAGAGCAAAGAAGCATATGAACTGTTTCACAAGGAATCCATCACCCACATCATAAGCGCCATAGACTCTTACCTTATCGCAACAGTGCTGCTCATCTTCGGCATCGGGCTTTACGAGCTTTTCATCAGCAAGATCGAGCGGGCTGAAAGAGACACCAGGTCATCAAAGATACTTGTCATCCACACACTCGACCAGCTGAAAGAGAAACTGGCCAAGGTTATAATCATGGTGCTGATCGTCACCTTTTTCAAATACGCGGTCAACTTCAAATACGACTCCGCACTCACACTGCTGTATCTTGGCATAGGCATACTGCTTGTAACACTCTCGGTATACTTCATGGGCAAGGGACACGACTCCAAAGAAAAGGATCACTGACAAGCTTTCAAAGGCATGATCATTTTTATTCATTTGTGCTAAAATATTTGACGTTTTTTCATAGCCCCCTTAGCTCAGTCGGATAGAGCACAGGTTTCCTAAACCTGGGGCCAGAGGTTCGAATCCTCTAGGGGGCACCATTTACCTCATTGCTTTCAATCTTTCAATAACAAACAACCACACAATGCAGTCCATTCCTTCTCGCTCGATTTGACAAGCCATTATTGATCCGATATGCTGAGTTATAAACTACCCGCCTTAGAGGAGGTTGCCATGAAAACCTTTCTTAGCTTGATGATTCTCATATTTTTAACCTTTAGCCCATGTCTTGTTTCAGCAGACATGTGCAGCGGCAGGGGTGTTGAGCTTCAGGTACTGGGCTCCGGCGGGCCTGAAGTGCAGGACAAACGTGCTTCAACAAGCTACCTGATCTGGATTGACGGCAAGGCACGCGTCTTAATTGACAGCGGTGGTGGAAGCGAGCTGAGGTTTGGCGAAGCAGGCGCGTGGATGAAGGATCTTTATCTGGTATTATTCACGCATATACATGTTGACCACACAGCCGGATTTGCGGCTTTGGTTAAATCTTCTTTTTTTGAAAACCGTACTGAACCATTGCCTGTGCTTGGACCAACAGGAAATAAAATATTCCCGCCTACAACCGGCTTTATCCTGGGGCTTTTCAGCAAGGAGAAGGGCATTTACAGATACCTTAGCGAATACCTTACCGGAGGAAAATATTCATACGCGATCAAGCCGCGCAATATAGACATAGGCAATAGGAGTATTACAGAAGTGTTCTCCGGCAACGGGATCAAAGTATTTGCACTGCCAGTAATTCATGGCGTTGTACCCAACATTGCATACAAAGTGATGGCAGGAGGCTATACGATCGCCTTCACATCCGACACAAACGGCGAAAACAGACATCTTCCAACCCTGGCACAAAACTCGGATATACTCGTAGCGCATAACGCGGTGCCTGAAGATGCGGAAGGAGATGAAAGAAGTCTGCATATGCCTCCCTCGGTTATCGGCAAAATAGCGGAAGCCTCAAAGACAAAAAAACTTATATTGTCGCACAGAATGCTTCGCACGCTCGGTAAGGAAGAGCAGACCATGAAATTCATCTCTGACTTCTACAAGGGCGACAAGGTATTTGCGAATGATCTGGATTGCTACAGCCTGAAATAGGGTTCTTTATTCTTACAAAACATACTGACCGGGAGGTTTATATGGAAACACCAAGGACAGAGATTGAAGAACTCAAAAGAATGCTGGGAAAAAACGAAAAGGTCCTTGTAGTGGATGTGCGCCAGCCTGCTTCTTATGCTGAGAGCGATAAAATGATAGCCGGAGCCATCTACATCGATCCTGGCAACGATGAAGCTCTCAACGAATTTGCAAAGCAGCACAATACTGATGAACGCATAGTCTTTTACTGATCCTGACGCGACGAGCACACAAGCGCCCGTGCGGCTGCTAAACTTATCGAAAAAGGCTTCACAAATGTCTCTGCGCTAAAGGGTGGATGGGGAGCATGGCGCATAGCAGGATATCCGACAAAGAGCAAGCAGCAGAACAATTAATGCCCGTGGTTGATTCTGTACGGCAGTTCAGCTGTCTAGGGTACTGCGCACTGCACGCAACAGTTCATCAGGCTTTACAGGCTTGGGTATGAACACAGCAGACTTGTCAGGCATACCGTCATGAGTGAAAATGTCTTCTGCATAACCGCTGATGAATACTGCTTTTATGTCAGGACGGAGTTTCCGTATCTCCTCAAATGCTTCCTTGCCGTTCTTTTTTGGCATTATGCCGTCCAGTATGACCAGATTTATCTCGTCCTTCTTTTTTTCAAATTTCCTCACTGCATCCTCGCCATCAACAGCAGATATGACCCTGTAACCGTACTGCTCTAAAATTGTGTTTGTCAATGCCCTTATCGCCAGATCATCCTCTGCAACCAGTATGGTTTCCGTGCCGCCTGAAACCTTTTCGCTGGGCGCTGATCCGCTTTCAGCAGGTTTCTGCTCTGTAATGGGCAGATAGATCCTGAATACCGTGCCTTTGCCGAGTTCGCTATACACATTTATATACCCGTTATGCTGCTTGACAATGCCGTGCACTACAGCAAGGCCAAGTCCTGTTCCCTTGCCCACCTCTTTTGTGGTAAAGAACGGGTCAAATATCTTTAACCTGACATCCTCAGTCATGCCGCATCCTGTGTCTGCCACAGAAAGCAGCGCGTATGTGCCTGGGTTATCAAATCCGTGCATGTCAACATATCTCTCATCCATCTCGAACAGTTCGGTAGAAACAAGCAGGGTTCCGCCGTCCGGCATTGCGTCACTCGCATTTGCCGCAAGGTTCATAAGCACCTGCATTATCTGCCCCGGATCTGCCATTATCATAATACTGGCATTATGCAGATTGTACTGTATTGTTATATCCTCCCGGACAAGTCTGCTGAGCATGTGTTCAAAATCCCTGACCACTTCATTCATGTCAACGGATTTTATATCGAGCAGCTGTTTGCGGCTGAGCGCGAGTATCTGGCGAGTGAGCGATGCGCCGCGCATGACAGCTGCGATTATCTGATCAACATAATGCCGCATCGGATCAGACTCCGGCATGTGCATCTGAATCAGGCTCGCATATCCAAGCACAGCATTGAGCAGATTGTTGAAGTCGTGAGCAATGCCTCCTGCAAGCTGGCCTATGCCCTCCATCTTCTGTGCATGGCGAAGCTGATCCTCAAGCTTTAGGTGTTCTGTAACATCCCTCGCCACCTCAATCACACTGACAACATTGCGCTCCTCATCAAACAGGGGAACAGTGCGCAGATTCCATATTCTTCCATCAGGAGTGGCGCTCTGAACTTCAGTGGGTCTTGCTGTAGAAAAACTGTGGAGCACAGGACACTTACTGCAGGGAGAATCTGTATTGTGCCAAATAGCATAACAGTACCGGCCGATCAGGTCTTCAGATTTTTTATTCAAGCCATCTGCTGCTGCCCTGTTTGCCCAAAGCACTTTGAGGTTTCTATCCTTGAGAGTTATATGGTCCGGTATTGCATCGAGGAGGCCCTGAAACTCATTCGAGAGTCTGCGAAGTTCAGCCTCGCTCTGCATAAGTCTTTCTTCAGCATGCTTGCGTTCGGTAATGTCATGAATTATGGAGTGAAGAATATCCTTGCCCTTAACGACAATTCTGCTGCTGAAGACCTCAACATCCCTTATCGAGCCGTCAGCCAGCCTGTGCTTGAACTCAAAGTGGATGCGCTCCTTATTCCTGGCCTTTATTATCTCTCTGTCGATCTCATCAGGGGGCAGCGTGTTTATCTCTTTTATATTCATACGCCTGAGCTGTTCCCTGGACCAACCATAAAAATTGGCAGCAGCATTGTTGGCATCAAGTATGTTGCCGGTTTCAGTATCGAGTGTGATCTTGACTGCAGCATGACTTTCAAAAAGATTTCTGTATAACTCTTCACTTTGCCTAAGCTCTTTCTCGATTTTTTTCCGCTTCTCACTCTCTGTTACTATGACCCAGGCCTTTGCTCCGAGAGCTGATAACACTATTCCGCAGACAAAGATAATGGCCACAACAACCGCCAGCTTGTTTCTGAAGGATACAAGCCCTGAAAGCACCTCTTCTTCAGAGGATACGACAACTATTGACCAGAAGGTATTATAAAGCTTGATCGGCGTATATACCGCATATTTTCTGTCAAGGCTGCGCCTGCCTGACATGCTCAATGAGTATGCGGTTGTGCCTTTTTCCCCCTTCAGCATATTGTCAATCATAAGCAGGGCAGATGGAGATGACCTATAGCTCTGTGATGCCGGGATACCAGTAAAACCCGGCACAGGGCTGTAGAGCTGTGTACCGTCGCGGCTTACCACCCAGGCATATCCTGTTACACCTATTTTTATAACATCGAGATAGCGCTTTGCCAGATTTTCAAAATTCACTACAGCAGCGAGCGTGCCTTTGAATTCCTTGCCGCTGAAGACCGGCACATGCAATGCAACAGCATCAAATCCCTGGGCAGTCCTGAATACATCACTTATAACAGGCTTGTGATTTCTGAGTATTTCTCTTATGTGCTTCTGTCCGGAAATATCGGTGCCAACGGAACTGACCACAGGATATGTACAGATAATAATGCCTTTTTCATTAACCCGGGTTATTGATCTTATCTGATCCTGATGAGCCTCAAAGAGAAACTTCATATGGTTCTTTCCAAATTCATCAGGTCTGATAATCTCATCCATTTTCGCAAAGGATGCAAGGATGCTGGCCCATGTGGAAAAATATTCTTCAATTCCATGAGCAGCCTGCTTGGCATGAATGGACTGCTCGTCATATAACTTGCTGATAGCGGTTTTCTTGGCTTCGATATAAAACGCATTGAAAAAAAGGACGCACAGGGCAGTGAATATCAGCATGAAAAAAACAAGAACTTTTATCTTCACTTATAACCCCTCTTCTCCCTGCTCCTTTGAAAAGCCTGTCAATGGAGCTGAAAACAAACAGGTATATGCTGCCACATAATAGCAACAAAACAATTACATAGCAAATTTATATTATTAATCGTCAAATGTGATGTGAACTTGAAATACAAGGCAGATAATTAATGAAGCAGATGATAAATATGGCAAGGGATTCCGCATTATGCGGAATCCCTTGCCTGCAAAGCAGTTTCAATCTATTTTTTTGAACAGATGTTTGCCTGCACCACAGACAGGGCATTTCCAGTCATCAGGCAAATCTTCAAACTTCGTACCCGGAGCTATCTTTCCTTTTCTGTCTCCTTTAGCAGGATTGTAGATATACCCGCAGTTGACCTGCTGGCACTGCCACATCTCGTACTCTTCAGGCATAAAAACCTCCCACAATGCATCTTGGTATTATTATTGAGGCTTTATTTTTTAGTTTAACCTTTGTCCTTTGCCTCGTTCCAGAGGCTGTCCATCTCTTGCAGGCTCATCTCAGAGAGCTTTTTGCCCATGTCAGCAGCCCTCATCTCTATATGGCGGAAGCGGTGTATGAACTTGCTGATAGTCCTTCGCAGGGCTTCTTCAGGATTCACGCCTATGAATCTTGCTATGTTCACGAGCGAAAAAAACACATCACCAAGTTCATCCTGCATGGCTGCCTGATCTTCAGAGCCAAGCGCCTCTTTAAACTCGGCTATCTCTTCATCGAGCTTTTCTATCACATCCTCTTTTTTGTCCCAGTCAAATCCAACGCGGGCAGCCCTGGACTGTATCCTGTGCGCTCTCAGCAGAGAAGGCATCTGGTTTGGTATGCCCTCAAGTATGGAGTCGCGCTGCTTGCCTTCCTCTTTTTTTCTCTCTTCCCACTGCTTAAGCACTTCTTCAGATGTCTCGAACTTTTCATTGCCGAACACATGCGGATGCCGGGATATCATCTTCCTGCTTATCCTGTCTATTACATCGTTGATGTCGAACTCAGCGCTCTCTTTGGCTACCTGGCAGTGGAAGATTATCTGGAAGAGCAGATCACCAAGCTCCTCCTTTATCTGCTCAGGGCTGTTTCGCTCGATAGCATCGAGCACTTCGTATGTCTCTTCAACAAGAAATGGGGTGAGCGACTGCCTGGTCTGCTCTTTGTCCCAGGGGCATCCGTTTTCACTGCGGAGCGCAGCCATTATATCTACAAGTTTTTTGAAGTTTTCCATCTCTGCTCCGGAATATTTTAAAAAAACAGCAGCGGCCCGCAATAGCGGGCCGCTGCATCAAATGTCGAATCTATTTTGTGAGTATGTCCAGAATCGCGTTATATCTTGCTGCTGTCTTGTCAACAATCTCCTGCGGCAGCTCAGGGCCGGGATATGTCTTGTCCCAATCAAGGGTAAGCAGGTAGTCGCGGACTATCTGCTTGTCAAAACTGTCCTGGGGCCTTCCGGGGGCATAATCCTGTGCTGACCAGAATCTTGATGAGTCAGGAGTAAGCAGTTCGTCAATTATGATAAGCTTGTTGTCGAAGATGCCGAACTCCATCTTTGTATCAGCTATGATAATGCCCTTTTTCTCTGCCATCTCGCGGGCATTTGTATATACTTTAAGCGCTATGTTGCTTGCCTGCTCTGCTGTTTCTTTTCCGACAATCCTTGCCATCTCCTCAAACCCGATGTTTATGTCGTGCCCTTCTTCAGCTTTTGTGCTTGGAGTAAAGACAGGTTCATCAAGCCTCGATGAATCAACAAGTCCTGCAGGCAGCTTTATGCCGCAGACAGTGCCGCTGGACTTATACTCTTTCCAGCCTGAACCGGAAAGATATCCGCGCACAATGCACTCAACAGGCAGAGGTTCGGCCTTTTTGACCAGCATGCTTCTGCCCTCAAGAACAGCCTTGTGTTTTCTTGCGGCTTCAGGATACTGGTCAGGGTCTGTTGCTATGATATGGTTTTCCACTATGTCTTTCATCTGGCTGAACCAGTATTCGGAAATCATGTTAAGCACCCTGCCCTTGCCGGGGATGCCGTTTGGCAGCACTACATCGAATGCAGAAACCCTGTCTGTAACAACGATAAGCAGATTGTCCTCTATGTCATATACATCGCGTACCTTGCCTCTTCTGATCAGCTTCATGTTGTCAAAATCCGTCCGCATCACCATCTGCTCCATCTGAATCCTCCTGATACAGTATTACCGCCCAATTGCAAAGAATAACATAAATAAGGGCATAGCTGACAGGGCCGAGCTGTTAAACTTTTTCTATTACAAAGAGCAGCTGGCCTTCCTGAACCGTGTCATTCAGCTTTATACAGACCTCAACAATCTGTCCGTCGAATGGAGCTGCTATAGCATTCTCCATCTTCATTGCCTCAAGGTTTGCGATCTCTTCGCCTTTGTGAACAATGTCGCCTGCCTTCAGAGCGCCGCGCTCAGGGTTGCCGATCCTCCATACACTTCCGTTTATCGGAGCGCCTATGTCGGATGCTGTCTTGGCCATCCTTATCTCTACCTTTCTCGCCCTCGGAGTCTCGACAGTGTACACCCTGGTCTTGTTGTTCACCTTCATAACAACATGGATAAGGCCTTCATGCTCAGAGCCGGTGGATACAAGCTCTATGCAGTAGGGCTTGCCCCACAGCTCGAACTCAACCCTGTCCCCAGGCTTTTTAAGACCTTCGCGCCACACGTCTGTGGGCAGATGAATAGGCGCTTCACCATACTTTTCCCTGAATGATATGAACTCCACAGCGTCCTTTGGATGCATGAGATACAGAATAAACTCCTCTTCAGAAAATGCCCTGCCGATTGCATCAGCAAATTCCGCGCGCAGCCTTGCAAGATCATCCTGCGGAACTGAATCAAGTGGAGAGATATCCTTTCTCTCTTTTATCTTCTCTTTCCATACATCCCCAAACGCGCTTTCATACACCCAGTCATCAGGCCAGCCCATCGGCAGTCTGCCATAGCCGCCAAGCAGCAGGTTCTTGAAATCTCCAGGAGCGTTTCTGAAGAGCATCAGCAGTTCATCCTGCTCGTGTCTGTCCATGCTGCTGAAGTTCTGATTCTGCTCTTCAACAAATTTTTCGAGCAATTTTATTATGTGCTTCACTCCTGCGTTGCCGCGCTCCTTGTCATATCTGTTTACAATGCCGCTGCATGTTACCCAGGTGATCTGCGAGCCAGGAGTTACATCGAAATATTTTATTATCCTGTTGTAGAGCGACATTACCGCAAGTATTGCAGGCATCAGATGCAGAAAACCGCCCTGCTCTGCCTGCTCAAACGAACTGGGGAATGCGCCGCCAGGCATCCTGTGCTTTGTAACATTATGATCGTAGCCCTTGAATGGAGACTCTGCCCACTCGTACTGGCTTATCCATTCCCTCACCTGCTGCACAGAGGCCTCGACAGACGCTCTGTCTATATTCACCGGGATGCCTGACTCTTCAAGATACGCTATCAGTCCGAGTATCGGAGCCTGTCCGTAAAAACGGGTGAACGTATCCTCCTGCGCATCGAGTATCTTTGCGCCGGCCTTTGCAGCAGCAAGCAGCGCGGGCATTGCGAGTCCGTCCGTAGAGTGCCTGTGGTACTGCACAACAAGGTCAGGATACTTCTGTTTGATCGCATCAACAAGGCTGCTGATCCTGGCCGGGCTGCCGACGCCTGCCATGTCTTTTATGCAGAGTATCATGCTGTCCGTACCGCTGCAGAGTTCAACCATCTGCTGCGCAACTCCGAGGTAATAGTCATTGGTTGTCCAGTCAGCCTGGGTGAATGATATGGCAGGCTCAAAAAGCCTGTTCCTCTTCATTACAGCCTCTGCCACTGTACGCATGTTGCGCACATCATTCAGAAACGAGAAGCAGCGCCACACATCAATATCAACTGTAGAGACAACTTTCTCTATAACATTTTTGGGATACGGCCTGTAGCCAAACAGGTTCGTTTCTCTCACAAGCGTCTGAAGGAGCACATTAGGCATAAGCTGCCTGAGCATCTCGATCTCCTCAAACGGATCCTCTTTTCTGTTCATCACACCCACATGCCAGCGCGCGCCGCCGTGGCACTCTGCGCTGAAGAGCCCCATGTCATTGTAGAAAGGAGCCAGTGTAACAAGATCGTGTATCCTGGGTCTGTTCTTGAAGTCAGACTGTCCGGCATCTCTCATTCCGGTTGATGTGATGAACACGCCTTCTGATGATCTCAATTTTGAGACTATCTCTTTTGCCGGCGTATTTGGTTTTATGAATTTTGTATTTTTCATAGCATCACATCCATTTCTGAGGGCCGAGCGCTGATATCTCTGCAACATATCCGGCAATCTTGAGCGCCTCGTCCTCGCTGTTTTTTTCCTTGAACATGGAGATAAGCTCATCCATGTGCTCTTCTATAAACCTTGTAGAGAATTCACCGGCTATAAAGGACGGATGCCTTATTATGCTCAGAAGCAGCGGCGCAAGCGTCTTTACGCCCTCGACTCTCAGATTTCTGCTGAGCGCCCTGTCCATTGTCCTTATTGCATCGCTCCTGTCAGCTCCGGCTGTCATAAGAAGCATAAAAAGAGAATCATAGTAAGGCGGTATGTCCGCGCCTTCATATACTCCGTTTGCTATTCTTACGCCAGGGCCGTCAGGCGTCTTTAGCCTTGTTATGGAACCGAAAGACGGACTGAATGTCTTTGGGTCCTCTGCATTGAGCCGCACTTCAAGGGCCCATCTGTTGGGGAAGATATGCTCCTGCTCAAAAGGCAGCTTTCTGCCCCTTGCAACATCAATCATTATGCTAACTATATCTAGACCTGTTATCAGCTCGGTTATGCCGTGCTCAACCTGTAGTCTTGTGTTCACTTCAAGGAAATAGAACCTGCGAGTGTTGATGTCAAAGATGAACTCAACAGTACCGGCAGTGGAGTAGCCTATCTCACGCATCAGACGAACTGCGGTGAAGCATATCTCCTGACGCAATCCGCTGTCGAGCGTTGGTGAAGGAGCTTCCTCTATTATCTTCTGGTTCCTGCGCTGGAGCGTGCATTCCCTTTCGAAAAGATGCACAACATTGCCGTATGAGTCAGCTACTATCTGCACCTCTATATGCCTGCCGCGCTCTATGTATTTTTCAGCAAGTATGGTGCTGTCGCCGAATGACTTTCGCGCCTCTGACTGCGCCTGCGCAAATGCCTGTGCAAGCTGCTCCTGCCTTTCGACCTTCACCATGCCCTTGCCTCCGCCGCCTGCAGCAGCCTTGAGCATCACGGGAAAAGCAACATCATCCTTTTTCATCCATTTGACAATGTCATCAGCGCTCTTCACATCGCTTATGCCGGGGATAGTGGGTATATGCGCCTTTTCAGCAATCTGCTTTGCCCTTATCTTGTCGCCCATCAGGTCTATGACCTTTGGGGACGGGCCTATCCATACAAGCCCTGCATCAATAACCTTCTGCGCGAATGTGCTGTTTTCAGCCAGGAAGCCCCAACCCGGATGCACTGCATCAGAGCCGGTGCTGAGGGCAGCATTGATCATCTTGTCCATATTGAGATAGGATTCAACAGGCGGAGCCTCACCTATATGCACGGCTGTGTCAGCCATGAGCACATGCTGCGCCAGTCTGTCCGGTGTGCTGTATACAGCCGTGGTGGGTATCATCAGGTCTCTGCATGTATGCATTATCCTGACAGCAGGCACACCCCTGTTTGCGATAAGTATCTTTTTGATCTGTTGTTCCATTGCCTCGTTCCCTCTGTTCGTTTATTTTATTTATTGTTTGCGGTCATCTTACGGTTATATTCAAGTTTATGTCTTCAAACCGGTCTTCAGCAGGGTTGTATCTGTATACAGCGCCGGTGCCTATCTCATAGTACCAGCCATGCAGAAAGAGCCTGCCTGCCTCCAGCATCTCCTTCACAAAAGGATATGTCTGTATGTTGTTGAGCTGAAGGAGTATGTTCTCCTTTTCCGCTATGCACTGCCTCTGGTTTCCAGATGCTTGGGGATAGTATTTCGCAGCTATGACTGAAGCAGGCCTGGCCAGTGCGAGCCACTCGGCAAGATGCGGAGCGCCTTCAAAATATTCATCATCCTCATACAGCGCCTTTACCGCGCCGCAGTTGGAATGCCCGCAGATGATGATGTCTGACACCTTCAGCTTCATAACAGCAAATTCTATTGCAGCTGCAACGCTGTTTTTGTCCTTCAGCGCATCATACGGAGGAACAACATTCCCGATATTTCTGAGAATAAAAATCTCCCCAGGCCTGCTCTGCGTAACCAGGTTCGGATCAACTCTCGAATCAGCGCAGGTTATGAACAGAACCTCAGGCGACTGCGAATGCGAAAGCCCCCTGAAGAACTCTTCCTCCTCTTTGAAAAAGGCCTTTCTGAACTTATGTATGCCTTTATACAGCTTCTCCATACAAATCTCCCGTCATGGTTTAAACTCTTGGAATTTTATTAGACTGCCGGAAGATCAGCAGACAGCTGCTGTCCTACTTCTTTGTGTCCTGTTTCACTTCCTCTGATTTTGCTAACAGTTCCTGACGGGTCTTTTCCCTGAACTGGTCCAATTTGCCGGATATCTCAGGATACTTTATTGAAAGAATTGAACACGCAAGATACGCAGCGTTTTTTGCTCCGTCAACTGCAACAGTCGCAACAGGGACGCCGGGCGGCATCTGTACTGTTGAATAAAGCGCATCAACACCCGCGAGCGCCCCGGACTTGAGCGGCACGCCTATAACAGGAAGGGTGGTGTGGGATGCAACCACTCCGGCAAGGTGTGCTGCCATACCGGCTCCTGCTATCAGAACCTCTATGCCCCTCTGCCTTGCTGAACGTGAATACTCGGCAGTAATATCAGGCAGGCGGTGCGCTGAGCATATCTGCATCTCATGCTCCACACCCATCTCTTTGAGCACATCAGCTGCTGCCTGCATGACAGGAAGATCGCTGGTGCTACCCATGAGTATGCCGACAAGTGGTTTCTTCATTTTTTCTCCATTGATAACGCTTCTATAGTATCACAGAAATCCGGATTTAATAAAGACAAAAATAGCAGGAATTCAAGGCAGTTGAAGGGTTTGACCGGGATCAGTCCTTTATCCTGATCCTAGTTGAATCGCCTTCGCTGGACATGTTGCCCACAGACTCCAGAAGCCCTTTGTGGACTATCTTGCCGCCGTAGGTATTGAGAGCTGACTTTACAGCACTGCTCGTTTTTATGGCTTCATCAATGCCGAGGTCAGCTATTTCTTTTATGAATGGAATGGTGGCATTGGTCAGGGTTATGGATGAGGTGACAGGATAGGCGCTCGGCATATTCGGTACAGCATAGTGAGTTATGTTGTCCACCTCGTACACCGGATTGCTGTGCGTGGTGGGCAGGGTTGTCTCAAAACAGCCACCCTGGTCAACAGCAACATCCACTATTACAGAGCCTTTTTTAAGGGTTCTGAGCATTATCCTTTTTACAAGAGTCTCTGCTTTTTTGCCTGTGTTGTGCACTGCGCCGACAATTATGTCCGCTGTCCTGATTTCGTTATAAAGGTCCCTGTCGGAAATAACGATAGTGCGCACCCTGCCTGCAAACATCTTGTCTATCTCGACAAGCTTCTGCACGGAATGGTTCATAACAACCGTATCCATGCCAAGGCTGCTGCCGATGACGGCCGCATTTATGCCGACCGTGCCTGCGCCGAGTATCAGCATCTTTGCAGGACGCGCTCCTGCAACACCGGTTGGGAGCACTCCTGTGCCGCCGAAGTTTTTCTGCAAGTAAAACGCGCCTATAAGCGGAGCCATCTTGCCGGCTATCTCGCTCATGGGCCTTAATATGGGTAGTGAACCATCCTTTTCAAGTGTCTCATAAGCAAACGCTGTAACCTTGTTTTCGAGCAGACGCTTGAGAAGATCCGCATTTGCAGCAAGATGTAGAAATGCAAATACAGCCTGACCGGGCATAAGCATATCGATCTCTTCAGCAGTGGGCTCCTTAACCTTGACGATAAGGTCAGCCTCATCGAAAATCCTCTTTTTATCGAAGAGCTCCACACCTACAAGATCGTACTCCGAGTCCTCATACCCGCAAAAGTCGCCGGCCCCATGTTCGAGCCAGACACTATGCCCTGCCTTTATCAGCAGTTGAGCAGCATCAGGCGTGAGCGCCACCCTGTATTCATCTTTTTTTGTCTCTCTCGGAACGCCTATAATCATCTTTCAGTCTCCAACCCAATTATATACCAAACCGGTCCTGGAATCGTCAGTTTTTACCCCATGAAGAAATAAAGTCGGAATATGTTATGCCGAATGAGCTGCTGAATGCCTGTTCAATGTCGCTGTTTTTTGCGTAGCTCCTTAGCATATCCATCATCCTCGCATGCCCGTATTTGTCAACCATGTCAGAGACAGCAGACCAGCTCTGCACATAGGCAAGGCCGACGAATTGGCCTGAAAGCCATGAAAACGAGTGTTCAAGATTTTTGAGAGGGATAATCTGCCTCACCTTTTTGGGATGACTTCTCGAAAAATATTCCGCAAGCCCTTCATTGATCCATAACGGACAGCGTCTTGTTATCGACCATATCACTGCATGGACATATTCATGAAACAGCACTGTCCTCAAAAGCGTATCATTATGTTCAGCGCCTTTTACAGGTATTTTTATCCTGCCGTCAAAGAGCCCGCCTGACCACTCCGGCGCCTGGGTTACATCAAAGAAATCCTTGCCGGTGTAAAGAATAACCTCAACAGTCTGCTCAGGGAAGTAGCCGGTCTCGCTGCCCACCTTTCTGTAGGCATCATCGAGGTGATTAAGAACAACCCTGCTTATTTTGCCGTGTTCATAACCGTCGAATATCACTTTGAAGCGCGATGCGCTCTCATCAATATATCTCTTGTGGGTTGCTGTCTCCTTATGCAGCCTGTTCAAAAATGCTCTCAGCTCAGGATCATTTTTTACAGCAAGACCTTTTTCAGCGCTGCTGATGCTCTTTGGGATATTGTTAACTCGGTAGTAGGCATACGAGAGAAATTTATTCCTCATGAATCCTCCGTCAACATCAGGAGCTGATTCGAGATATTCGATCGCTTTTTCATAATCCCTCAGCATAAAACTCGAAATGCCTGCGCCCAAAAGCGCAGACCTGTTTTTACGGGATGCCTCAAGAAATAGCTTGAGACTGCTGTCAAATCTTCCCCTGTTTAACTCCTCCTGCGCCTTTGCTATCAACTCAAGGCTGTTGTCAGGTTCAGCAGCAGGAGACTTTCTTTTGACTGGATCTGAAGCAGGTGCGTTATCCGGCAGGGATGGAATTGATACAGGGACTGTCGGCTGCAACGCGGAGTTTGCCGCTTCCGCAGGGATAGAAGGTTCAACAGGCAGAACATCAGCAGATTGCTTCACATCAGCAGCAGTGGTATCTGCAGTTTTTTTTGTACCGAACAGATAGAGCGGAAGCACAGCGAGAAAACAAAGAAGTATAAGAACATAAATAATGCGGTTTCTTATGTATGCCTCCTCAGCCCAGGTAACATACTGCCTCGTCAAGGTGCTCTTTCTCACCCATAAGGAGCATTATGTCCTGAGGTTTTATTACTGTATCAGGCTCGGGGTTGTTTATTATCTCAGAACCGCGCTGTATCGAGAGTATGGTAGCGCCTGTTGCCGAGCGCAGGGCCAGCTGCTTTATGCTCTTGCCCGCAGCAAATGATTCATTTGACACATAGTATGTGGATGTCTGAATGCTCTTTAGGAACTTGCGGTGGTCAAACGTGTCGGATGAAGGAGCTTCAACTGCGCGGAACATGCCGTAGCTGTTCATCCTTATATTGGCAGCATGTTTTGATATCAGATTCACAGGCACATGGTATCTGTTGAGCACAATCGAGAATATCTCTATTGATGTTTCAAACTCCTCTGGTATCACCTCATCAGCGCCGAGCGAGAGCAGGTCTTCAACTTCAGCCATATATTTTGTCCTGACAACCGCATACAGGTTGGGGTTTTCGTGTTTTGCAATCTGAAGAGTTCTTCTTGTTGCCGCAGCATCCGATATCGCTATAACGAGCACCTTTGCAGAGTGAATTCCCATCTTGTGAAGTATCTCAACGCTGGTGCCGTCGCCGTAATATATGGGCTCGCCCTTTTCCCTGAACTTCCTTACTGTGGTTGGATTCATTTCGAGTATCACATAGGAGATATCTGAATTTTTGAGCACCTTTGCAAGGTTGCTGCCGTTTATCCCAAAACCGACTATGATCACATGATCGCTCTTTGAAGGTGGAAATTCCACATTGAGTGTTGATGTCTTTATGCTCTCAAGCCTTTTTAAGAGCGGCCTTGAAATCATCCAGCCAGAGAAGGCAGGAGCGGCCTTCACTATAAATGGAGTCAGCAGCATGGTAAGAACAGAAGCGGATATGAACACCTGGTAGACAGGCTCTGACATAAGACCCGCGCTCTTGCCTGCAAGCGCGAGCACGAATGAAAACTCTCCTATCTGGTTAAGATAAAGACCGCTCATTACTGAAACCCTCGGAGGTCTGCCTGCTGCCAATGATGCTGCAAATACGGTAAGGGTCTTTACGAACATTATAAGTACAACAACCAACAGTATCATTAAAAGATTCTCAGCAAAAAACCCCAGATCCATCAGCATGCCGATAGACACAAAGAATATGCCTGTAAAGCTTTCCTTGAACGGCAGTATGTCTGATATTGCCTGCAAAGAGTATTCTGACTCTGATATGATCACGCCTGCCAGGAACGCGCCGAGCGCAAGAGAAAGTCCGAGCTTTGAGGTGAGAAACGCCGTGCCGATGCAGAGCAGTATTATTGTTATTACAAAAAGCTCCCTGCTCCTTGAGCTGACAACGCTGTGCAGCATATGAGGCACAGCCCACATTGAAGCTATGAACACAGCGCCCAAAACAGCCAGGGCCTTTGCCATTGTCAGGACAATTTCCTGTGCGCTGCCTCCGTGGTCTGCAAGTATTGGCACAAGAAGCACAAACGGCACAACGCAGAGGTCCTGAAAGAGCAGTATGCCCACTGATATCCTGCCGTGCGGGGCATTGATCTCTGCCCTGTCCATAAGCATCTTCATTATTATTGCCGTGCTGCTGAGAGAGACCAGAAACCCGTTGAATATTGCCTGGTTCATGTTATAAGACATGAATGTTTTGCTGAAGAAGGCCACAACAAAGGTGGTGAGAATTATCTGGACAGAGCCGCCGCGGAAGACCGCCTTTTTCAGGGAGAGAAGTTTTTTTATGGAAAACTCCAGTCCTATTGTAAACATCAGCAGCACAACGCCTATCTCGGCAAGCAGCTCAACATTCTGGATATCGCTGATAAGCCTAAGCCCGTAAGGACCGACTATTATGCCTGCTATCAGAAAGCCGACTATCGAAGGTATCCTGAACCTGCCGAGCAGAAAGACAACAAATGCCGATGCAGCCAAAAGCACGACAAGCGATTCGAGAAAGTGCATCAGCCCTCCTGTTATATCTTCTGGAGCAGCAAGAACCTAAGACGTTTTTTTATTGTTCTTGATATGCTCAATCGCAGTTTTTGCTGATTGCGCGATTAGCGGATCATTCGATGAAGCAAGATTCTCAAGCGGCATGAGCGCAGCAGGATCGCCGATCTGGCCGAGAGCCCTTATAACACTCACTCTGATTGTGAAATTCCTGTCGTTCAACCTTGGTATAAGCACAGCCACAGCCTTTTTGTTTCCAATACTGCCCAGGGCGTCAATAATGGCTTCCCTAACCTGCATGTTGTCGTAGTTGATCTCCTGTATCAGTATATCCACCACCCTCTGCTCTTTCTTGAAATGCCCGAGGGCCCTTGCTGCTGATGAAAGAAGAGACGGACAGTCGAAATTTTGCAAAGGAGATGTCAGCATCTCCATAAGGGAGTCAATTGCCTTTGGATTGCCTATTGCGCCGAGATTGGACATGGCCCTCGTCTTGAAAGTCCAATGGTGGTCTCTGCTGTAAACTATCTCTATCAGTTTGTCCACTGCCCTGTCATTGCCGATCCTGCCTAGTTCGTCTATAGCAGCAATTTTTGCGGATTCATCGCTGCTGTCCAGCGCTTTTTCAATGCTGCGCATATCCGCGCTGAAGGCCGGCAATGCAAGCAGCAGTACAACTGCTGCCGTTAAAAATATTCTTAATACATGACGCATCTTTCAAAAACCTCCTGGCTTGTTTACTGTTATTCTAGTCCTTGATTAAAATCTTGCACGCGGCCTCGAGATGCCTGCCTTCGGGATGACCCTTATGCCGCTTACATCAATATGACATCTAAACTTGTCTTTTGTATCGTCATAGCCTATCTGTTCGTCAGCATCTATTACATTGAGTTTGTCCACTATCACCCGGTTAAGCTTTGCGCCTTTTTTTATCACAACATCATCGAATATGATGCAGTCCTTAAGCACCACATTATCCTCTATCACAACGCCGCTTCTTATCACACAGTTTTCTATTTTCGCCCTGCCTATCACGCACCCATTGGCTATGAGGCTGTTCTTGATATGCCCGTTCAGGATACGCGCAGGAGGCCCCTCTGAGCCTGAATGGCTCAAGGGCCAGACCCGGTTGTCGATATTGAACACGGGTTTCGGCCCGAGCATATCCATATGTGCGTCAAAGAATGCGGATATTGTACCCACATCCCTCCAGTAGCTCTTCTCTTCATGATCATCAGCGCCCTGAATAATGTTGTTGCTGAAGTCATACGCAAAGACCTTGCCTGTCTTTACAAGGTCTGGTATTACATGGGAGCCGAAATCATGCTGCTTCTTCTTCTGCGCCTTTGCAAGGGCGTTTATCAGTGTTTCCTTGTTGAAAAGGTAGTTGCCCATTGAACAGTATGCTCTTGTGGGGTCTCCTGGAATATTGTCCGGATTCTTCGGCTTTTCCTGAAAGCCTGTTATCCTGCCCTGGCTGTCAGCAGATATAATGCCGAATGAAGAGGCCTGCTCAATGGGCACAGGCCTTGCCGCAACAGTCACAAGTGCATCGTTCTCTACATGAAAATCTATCATCTGCTGTATATCCATCCGGTATATGTGATCAGACCCGAAGATCAGCACAATATCAGGATTAAGCTCCTGGATTATGTTCACATTCTGGAATACTGCATCAGCAGTGCCCTGAAACCACTCAGGCCCCATCCTCATCTGAGGAGGAACAACAGCAACAAAATGATCTTTCAGCACTGATGAAAAGGACCAGTTCTGCCTGACATGCTCGATAAGTGATTGAGACTTGTACTGCACAAGGAGATAAATGGAATATATGCCGGAATTAATAAGACTGCTGAGAACAAAATCCACTATGCGATACCTGCCGCCAAACGGCACTGAAGGCTTTGATCTGAACACAGTAAGCGGAAAGAGCCGTTCGCCTTTGCCGCCGGCAAGCACAAAAGCCACTACTTTTGGATGAGCCATTGATCCTCCAAAGCTTCTAAAATAGCAGGCGTTTACACTACATTTTAATGCATATCAGCATATTTTTTCAGCTGTTGCAGCAGGATTAAATATAAAATACTTATCGTCAAACAGTCGTTATTTCTGCACCGGTTATCCTGTCATTTCACATCACTGTTGTTTTCAGATATAATTTAGATATGAAAAAAGCGATTATATGCATAATCATACTGCTCGTTGCAGGGTGCGCTCATGTTATATCAAAAGAAGTGCTCACATCAGCAGGGCCGCAGCCCCCGTCAGAAAAACTCTTCGCAAACCCTGATATATTCAAAGGCAAAACAGTAATTGTCGGCGGCGTGATCGCTTCCAGCAAAAACACTGCTGACGGCACCTATATAGAAGTTGTCAGCAAACCGCTCTCATCAACTGGCAGACCGCAGAAGACCGACACTTCATACGGCAGGTTCATCATCCGTTACACCGGATTCCTTGAAACATCTGTTTATGCAAAGGACAGGGAGATAACTGTCGCCGGCATTGTGAATGGAACAAAAACAGAAAAACTCGGAGAGATTGATTACAGGTACCTCTTAATTACAGCCCGGGAGATATACCTTTTTGAAAAGGATTCAGGCAGCTACTATCCGCCTGTGCAGTTTGGAATAGGCATATTCAAAGGATTCTAAAACAAAACCAGGAAGGAGGCGGCCCGCTGAAGCGGGCCGCCTCCTTCTTTTATCGCAAAACCTTCCTGTTTATTTGTTGCCGAATACTTTTTTGAGCAGATCAGTCGCGCGCGCAGCAGGGTCTGTCCTTATCTTCTTCTCTTCCTGCGCGATCATGTAGAACAACCCGTCAAGGGACTTGTTCGTAACATAATGGTCGAGGTCCATGGACTCCTTGCTCATAAATGGAATGGACTCGTATTTTGACATCATCTCTTTGTAAGCCCTCGTAGTGCCGACCTTGTTCATGCTGTCTGAAACCGCTGGTTTGAATGCGGTGTAGAGCTTGTCGTGGGTCTTTTCCTTAAAGAAGCTGGTAGCTGCATTATCTCCGCCGTTGAGTATCTTACGCGCATCCTCTATGCTCATCTGCTTGATCGCATCCACAAATATGGACTTTGCAGCAGGCGCGGCATTTTCAGCAGCCCTGTTCATGCTGAGCACAAATTCATCCACCTGCTTCTGGTATCCTACCTTTCTCATCACATCAGCAATCTTCTGTATCTTGTCAGGCATCAATATCTTTATGGCCTGATTGCCGAAATATCCGTCCGTTACCGAGACACTGGAGACTGCCTTCTGCGTTCCTACTGACAGGGCCTCTTTAAGGCCTGATGCTATTGTGCTTTCATCCTGCTGAGTGCCTGAGGACTGGCCTATGCCTGTGCCCTTGAGCAGGTTGTCAAGAAATGCAGCCTCAGCAGCCACTGATACACAGATCGCAATGGAGACAATAAGAACAACCACCGTCCTGATCGTCATGACACCCTCCTGTTACTTCTGGAGATCAGAAGTGCAGTGTCCGCATTTGGCAGCTGCTATCGGGATAACAGAAAGACAAAACGGGCACTCTTTTGTTGTGGGAACAGCCGGTGCAGCCGGCTCCTGTTTCTTTAATCTGTTGACATTTTTAATGAGTATGAATATCGCAAAAGCGACTATGACGAAGTTTATTACCGCGTTAATGAATATGCCGACATTGAGGCTCACCGCGCCAGCTGCCTTTGCGGCAACGAGGGTTTCATACGGGCCCGGCACCTTGCCGTCTTTGAGCACGATGAATATATTCGAGAAATCCACATTGCCAAGCAGCAAGCCTATAGGCGGCATCAGCACATCAGCCACTGCCGAGTTGACGATTGTTGAGAATGCAGCGCCGATGATAATACCGACAGCCATATCGAGCACATTGCCCTTCATCGCAAATTCCTTGAACTCTTTAAGCATCCCATCCCTCCTGACACAAGCCTCCGGTTTTGATGTGCGATACTGCAAAGCAGTACCCTGAAATCATATTAATGCGCTCTGCTGACAATGGCGCCGATTTTTTTGAGCTTGTCCTCCATCTTTTCATAGCCCCTGTCAAGATGATATATCCTGTGCAGCACGCTCTCGCCCTCTGCGCATAGCGCGGCCACAACCAGAGATGCCGAGGCCCTCAGGTCAGTTGCCATTACAGGAGCTCCCTTCAGCGTCTTTGCTCCGCGCACAGTCGCCATGCCACCTTCTATGCTTATGTTTGCTCCCATCCTGCGAAGCTCTGCCACATGCATAAACCTGTTTTCAAAAACAGTCTCGGATATAACACTTGTGCCATCAGCCCTGGCCATCAGCGCCATGAACTGGGCCTGCATATCAGTAGGAAAGCCTGGATACGGCATTGTCTTTATGTCGCAGGCCTTCAGCTTCTCAGGGCCCTTCACCCTCATGCCTGCTTCCTCTTTTTCAAAGATGATGCCGGCGTCCATGAACTTCATTATCACTGCATCGAGGTGCTTTGCTGAAAAGTTTTTTATCAGCAGGTCTCCTCCTGTTGCACCTGCTATTGCCATGAAGGTGCCGGCCTCTATCCTGTCTGCGATCACCGAGTGCTCCACAATGGGGTTCAGCTCAGCCACTCCTTCAATCTCTATTATGCTGCTGCCTGCGCCGTTTATCCTTGCGCCCATTTTTACGAGACATTCGGCCAGATCGACAACCTCCGGTTCGCGCGCTGCATTTTCAAGCACTGTCGTTCCTTTCGCGAGTGCTGCTGCCATCATCAGGTTTTCAGTGCCGGTAACCGTAGGGATATCGAAATAAATGGATGCGCCTTTCAGCATGTCAGCCTCTGCAAGCACATATCCTGACTGAAGCTCTATCCTTGCTCCCATCTTTTCAAGTCCGCTAAGATGCATGTTTATCGGTCTTGCGCCTATTGCACATCCTCCTGGCAAAGAGACCTTTGCGCGGCCGTATCTGGCAACCAGCGGTCCGAGCACAAGCACTGAAGCGCGCATTGTCTTGACCAGATCGTAAGGCGCTTCAAAATTATTCATCACTGAAGTGTCGATAACAGCTGATCCGTTTTCAGACGAGGCTGCTGCGCCCATATTGCATAGCAGCTTCATCATTGTGGAGATGTCTTTCAGCTCAGGCACTCTGCGCACAATGCTTTTGCCTGATGCCAGAATCGCGGCTGTTATGATCGGCAAAGACGCATTTTTTGCTCCGCTTATCTCGACTTCGCCCCTCAGAGGCCCGTTTCCGGTAATTATCAGCTTGTCCATGGATCATATCTTAACACATATCAGAAAATGTATAATTAGGCATATATGGTTACGCTGAACAAACTTTTGGCGAAGATCAAATCCAATACACCCAATGCAGACCTTGATGTTATAAGAAGGGCCTACGTCTTATCGCGCGACGCTCATTGCAGCCAGAAAAGGGCTGAGGGGTCAGCATATTTTCTCCATCCAATAGCTGTTGCCGACACCCTTGCCGACTTGAAGCTCGATCCCGCAGCCATTGCAGCCGGACTGCTGCATGACACAATCGAGGACACGGGCATCTCGATAGAAGACGTCAAGACCATGTTCGGCAAAGAGGTAGCCTTTTTGGTGGACGCTGTCACTAAACTCAGCAAGGTGGAGTTCAAGACAAGGGAAGATGCTCAGGCAGAAAACTTCAGGAAAATGCTTCTTGCAATGTCAAAGGATGTGCGTGTCATCCTGATAAAGTTCGCTGACAGACTGCATAACATGCGCACCATATCCCACCTGCCGCCGCAGAAACAGCGGAGGATCGCAAACGAGACACTCGAGATATACGCACCGCTTGCAAACAGACTGGGAATAGGATTTCTCCGCACTGAATTCGAAGACCTCTGCTTCAAGACCCTCATGCCGGATCTTTATGAAGACCTGAAAAACAAGGTCGCGTTGCACACAAAGGAACAGACCAGGTACATTAAAGAGATAGAAGGCATCATGACCTCAAAGCTCGAGTTGGCCGGCATCCCTGGAAAGATCAAGGGCAGGGTCAAACATATCTACGGCATCTATCAAAAGATGATAAAGCAGAAGATTCCCTTTGAGCAGGTGCATGATGTAATCGGCTTCAGAATAATAACCGACACGGTCGGACACTGCTACGACATACTCGGCATACTGCATTCGCTCTGGCCCCTTGTGCCCGGCAGGTTCAAGGACTTCATCAGCCTGCCCAAGTCAAACCTCTACCAGTCGCTTCACACCACAGTTGCAGGTCCCGGCGGCAGCCGCATCGAGTTTCAGATAAGAACTGAAGACATGGATGAAATAGCTGAAGAGGGCATTGCTGCGCACTGGAGATACAAGGACAAGAGCGCTGGAGCCGGAAAGAACGAGCGTTTTGTCACTTGGCTGAGGGACCTGGTAAAGGAAATTTCAGATGCCAAGGAATTTCTCGAAGCTGTCAAGGGTGAGGTCATACCCGATACTGTTTATGTCTTCACACCAAAAGGCGATATACAGGAACTGCCGATGGATTCCACGCCAGTTGATTTTGCATACAGCATACACACACAGGTAGGTCACAAGTGCGTAGGCGCAAAAGTTAACGGCAGAATTGTGCCGCTGAGATACAAGCTTGTGAGCGGAGATTCGGTTGAGATAATAACCTCTCCTTCGCACAACCCGAGCAAGGACTGGCTCAAGTTTGTTGTGACCCAGCGCGCCAAGAGCAGGATCAAGCAATGGATAAAGACCGAGGAACGCGCAAAGAGCATAGAGCTCGGCCAGAAACTTACTGAAGATGAAGTCAGACGCAACAGCCTTAGCCTCTCGGTACTGAAGTCCGAAAAGATGAATGAAGTGCTCAAGGCGTTCAGCCATCCGACGCTTGAAGATTTATATGTGTCTGTCGGCTACGGCAAGATATCCCCGCGCCAGATCATAAACAAACTCGCACCGGAAAAAGCAGAGGAGCGTCCAGAGACGCCGAAGAGACCGTCGGAACGCAAAGACAAACAGAGCGTCATAACGATAAAAGGCATCGACAACATCCTTTACCATGTGGCCAAATGCTGCTTCCCTGTGCCCGGCGACAACATCATAGGCTTCATCACAAAAGGCAAAGGAGTGACGATACACAGGAAGGACTGCTCCAATCTCGAACGGCTGGCAATAGACAACGCAAGACTGATCGAAGTGAACTGGAACCAGAGCGCAGACCTCGCATCAGCAGCAAAACTCTATGTGGAAGCGCACGACAAGCCCGGCATTATCGCTAACCTAAGCGCGCTCATATCCACAGCGGATGTGAATATAACTTTTCTGAAAGCGCATTCAACGCATGACAAGCGCGCTCTCCTCGAACTGACTCTCGAGATAAAAAACAGGACTCAGCTGAACAACCTCGTGAACAAAATTTCGCAGATGGACGGCGTGTTGAATGTGAGAAGATAAATTCGCAAATCATTTTTTTGTTGCAGTTTAATTTATTTCAATGTATTATTTTAATTAATTGTATTGCAATTCAAAACACGGAGGGTGAATATGGCAACAGCAGCAAAGAAACCCGCAGCAAAGAAAACAGCAGCAAAGAAAACAGTGAAGAAGGCTGCTCCGAAGAAAGCCGCTGCAAAGAAACCTGCCGCAAAGAAAGCAGTAAAGAAGGCTGCCCCGAAGAAAGCCGCTGCAAAGAAACCTGCCGCAAAGAAAACAGTAAAGAAGGCTGCTCCGAAGAAAGCCGCTGCAAAGAAAGTAGTAAAAAAGGCTGCTCCGAAGAAAGCCGCTGCAAAGAAGCCGGCTGCAAAGAAAACAGCAGCAAAGAAATAAACATTTAGTCGTAGTATCGTGCCAGGCCCTGTAGCCCCAAACGCAACAGGGCCTTTTTATTGTTCCGATGATCGCCGCCCTTCTCAAACCCAGTCCTGTACTTGCGTACAGCATAGACAGAGTGGTATTCTAGACAGTGAATTTTTCCAGATTCCAAAAGCCCAGCCGTTATTTCAATTCAGAATTTAACAGCATACACAAAAACGGATCAGCTGCTGATTCAGTGAGGTTCTGTCTTGCGTTCCCTGATGTGTACGAGGTCGGCATGTCGCACCTCGGCATGCGCATACTTTACGACATCGCAAATTCACTGCCCTTCACGTTGTGCGAAAGGGTTTTTTCTCCATGGACCGACCTCGAAGATCATTTGAGGAAAACAGGGGAACTACTACGAACTCTTGAAAGCGGCACTCAGCTGCGAGACCTGGACATGATCGGCTTCAGCCTGCAATACGAGCTCTCGTACACAACAGTGCTCAACATGATACACCTGGGCGGCATGCCGGTTTCCAGTGCCGAACGAATCAACAGCAGCGCCGAATACCCGATCGTCATCGCTGGCGGTCCGTGCGCATCCAACCCTGCTCCAATGTCAGACTTCATTGACGCATTCATGATAGGCGACGCTGAGGAGGCGATTGTCGAGATACTGGATGTGATGAGACAGTCCAAGGCTTCTTCAGCATCAACTGAAGAGACGCTCAGGCAGCTCGCAAAAATCAAAGGCATGTACGTCCCTCACATCCACGGAAGAGACGCAACCATACAACGACGTTTCATAGAGTCGCTTGAAGATTCTCCATATCCGGTCTGCCCTGTTGTTCCATTCGCCCCGATCGTGCATGACAGGGTGACGATTGAGATATCAAGGGGCTGTTCAATGGGGTGCAGGTTCTGCCAGGCAGGAATAATCTACAGACCTGTGCGCGAGAGGAGTCCGCAAAGGATAATCGAGATAGCAAAAGAATCTCTCAAGAACACAGGATATGACGAGGTATCGCTCTCTTCACTCAGCGCAGGGGACTACTCAAGCATGCTGCCGCTCATACAGGACATGAACAGGCAGTTCAGAAAATACAAGACAGCCATATCCCTTCCTTCATTGAGAGTCGGCTCGATCGATCGAAGGATACTAAAGGAAATAAAGACCACCCGCAAAACAGGCTTCACCATAGCGCCTGAAGCAGCAACGCAGAGACTGCGTTCAGTGATAAACAAGGATTTCACTGACGAACAGTACGAAGAGGCGCTGAAGATGCTGTTTGAGGAGGGTTGGATCAACCTTAAGCTCTACTATATGATAGGCCTGCCAACAGAGACAGAAGCTGACATAGAAGCCATAGGCAGCATGGCCATGCAGGCGCTAAAAACTGCAAAGAAGAATACAGGCAGATTCGTCAACATAAGCATCACGGTCTCTCCATTTGTGCCAAAGCCGCACACGCCGTTTCAGTGGTATGGACAGATCAGTCTTGATGAGATGAGGCGCAAGTTAAGGTATCTGCGGGAAACTCTCAGCAGCAAAAAGTTCAAGTACAAGGGCCACAATGAGGAGATGAGTTTTCTTGAAGCAGTATTCTCAAGAGGAGATCATAATCTTTCTCCTCTCATAAAAGCAGCGTGGGAAGAAGGATGCAGGCTCGACGGATGGACAGAGCATTTTGACTATGGCAAATGGCAAACAGCCATGGAGCGCACAGGGATCGACGGCAGCAGCTATTCTGAAAAGAGATATCAGCCTGACAGCATCCTGCCGTGGGACATTGTTGATACGGGAGTAAAAAAAGAATTTCTGCTGAGAGAATACGGGAAAGCGGTTGATGAAGATATGACCATTGACTGCAGAAAGAGATGCACTGCCTGCGGACTTAAATGCAGCTCTTCTGAACAGACAAAACAATATGAGGCAGGACAGATCGCCGATGCGCCTGCTGAAGAGTCCGGATCAGACTCAGGCAGACTCATCATACGTTCGCGCTTTTCAAAGACAGGCAGGCTCAAATATCTTTCCCATCTAGAACTTATAACAGCAATGCAGAGGGCGCTCAGAAGAGCAGGCGTTCCGGTTGAGTACTCAAAAGGCTTTCATCCAGGCCCCAGAATATCTTTCGGACCGCCCTTGAATGTAGGAGTTGCAGGATTGAGAGAGTTCTTTGATATGGAGGTTTCAGCCCCATTTGATATAGAATTCTATAAAGAGCGCATCAACTCCACTCTGCCTGAAGGACTCAGGATAGATGCGATGAAGGAGATATCGCGCGAGCCGTCGCTCACCAGCTTTGTGAACAGGTACAGGTTCATCGTGCCGATAGAAGATATAAGCACTGCTGTTGCTGATGAGATCAAAAACGGTTTTTGCGCAGCTGATCAGAATGAACGCTTCACAGCTGAGAGGGATGGCAGGAAGGTCGACCTGTCAGGCTGCGTGGAATCCATAGACATCATCAGGGAAGCTGAAGGCATGATGGTGCAGTTGATGCTGGTTGATACCGAGAATGTTAAAGTGAGAATTGGCGAGATCATAAGGGCGCTCTTCAGCGCTGATCCCGCGGAAATAAATATAACCCGAGCCGCGATGTACGGCCGGAAGGACGGATGGGCCGAACCCCTATGACCGGAGAACTTGTAATCAATGTTACAAATGAAGAGAGACGGGTAGCCCTGCTGGAAGGCGGGCAGGTGGTTGAGCTTTACATCGAAAGAAAGCGGGACGCATCTCTTGTAGGCAACATATATAAAGGGAAAATACTCAAGATCCTCCCTGGCATGCAGTCCGCCTTTGTTGACATAGGACTCGAAAAGGCATCCTTTCTCTATGTGGCTGACATAAAAACAGAGACTGCCGAGTATTATCCCGCATTCATAGATAACGGCTCCGACATGGTGGACATGGATAGCAATCTTCAGCGGGAAAAGCCCTCTGTCTCTATTGAGGAGCTTATACAGGAAGGTCAGGAAATACTCGTGCAGGTGGCAAAAGACCCTATCGGCACAAAAGGCGCAAGGGTTACTTCCTATGTGACAATGCCTGGCAGATATGTGGTGCTGATGCCCAATGTCGAACATATAGGCATATCCAGAAGGCTCGAAAACGAAGAGGTCCGCAATAAGCTCAAAGCGATAGCAGAGGAGCTGCGGCCAAAAGGATTCGGACTCATCATGAGAACAGCCTGCGAAGACGCAACTTCTGAAGAGATAAAAAAAGACCTCGAATTCCTGCAGCTTCTGTGGGACAACATACAAAAGAAGAAAGACCGCATAACAGCGCCCAATATACTTTACAATGATTTCGACCTCATCTTCAGGAGCGTGCGCGACATAATGAGCCATGATGTCAGCAGGCTCATAATTGATTCAAAGGAAGAGTACGAAAAGGTGAAGGAGTTTGTTAAAACATACTTCCCGCGCCTCTCTGACAGGATCGAGCACTACAGCGACCGCGAGCCGATCTTCGACGCATTCGGCATAGAGCTGGACATATCACGCGCTCTCGGCAGAAGGGTATGGCTAAAGTCGGGCGGATATATTGTTATAGACCAGACAGAGGCCATGACTGTAATAGATGTGAACACAGGCAAGTTTGTGGGCAAAGAAGATCTGGAAGATACGATTCTCAAAACAAACCTCGAAGCTGTAAAAGAGATCGCTTACCAGATCAGACTCAGAAACCTTGGCGGAATAATAATAATAGACTTCATTGACATGGAGCGGCTCGAAAACAGGGACAGGGTATTTCATTCATTTGTCGAAGCTATGAAGCGCGACCGTGCAAAAAACACCATATACAACATTTCAGAACTCGGAATAATACAGATGACCAGAAAGCGCGTGCGCGAGAGTCTAGGCAGGGTACTCTGTGAGCAGTGCCCTTATTGCGAAGGCAAGGGCTTTGTAAAATCACCGCGAACTGTGGTGTACGAGATATTCAGAAAGCTCAAAAGGATGAACCCGCCGCAGGAATCAGCGGTAATCATAAAAGCACACTCATCCGTGGCTGACCTGCTTTCTGACGAAGAGAGATCAGGCGCTGAAGAGATAGAGGCAATGCTCGGGATAAAACTGATAGTAAAAGAACACCCCGGCCTGCATCAGGAAAATTTCGAGATATCTATCCTTTAATACAGGCTGCTGCTGAAACAGAACATATCTGATGGAAGACAAATACACAAAACTTCTCAGCATACTCCGCAATTCAGGGTCCGCTGTGATAGCCTTCTCCGGAGGCGTGGACAGCACCCTGCTGGTAAAGGCTGCTGCTGACTCGGGCATACGGTTTATTGCTGTCACGTCATGCTCGGAGACCACCCCGACACAGGACATCAAAACCGCTTTTGATACGGCAGCGCTGCTCGGCATGCCGCACAGATTTATAAAAACTGATGAACTCTCAAATCCCATGTTCACAAGCAATCCTGCTGACAGGTGCTTTCACTGCAAAAATGAGTTGTTCAGCATGCTCAGGAATATTGCTGAATCAGAAAACTACGAGCATGTGTACGATGGATCAAACATTGATGACCTTGATGACTGGAGGCCGGGCATGAGGGCAGGCAAAGACAACAGGGTGAGAAGTCCTCTTGTGGAAGCAGGCATGACAAAAGACGAGATACGAAAGATATCAGCAAAGCTCGGGCTGCAAGGATGGCAGAGGCCGGCATCACCATGTCTTGCGTCAAGGTTCCCTTATGGCGAGCTCATCACACCAGAGGCGCTCAAGGTGGTGCAGCAGGCTGAAGAGTATCTGCGTGAGCTCGGATTTTCCGAGTTCAGGGTCAGGAGCGTATCCGGATGCGCAAGGATAGAGCTGAAAGAGGATGAAATGCAGCAGCTCTTTTCTGACAGCACCAGACAGAAGATTGTGGATAAATTAAGGTCTATAGGATTTGATTTTGTATCGCTGGACCTCGAAGGATTCAAAAGTGGAAAACTCAACAGAAAAAGAGCTTGAGTGCGTAAGGTGCGGAACCTGCAAGGCGCTCTGCCCGACATACAGCGAATCAGGCAATGAGAGCATGAGTCCCCGCGGCAGGCTCATGCTTATGAATATGCTCCAGCAGGAGGACGACGCAACCCCTGCTGCGATAGACAGGATATTCAGCTGCATGCTCTGCGGGTCCTGCGACAGCACATGCCCGCTCGGCGTTGATGTCACATCACGCATATACCAGGCAAGGAGCGAGCTGGCATGCTCAGACAAAAAGCTGCGCGCACTCGGACTTTTTGCAAAGTACGCTCTCAGATATACATCCCTGGCTTTTCCAATCATGAGATTGATGCAAAAGACAGGAGCGCTGCGCCTTCTCAGCAGAACTGGCCTGACTGGAATAATTGATGAGATGGGAATTGAGTTCGCATCCAAAACCCTGCGGGAAGACGGCACGCTTTACAAGACAGGCAGACAAAAAGGCAGAATTGCACTGTTTGCAGGATGCACGATCAACTACATATACCCACAGATAGGCAGGCAGCTTATAAAAACCCTGACAGCCCTCGGATATGATGTGGTGATACCGAGCGCGGAGGTCTGCTGCGGCGCGCCTCTACTGTCGCTCGGCATGAAAAAAGAGGCTGCACTGAAAGCTGAACAGAACATAAGGGCATTCGGTAGGCTGAGGGTCGAGGCTGTAATAAGCCTCTGCCCGACATGCACGGACTTTCTCAAAAACACATACATGGAACTCATCGGGGAGTGCATACAAAATGCGATGGATTTTTCCGAATTTGTATCAGCAAACTCCCTGGCCGGCTCGCTCACCTCATCATCAGCCTACAAGAACAAAAAGATCATGTTCCACGATCCATGCCATTCGCTTTATAAACTGAAGATTAAAAAAGAGCCGCGAGAGATACTTGCCGGCACTGGCATCAAGCTTACGGAACCGCGCCAGAGCGGATGCTGCGGCCTTGCAGGCGCATTTAGGGTATTATATAAAGACATGTCAGAAAGCATGCTCAACCAGAGAAAACTGGATTATGATGATGCTGATACCATCATCACATCATGCCCGAACTGCATAATACAGCTAAGGACAAAGCTCAAGGACAAAGAGATAAGGCATATCGCAGAGATGCTCTTGCCCAACAATACATAAAGGAGACCATAAAGCAGTGGACAACAAAACGAGGCTTAAAAAAATCATATCCGGCAGCAAGCAGGCTGAAGCCTGCACCAGATGCGGAGGCTGCTGCAAAGGCGGCGCGCCATCACTCCTGAAAGAAGACGCGGCACTGTTCAACTCAGGCATTCTCAACCAGTCGCATGTCTTCACCATACGCGACAGCGAACTGGTGAAATCACACGATGACAACACCCTGTACGAATCAATCGAACTCATAAAGGTAAAAGACAAGCCAGGAACAAGTGAATGCATATTTTTTGGTGAAGGCAACATCTGCTCCATATATGAAAACAGACCTGCCCAGTGCAGGCAGTTCGAGTGCTGGAACCCTGCTGAGGTGCTCAACGGGCTTGAGGCCAACAGGCTCACAAGAGAAGAACTTTTTGCTGAAAGCGATGCCATAATGGAGATCATCAGGCATCACGAACAGAAGTGCTCTTACATAAGACTCAAAGATGCACTCGACATGATGGCTGCCGGAGAAGAGCTGGCTGTTGACGAACTGATCGATATGCTCCAGTACGACACTTATGCAAGGCCTTTCATACAGGAGAATTTTTCTATAAGCCCTGACATGTTCGATCTGATACTCGGCAGGCCCATGACCCAGACCCTTGAGTCCTTCGGATTCAGGGTGATGAATGACGGAGACAACTACATGATATCAACCATACAGGAGGAGACAAAAGAATGAAATTTTTTATCGACACGGCAAATGTTGATGAGATCAGAAAGGCCTTTGAGCTTGGGGTGATCGACGGAGTCACAACAAATCCGTCTCTCATCGCAAAGGAAAAGAGATCGCCTGCTGATATATTCAACGAGATATGTTCTATAGTAGACGGCCCTATCAGCGCAGAGGTTATCGGACTCAAGAGCGATGAGATGATAAAAGAGGCGCGCGACCTTGCGGCAATCCATCCGAACATCGTGGTCAAGATACCGATGACAGAGGACGGGCTCAGGGCTGTAAAGACCCTCTCATCAGAAGGCATCAAGACAAATGTGACGCTCATATTTTCACCGAATCAGGCGCTCCTTGCTGCAAAGGCAGGCGCAACTTATGTCAGCCCCTTTGTCGGCAGGCTCGACGACATCAGCCAGGTCGGCATGGACATAATCGCTGACATACGGATGATATTCGACAATTACATGTTCAACACAGAGATAATCGTGGCGAGCATAAGAAATCCTGTACATGTGCTGGATGCCGCAAAAATGGGCGCTGACATAGCAACAATACCATACAGCGTCATTTCGCAGCTTGCAAAGCATCCGCTCACAGACATCGGTATACAGAAGTTTCTAAAAGACTGGGAAAAGGTGCAGAAATAAAAGAGCAGCCTTCAGACAGATTGGTTGAACTTGTTGTCACTAACGATCCTCTTGAAGCGGAGATGATCAGGAGCATATTGGAAAGTGGCGGGGTCACTGCTGTGATCAGATCATCCAGAGTGACCCCGTATCCTGTCAATATAGGCAAAATGGGAGAAATAAAAATCCTTGTGCCTGAAGAAGACCTCCAGACAGCCAAAGAAGCTATTTCTCTATCACAGTAACTTTCATCTCTATTCTTTCAACAGGATTATCCGCCATGTCGCGCTTCTGGCTCACTATCTTGTCAGCCACATCCATGCCTGAGACAACCTCGCCAAATGCCGTGTACTGCCTGTCTAGAAAGAGCGCGTCAGCAACGCATATAAAGAACTGCGAGCCGGCGCTGTCAGGATCCTGCGCCCTTGCCATCGAGAGCACGCCGCGCTTATGCTGCTTGCTGTTGAACTCTGCCTTTACCGTATAACCCGGGCCGCCTGTGCCGTGCATGGACTTGTCCGGGTTCTTTGAGTTGGGATCTCCTCCCTGTATCATAAAGCCCGGGATCACCCTGTGAAATGTTGTGCCATTGTAAAATCCCTTTTTTGCCAGATCGATGAAATTCTTTACATGATTTGGAGCAACATCCGGATAAAATTTAAGCTCGATCTTTCCGAACTTTGTCTCTATCACTGCCTTTGTTTCACTCATCTTTTTAATCTCCTCCTTACTGAATTTTTTGTTTTTTACATCAGCATCAGCGCATACGGCAAAAGCAAACACAAACAGCACAGCGATAATTCCAAACAGTCTCATCAATTCCTCCTTTCCAGTTTTCATTTCACCTTTTGAATATCTTTTTCATCTCATCCAGCGTAATGACATGCGTTGTGGGTCTTCCGTGAGGACAGCATCCCGGTGTCTCTGTCTTCCTAAGGTCTTTAAGCAGGTTTGCTATCCTGAATGCATCAGGAGCTTCTGATCGTCCACGTATCGAGCTGTGGCATGCCAGGCGCGCTGCGAGCGACTTTTTTGCAGCGTTTACCGGCTCCAGATCCATATCAGTTTTATCCTTCACATGATCTGCCTCTGCAAGACAATTCGCAATGTCAGAAAGCAGTTCTCCGAAATCACCGACAGAGAGCAGATCAGGACAGGTGCGCACTATAACGGAGTTGCTGCCGAAGTCCTCAATATCAAAACCAAACTCTTTAAGCAGACTTAAATTTGCGAGTATGGAGCTGTATTCAGAAGGCCTTAGCTGCACCTGCGCTGGAAAGAGCAGGCTTGCTGCATTGAACAGCTCTTTGTTCATAAAACGCTCATAGTTGATCCTCTCATGTGCAGCGTGGTAGTCAATTAACATCAGGCCATCGGGATGTTGCACAGCCACGAATGTGCTGCCGAGATAGAGAAACGGTATGCCATTTGTGTAGCAGGCTGCATCTTCACACACTTGCGGTTCAGCTGACTGAAAGCTTTCATACGAATAATTCTGCTGAATAAATTCTGATACAGGCTGCACAGCATCATACTTGTCATATTGGATATTTTCAGGCGATGATAAAAGCCCTGTCTGCGCAACAGCATCTCTTACAGCCATCTTCACATGATTGAAAACAGCGGACTTGTCAGCAAACCTCACCTCTCGCTTTGCAGGATGTACATTGAAGTCCACTCTGTCAGGAGGTATGGAAAGAAAAACAAAAAAAACAGGATGCTTCTCTTTAGGTATCAATCCTTCATAAGCTTTGTAAACAGCATACGATGCGGTCTGATCTTTCACAGGCCTTTTGTTCACAAAAACATACTGGAGCGCCCTTGTACTTCTTGCGCATTCCGGTGTTGCCGCAAAAACATGAGACCTGATGCCAGGGCCTTCAGGCATCGCATCTTTGAGTTCATCCGCAAGGCTGCTGCCGAATATCTGAACTATGCGCTCCTTGATGGATGACGCAGGAGGCAGCGAGAGAGTTTCGTTTCCGTCAATGCCCAGGTTAAAACCGATTGAGTGGTTTGCAAGCGCCTGGGTTGTGACGGTCTCGATTATATGAAAGTTTTCCGTGCTGTCGGTCTTTAGAAATTTGAGTCGCGCAGGCGTATTGAAAAAAAGGTCCTTGATCTCTATCGTTGTGCCTGCTGCAGAGCACTCTTTTACAGACTTGATCTGCCCTGCCTCAATATCCACGCAGGTGCCTGAACCGCTTTCCACGGATGTGGCAATCATAACCTTTGATACAGCAGCGATTGAAGATAGCGCCTCGCCCCTGAAGCCGTTTGTGGTTATATTGAAAAGATCTTTGTCGCTGCTTATTTTGCTGGTCGCGTGGCGCTCAAAAGAGAGCAGTGCGTCATCCCGTTCCATGCCTCTGCCGTTGTCAGACACGCGTATGAGCTTTTTGCCCGCGCGCATGATGTCCACCCTTATCCTGGATGCGCCGGCATCTATCGAATTTTCGACAAGCTCTTTCACAACAGATGCGGGCCTCTCGATCACCTCGCCTGCTGCAATCTTGTTTCTTAGGTCTTCAGGGAGCACTTTTATATGGGGCATCAGCTATTTTAGCACACGCAGCAAAGACGCTGCGCCTCTGCTTTTTTGCGCAAATGCAGGCCTGTAATGTTATAATGAAAACCATGAAAAAAATCCTTATCAAAGGCAACGAGGCAGTTGCGGAAGCAGCCATCCAGGCCGGGTGCAGATTCTATGCCGGCTATCCAATAACACCGCAGAATGAGATACCTGAATACATGTCATGGCGCATGCCTGATGTTGGCGGCACATTCATACAGGCAGAGAGCGAGATCGCTGCCATAAACATGGTCTTTGGCGCATCAGCATGCGGTGCGCGCGCAATGACATCATCAAGCAGTCCGGGCATCAGTCTAAAGCAGGAGGGAATATCCTACCTGTGCGGGGCAGAACTGCCGGCAGTTATAGTGAACATGCAGAGGGGCGGCCCAGGACTCGGCAACATATCAGCAAGCCAGGCAGACTACTTCCAGGCGGTAAAGGGCGGAGGCCACGGCGACTACAGGATGATCGTCTTTGCTCCTTACAATGTGCAGGAGCTCTGGGACATGACCATGCTCGCCTTTGACAAGGCTGACGAATACAGGACACCGGTGATGATACTGGGTGACGGCATACTTGCCCAGATGATGGAACCCCTTGTCCAGACGCCGTACAGCAAACCAAACCTGCCAGAAAAAACATGGGCGCTCACCGGATGCAAAGACAGACAGCCCAATGTGATAAAATCGCTCTATATGGGAGACGGCGAGCTCGAGAGCAGGAACAAGATACTCCAGGATAAATACACAAAGATACGGGAGCGTGAAGTCATGTTCGAAGAGATCATGACAGATGATGCAGACATGGTTGTTGTGGCATATGGAATAGCTGCCCGCATATCCTATGCAGCCATAAAAAAACTGCGTGCAGACGGCAAGAAGGTTGGTCTCTTCAGGCCAAAGACCCTATTCCCATTCCCTGAAAAACAGATCAATACGCTGGCTGACAGCAAAAAATTCATGGTTGTAGAGCTGAACGCAGGCCAGATGGTCGAGGATGTGAAGCTGGCTGTAAACGGGAAATCGGAAGTGCATTTCTACGGAAGGCCCGGCGGCGCTGTTATAACGCCTGAAGAGCTTTACGAAAAGATAAACGCTGCTATCTAGAATCCGGAAGAACTTTCAGCTCATCCATAATTGCGGTCTTGATATTTTCGAGACTCTCTTTTATAACGCAGCCTGCTGCATTCTTGTGACCGCCTCCGCCGAACTTCTCTGCAATGCGTGCCACATTCAGATCGCCTTTTGACCTCAGGCTCAACTTGTAGTGGTTCTCTGCAACCTCCCTGATGAATACGGATGCCCTGACATCACGCGCTGTTCGCGGAAAAGATACAAAGTTCTCTGCATCGGAGGAATCAGCTCCTGTATCAGCGAACATCTTTTTTGTAGCGTGCATGAATGCAACGCCGTTTTCGAGTGTGAGGGTGGAGAGCACTGCCCTGAAAAGAGCGAGCCTGTTTGTGCTCCATGACTCATAAAGCTCCCTGTATATATCCGCCGGCACAGCCCCTGCTGATGCCAGTTCTGATGCAGCAAGAAACGTCTGCGGGGTCACATTGTCAAACCTGAAGTTGCCTGTATCAACAACAATAGCGGTGTAGAGGTTTGATGCCATGCTCTTTGTCAGTGCGACATTCATCTTCTTGAGCAGTTCATGTACCATCATGCCTGTTGCGGGCTCATAAGGCTCCACCCATCTTATGCTGCCGAACTGCGACTCTGTCTCGTGGTGGTCTATAACAGCAACAGGCCCTTCATAGCAGTCGAAAAATGCCCTGTTCTTTTCTCCGGCAATCCTCTTTATGGAATTGGCATCAACTATTACCATTGCGCTGAAGTTAGAGCATGACAGGCCGGAAGATACGAGGTCATCGATAGTGCGGAAATCTTTTGCGCCTGACATGAAGAAATAGCTTTCAGGAATGCGCGTCTCGCAAAACAGGGTCACTTTTTTACCGATGCCTTTGAGCGCTTCGGCAAGAGCAGATGCAGAACCAATGCAGTCTCCGTCAGGATCGAAATGAACTGCTATCAGAAAATCATCTTCAGCCCGCAGAAAACTTATCAGTTCATCAGGAGGATTGCTCATGAATGCTCTTCGCTATCCTTTATTTCTTTCAGCAGGCGGTCAATCTTGTCGCCGTGCTCAACTGATTTGTCTATCCTGAAGTCCAGGGCAGGTATGAACTTCACCCTCACCCTCTTTGCAAGCTCGCTCCTTATAAGGCCCTTTGCAGAGTTGAGTATCTCAAGAGTCATGTCCCGCTCCTCTTCCCTGAAAACGCTTACATACACTTTTGCGAGCTTCAAATCCTCGCTCATCTCCACATCAGTGACTGTTACAAAACCGAGGCGCGGGTCCTTGACCCTGCGCATGATTATGTCAGCCATTTCTTCCTTGATAAGTATATTGAGCCTTTGAGATCTTTTGTATGGGTGCATTTTATCTTCCGGTTTAACGGCCTGCGGAATCTCTCCGCAGGCCGTTATTGAATTGGTGGTTAGAGTTTTGCGGCAATCTTTTCGATTATGTAGTTTTCTATAATATCGCCGACCTTGAGGTCATTGAAATTCTCTATGGTTATGCCGCACTCATAGCCGGTCTGTACTTCCTTGACATCTTCCTTGAATCTCTTCAGGGAGCCGAGCTTGCCTTCGTAGACAACAATATTGTCTCTGATTATCCTTATGCCGTCGCTCGCCCTGCTGATATGCCCCTCGGTAACATAGGAGCCTGCGATTGTTCCTATTCTCGAAACCTGGTAGGTCTGGCGTACCTCTGCCCTGCCGAGTATCTTCTCTTTGAGAGTTGGTTCGAGCAGTCCTTCAAGCGCCTTCTTCACATCCTCTATGGCTACATAGATAATGTTGTAGAGTCTTATGTCAACGCCCTCTTTCTCTGCAAGATGAGATGCCTTTGACTCAGGCCTTACATTGAATCCGATTATTATCGCGTTTGAAGCTGTAGCGAGCATTACGTCAGATTCTGTTATGCCGCCGACAGAGGTGTGTATTACCCTCACCTTCACCTCTGGATGCGTTATATCTTCAAGGGACTTCTTGAGCGCTTCAACAGAGCCCTGCACATCTCCCTTGATGATGATATTGAGTTCTTTTATCTGGCCCTCTTTTATCTTTGCGTATACTTCATCGAGTGTGAGTTTTCTGTGCCTTGACATCTCTGCAAGCCTCTGTTTGTGCAGTCTGGCCAGGGCAACCTGTCTGGCCTTTTTCTCATCCTCAACTCCAGTGAAGAGGTCTCCGGCAGTAGGCACTTCTGAAAAGCCTATCACCTCAACAGGCATTGACGGACCGGCATCATTGATCTTTTTGCCTGTGTCATCTATCAACGCCCTCACCCTTCCTGATGTTGTGCCCGCAACAAATGCATCTCCGGTCTTGAGCGAGCCTGACTGAATCAGCACTGTGGCAACAGGGCCTCTGCCCTTGTCGAGCTTGGCCTCGATGATGGTTCCTCTTGATGCCTTTACAGGGTTAGCCTTGAGCTCCATTATTTCTGCCTGAAGCAGTATCATCTCCAGAAGATGCTCTATGCCTATCCTCTGTTTGGCTGAAACCTCCACAAATATATTGTGGCCGCCCCAGTCTTCAGATATGATCCCGTGCTCTGAGAGTTCGTTCTTCACTCTTGTGGGATTGGCTTCTGGTTTGTCTATCTTGTTTACTGCAACGATGATCGGCACATTTGCAGCCTTGGCATGGTTGATAGCCTCAATGGTCTGAGGCATAACGCCGTCATCAGCAGCTACTACAAGCACAACTATATCAGTCACCTTTGCGCCTCTTGCGCGCAGGGCTGTAAATGCCTCATGGCCGGGAGTATCCAGGAATGTGATCACCTTGCCGTTTATCGTCTTCTTGTATGCTCCGATATGCTGGGTTATTCCTCCAGCCTCTGTTTCCGTGACCTTTGTCTCTCTGATCGCATCAAGCAGGGATGTCTTTCCGTGGTCAACATGGCCCATGACAGTAACAACAGGAGGCCTGTGCACAACGAGGCTTGCGTCATCCTCCACCTCTGCTACAACATCCATCTGCTCAGGCGTGACAACCTCAACCTTTATGCCGAAGGATTCAGCTATGAGCACAGCAGCATCCAGGTCAACAGGCTGGTTCACTGTCGGCATAAAACCGAGTTCCATGAACTTTTTGATCACATCGGATATCTTCTGGCCGATGGTCTCTGCAAAGACCTTTATGGTTGTGCCCTCTTCGAGCTTTATGGACTTCTTTCTGGGAGCAGTCGGCTGAGGCTGTGCAGCAGCCTCAGGCTGGCGGTGCCTGTCCTTGAACCTCTTGCCGCCCTTCTGGTCTACCCACTTTTTCGGTTCAACCTTCTTTATTGTCTGAAAGGCCTTCTGCATTGCAGGCTTTGCCTTTATCTTCTCGACCTTCTCTACTTCAATATCTTTTTTGAACCTGTCAGGTACAGCAACCTCTTCTTCAGTTGCAACAGCTTCCGGCGCAACAGCTGCAGGAACCGTTATGTCTTCTTCTTTAATGCCCTCGGGAATTATTATCTCAGGGCCTGAAGGAGGCGCAGGCACTATCTTCTGCACCGGAGGTTTTGGAGGATGCGGTTTAACTACAGGCGCAGGATGCGGCGCTGCCTCTTTCACATGCTCTTTGACATGCGCTTTGGGAGCCTCTTTTACCTCAGCCTTGATGTGTTGTTTTACAGTAGCTTTTACAGGAGCTGGAGCAGGAGCCTCTTTTACAGCTGCCGTGACTGCCTTTTTAGCAGCAGGAGCCTTTTTTACAGGAGCAGCAGCTTTATCCTTAACAGTCTTTTTAGCCGCAGCAGCAGGGGCCTTCTCCTTTGCCTTTGCAGCGGGCTTCTCCTTTTCAGCTGTCTTTGCTTTTGTCTTTGGCTTGGCAGGAGGAGCCTTTTTTTCTGCCTCCTTCTTCTTTGCAAAGACAATCCTCAGCTTTTCCGCCTCATCATCGGCAAGCCTCATATTTGTAACGCCTTTTTTATACTCAATTCTCCTGATCTTGCCGAGTTCCTGCACAACGTCCGTGGACTTTACGCCCAGTTCCTTGGCCAGATCAGTGCTCTTTAACTCCTGAAATGACATCCCTGTTTTCCTCCAGTACTGCCTTCTATAATTATTACATCTTGTAAGAATGCTCCTGAAATGTTATCATAACAGACTTATTTATGCAATTTAAAAGGAGGCGCTCAATGGCCAGTTGCAGTGTATGCGGCAAGAAAAGATCAGTAGGCAACAATGTTAGCCACGCTAACAATAGAACAAAGCGGGTGCTGATGCCAAACATACAGAAGATTCGCATTGCTACAGAAGGCGGAACAAAGAGAGCAAATGTCTGCACAAGATGCATCCGTTCCAAAAAAGTTGTCAAGGCAGTATAACCAGTAAGGAATAACTCCGCGGGCTTTCAGGAGGCAGATGCCTCCTGTGCCTGTAAAGTTGCACTCACCAATCACCCGATTCGCATCTGCACGGAGAAGCATGAAGAATGTCGGCTCGCTGCTGTCGGAACTTTTCAGGCAACTTGGCATAGAGGACAGGCTCAAGCTCTCAGGCCTCCAGGATGAA
>JAJFVG010000098.1 GCA_021371915.1 Nitrospiraceae bacterium
CCTGGATGCGGGAATCACATTATATTGAGAGCGTTTAAAGAGGCTCTTGCTGAACTGAACCTTGAGCCTCACCAGTTTGTGATAGTGTCAGGCATAGGCCAGGCAGGCAAGCTGCCGCACTCGGTCAAATGCAACACGTTCAACGGGCTGCATGGCAGAACGCTGCCTGTTGCCACAGGCATAAAACTCGCAAACCCAGACATGCTCACAATAGCTGTTGCAGGAGATGGAGACTGCTATGGCGAAGGCGGTAATCATTTGCTGCACAGCATAAGGAGAAATGCAAACATCAAACTTTTTGTGCATAACAACCAGATATACGGACTCACAAAAGGGCAGGCCTCTCCTACCAGCATGGAGGGCATGAAGACAAAAGTTCACCCATTCGGTGTTTTTTCAGAGCAGTTCAATCCGCTTGCTTTTGCTGTTGCAATGGATTGCAGTTTTGTTGCGCGCAGCTATGCAGGAGACAAGGCTCATCTTAAAGAGATGATCAAACAGGCTGTAAACTACCAGGGCTTTTCGCTTGTGGACATATTGCAGCCATGTGTTACATTTAACAGGATAAATACATTTGAGTGGTACAAAAGCAGGGTAAGACCGCTTGATGCTGCATACAATCCTGAGAACAGGATAATGGCATTCGAGACAGCTCTGAAGTGGGGAGATGAGATACCAACAGGAGTGATCTACAAAAACAACAGGCCTCTGCTCGAAAAGCGCATTGATGCTGCATTTCATCCGCACAGGGCAGACAAGCCGGATATCAAAAATACGGAAAAGCTGCTGCGCGAATTTTATTGATACTTTGGAGGAATTAATGAGCAAGGATTTTGAGGTTAGAGACAAGAGGGTTGTTACTGAAGATAGTGCTGCCGCAAAAACAGAGGGCGTAAAAAAAGAGCAGCCAAAGTCAGAGCCTGCTGAAGATGCAGCAGAAAACAGAGGGCCTCTGCCGCAGGCTGATTTTATGACGCATATGGCGAGCCTTTCTTCAATGGCGTATATGTGCCTGGGCATCGGCCCTAACGCGCAGCAGCCTGATCTTGAGCAGGCAAAATATTTCATCGACACGCTCGGCATGCTCGAAGAAAAGACAAAGGGCAATCTCACTGAAGATGAGAAGAAGACCCTCACATATCTGCTCTATGAACTCAGGATGATATATGTGAAGATGACGGAGAAGAAGTCTTAGCAAGAGCGTTATTAATGTCTGATAAAAAACAGATCGAGAATATATGCCGTCTCATCAGGCGCTCAATAATCAGATCAACAACAGCAGCAGGCTCAGGCCATCCGAGTTCTTCGCTCTCTGCTGTTGAGCTGATGGCCGTGCTCTTCTTCAGCGGATTTTTCAGGTTCAATCCTGATGATCCCGGCTTTCCAAATAATGACAGGCTTATATTCTCAAAGGGCCATGCATCACCACTCTTCTACTCCCTATGGCATGCAGCCGGCTGCATAACAGATGAAGAGTTGTTGACCATGAGAAAGTTCGGCAGCAGGCTCGAAGGCCATCCAACAACAGCATTTCCATTCACAGAAGCTGCTACAGGCTCTCTTGGGCAGGGGCTTTCCATAGGGTTTGGCATGGCGCTTAACGCAAAGTATCTGGACAGTCTGCCGTACAGGACATTCGTGCTGCTTGGGGACAGTGAGATGGCTGAAGGCTCGCAGTGGGAAGCCATACAGCTTGCATCATACTATAAGCTCGGCAACCTGACCGGCATACTCGATGTAAACCGCCTGGGACAGCGGGGCCAGACCATGCTCGGCCATGATATGGCTGCCTATGAAAAACGCATCTCATCCTTTGGCTGGAGAACAGCTGTTGTGGATGGACACAACATAGAAGAAATTGCTGGGGCATACAATCAGATCGAAGCTGATGCTGATGCGCCGCTCATGATAATAGCAAAGACATTCAAAGGCAGTGGAGTGTCAAAGCTGGAAAATAAAGAAAACTGGCACGGCAAACCGCTCAAAAAAGATGAGGCAGAAGCAGCCTTAAAAGAGATCGGTGAAGTTGATGAATCATCACGGCCTGAGATATCCATGCCGCAGCAGATCAGGCCTTCAGCAAAGGCCCGAATGCCATTTGATGAGATGTCTTATCAATTATCAGACAATGTATCCACAAGACTCGCTTATGGCAGGGCGATTGCGAGAATAGGTTCAGCATATCCTGAGATGGTTGTGCTCGACGCTGAGGTGAGCAACTCCACATATTCAGAGCTTTTCAAGGCAAAGCATCCTGAAAGATTTTTTGAGATGTTTGTTGCTGAACAGAATATGGCAGGCGCTGCGCTCGGATTATGCAGAAGGGGCAAGATACCGTTTGTCTCTTCATTTGCCGCGTTTCTGACAAGGGCGTTTGACCAGATAAGGATGGCACGCTACTCTGACGCGAACATAAAATTCTGCGGCTCACATGCAGGAGTATCCATTGGCGAGGACGGGTCTTCGCAAATGGGGCTTGAGGATATAGCCATGTTCAGGACGCTTCTGGACAGTGTTGTGTTGTATCCCTGTGATGCAGTGTCAACAGAGAGGCTTGTAGAGGCTGTTGCAAAGCACAAGGGCATTGTCTACGTCCGCACAACAAGAAAAGATACGCCTGTAATCTATAAAAGTGATGACAAGTTTGTGATTGGCGGAAGCAAGGTGGTGAAGCAGAGCGAAAATGATGCTGCAACTGTTGTGGCAGCAGGCATAACCCTGCATGAGGCGCTTGCTGCTTATGATATTCTTAAGACTGAAGACATATTGATAAGGGTTATAGATATTTACAGCATCAAGCCGATAGACTCAACAACACTCAGAAGAGCTGCTGCGGATACCAGGGCAATAATAACCGTTGAAGATCATTATGCAGAAGGCGGATTGGGAGAAGCAGTATGTTCCGAGCTTTCTTTGTTGTGTGTGCCTGTGCATTGCCTTGCAGTAACAAAGATGCCCAAGAGCGGCAGGCCTGATGAACTGCTCAATTATGAAGAAATATCAGCTTCTGCCATTGCAAACAAAATCAAATCACTTCTCAAATAACTAAATATCATTCGATGGGCAGATGTCATAAAGCACGCAGATGTCATGCTTCGGTTTTTTTGCGTTGCACACCTTTCTGCCATGGCTGATAAGCAGGTTTGATACAAGGTTCCACTCATCATTTGGAGATATCTGCATCAGGTCCTGCTCAATCTTCACAGGGTCTGTATGGTTGCTGAGGCCGAGCCTCGCAGCAAGTCTTTTTACATGAGTGTCAACAGCAATGCCTTCATTTATTCCATATGCCTCAGCAAGCACAATGTTAGCTGTTTTTCGTGCCACTCCGGGCAGGGTGACTAGTTCTTGCATTGTTTTTGGAACTTTTGAATGAAATTGCTCCTTTATAATGCGGGCACATGAAAGGATATTTTTTGTTTTGGTTTTGTAATAATTGATCGACCTGACCATCAGTTGAAGTTCATCTTCAGACAGTTTGAGAAAATCATCCGCTGTTTTATATTTCCTGAAGATTGGCTCTGTAACCTTGTTTACAAGTGTGTCAGTGGCCTGCGCTGAGAGTATGGTAGCAGCAAGCAGCTGAAAAGGAGTGCCGTAAAAGAGCGCGGTCTTTGTGTCAGGATACTCTTTTTTGAGCAGCCGCAGTATCTTCTGCATCCGGCTTTTTATATTCATGGCAGATTGATAATTTCAGTTACGCCTGTTCGTATCAACTTAACAGCAATGGCAGCCAGCACAAGAGAGGTGATCTTTGTTATCGCACGCGCCCCGTTGTCTCCGATCAGTTTTATTATCAGAAATGCCCTGTTCATCAGCAGCCACGCAAGCAGCATGTTCAGCATCAGGGATATTATTACCGGGAGGTAGCCGTATTTGCCTATGAGGATAAGGGTGGTTGTGAGTGCAGCAGGTCCGGCAAGCAAAGGAGTGCCGAGCGGCACAACACCAAGGTCTGTAACAGATTTCACATGCTTGTCTCCGGTCCTGAGTATGTCTGATATTGATATTACGAGCAGCAGTATTCCGCCTGCGATCATAAAGTCATGCAGTTTTATTTCAAGCATGTTGAAGACAGCTGTGCCGAGTATGGCAAAAAAGAGGCATACAATAAACGCGGTTGCCACTGAATGTATTGCAACACGCCTGCGCTCCTGGTTGTCCATCTCTGATGTTACGTTTATATATATGGGTACAACGCCGGCAGCATTGATGGCAACAAGCAGGGGGATTATGCTCAATAAAATTGCGTCCAGCATCCATTAATTGTAAAGGATTGATACGAATAGAGCAACAGCATGGCAGTACGGCAGAAAACAAAACACAGAAAACAGATAAAAGCAGATGGTTCATGTTTACAGAACAACTGATTAAGAAGGGATGGACTGCTCTCGTTCATGCGCCTGGTTTTGACACTACTAAATGCTCGATACACTCCAGCCGCAAAACTCACTGCCTTTGGCTGCTCAGACAGTTGCGGCTGTGTTTCGCTTCTCTTCGCAAAGGAATGTTTCCAAAACTCAGCCTAAATCTCTCAAGTCAGTCCATCCCTTCTTTAATACAATTTGGTGCTTCCATAAATTGAGGCTATCTGATTTTGGTGTTATGCTCTGTTGTTCTGATGTTGTTGCACAAAAATACAAAATATCATATAATATGATTATCAGATAGTCAGGGAGGTTGTTATGCCAAAGACAATAAATGCAACAGAAGCAGCAAGGAGCTTTTCTGAGATCATAAATTCAGTTAAATACAGAGGCGAACACTACACAATAACAAAAGGCGGCAGGCCTGCTGCTGCTCTTTTGCCTGTGGAGTCTGTATCCAGAGCAAAAACCTTGGCAGATTTACTTGGTCTAATATCTAATCTCCCAAGGCTCGGCAAGGATTCTGAATCATTCATCAATGATGTTGAAGCAGGCATCAGATCGCAACCACCTGTACAGGAAACCGCGCAATGGGAGTGATATTTGACACAAGCGAGATCATATCTATTGAGCGGAAAAAAGAAGATTTGATCAGGCTTATCGAGAGCAGGCCTGATGAGCAATTTGGTATAAGTGTGATTACTGTGGGAGAGTTGCTGCATGGTGTTGAGCGGGCAGATACGGAATCGCGAAGAATCAAAAGGCAGGCATTTGTGGAGAAGGTTATTGAGTTTTTTCCGGTGCTGCCCTTTGATCTCCCTGTTGCGAGGATATACGCGCGGCTCTGGGCATCTCTTGCTGCAAAAGGCATTGTGGTGGGAAGTCACGATCTGATAATAGCAGCAACCGCGCTGTCGCTCGACTATTCGATAATTACATCCAACACGCGAGATTTCAACAAAATAGAAGGTCTAAAAATAGAGACGATTTAGTCATCTGTCTTCAGCGTGGGGCAAGCTTGCTCTACGGTGCTGTTGTGTTGAGTTTAGGAAGGCCTTCTTTTTTGGCATGCATTACAGTAACGCCTACGAGCTGGTCATCGTGATAATGGTAAACTATATTGTCTTCCATTACACTGTCATTTGCCTGCTGAGGCTTTCTGAAGCTTATATACAGCACATCAACTTCTTCATCATAGTCAACCCATACACGGGATGAAGGCATTTTTAAAAGATAAGGCACAGACTCTATCACATTATTTATTTTGGCCATATTACACCTCTTTTACGCAATCTGTCTGACTTTGATGTCAAAAAACTTGTAATTATAAAACCATCAGTTTCAACCTCTTTGTATATTACCACAGCTCTTTTCAATGAAATGGAGGTCTTGCTCTCAAAACCAACTGCGATAGACTCTCCTTCTGCACCTGATGCTATAAACTCAGGATTTTCTATGGTATCAAAAACAATATCCTGATTCCCAGCCATATAGTCATGCGATTCAACAATATGAGCCCATCTTTCAGCAGTAAGTCGGATCGGCACATTATTTATTGATAATACGGAACCAATCATTATTTTCAATTATAACACAAAGGATTTTGCGTATTGAAAATAAGTAAAAACGGGATGACTGCAAAAAATTCTGAATTTAGCAGTTTATAAAAAAGATTTTTCAGAATAAAAAAGAGGCCCGCGTAAGCGGGCCTCTTTGGGACTAAAAAGGTTTTTACGCCTTATTAGAACTTGTAGGTGATTCTGTGCTCAACAGCATAGGCATTTGTATCACGAGCAGCCTGGCCTGATCTTGCCCAAGCGCTGCCTGGATCAAACATGCCTGCGATAACTGAGTATGTGAGGTTGTCGCCGAGGTTGTAGTTGATTGTGCCGTCAAGTTCCCAGCCGATATTCTTGCTCTGTCCAGCATTCAGATTCTTGTATGTGCCTCTGAGCCAGATGAAGTCAAGGCCAGCATTAAGGTCTTTTGTGAACTTGTAGTTAGCGCCGATCACATTAAACCATGTGCCAGCAGGGACTGGTATGCCAGGGCCCATTGCTGCTCCACTAGCTACTGCGGCAGTTGTTCCATTATTCTGAATACCTC
>JAJFVG010000101.1 GCA_021371915.1 Nitrospiraceae bacterium
GGGCTATCTACTTACTGAGTATGTACAACATCTCTATTTCTTAGTTCGATCCTCTCCAAAAATACGGGATATGTCCCTCATTACACTTCATGTCCTTCTCTTTTTATTGAGCATGAACATGTACCCCTCATTATTAACGAATGGGTTCACCTGCGAGAGGTGCGCCAGCGCCGCGAGTCAGGTAGAGCAATGTGTTAAGACTCAAGTTTTTTCCTATTGATTAAATCTTGTTTCATCAGTTCTGATAGTTCTTGGTATTTCTTGTATATTTCCGGAAGGTGCTTTTTTGCTTCGGCATCTCGCTTTTTCTCTGCCTTTTGTCCTGCTTCTAAACGTGCATACCTATCGGCATCATCTTCAAACTTCGGAATAAACTCCTTTGGGATGGCTGGAAGCGTGTGCGCCATAGCGGCAACCGCACTTTTTACACCTTTGAACTTGTCATATATTTCAGTCGTTGCCGTAAGCTGCAACTTTACTTCGATGTTGTACAATGCCTCTAGCTTACCATTCTCGTCAAAACCATACTTCCGAATGATTCTTTCGAGAATCTGGAGAGAGTCCTGGTAAAGCTGGCTCAAGTCACCAATGTCCTTTTCTAGTTGTTTTCTTCTAGCCAGATGGTCTTCTAGATGCTGCTGCCGTCGGGCACTAAGGTGCGAGTTGAAGATCATCGCCACACTAGCAATTAACGCACCAATGACAGTACCGATCAGTGCTTCCACAATTCATCCTCCTTGTGAGCCTAAACGCCCGGCTTCAGTCGCGAGCGAAGCGAGTCGGGCTGAAAGCCGATGTTAGAGGTTTTTCAATTCTTAATGTTACGCTGCTTCAACCCTTCCTCGTATAGCTTCTTAATTTCTTCAGGTGATAACGCTTTATTATGGATTGTAAATCCTTTGACTTGCACATTCGGTCGCTCAGTCTCTTTCCCAGTATCTAAAGAAATCCATTTTGTTTTTGTCTTCGATTCTCCAGCTAATTGCCACGTGTATGAAAGTTTATATCTGTCAGTTCCAGCGATGAAAAGATTCTTCGATAATGGCTGAATATGCACGCTGTATTCAAGTTTAGCAGATGGTTTCAGATCCTCTACTAAGATTTCAATATTGTTTTGAGAAGCAAGGGCGTTTGAACCGACAACTCTTTTAATTGTTGTTGTGCCGTCTGCTATGGAATTCATATCGTTAACGCTCTTAATATTTCCAAGTATAGGAAAATCTATTGCCAGAGAATTTAAAGGCTTAGAGGATTCCACCGTAATTTTACATGCCTCATTGGACCTTACTATATTTACTTGAACGTTGGGTTCTGAAAGTTTTTCACGTATACAATCAGTTATTGACTCGATAAAGAGCGTTGCAACCGCAAACACTACAATAATGTATGGTTTAATTGATGAATCCCTTTTCTTGCATAAACTTGCGATTAGAAACATTATAACAATGACTACTACCATATTTGCGATTAATATCTTCATTTCACCGGTATCTCCTAATATTCCCTTTCAATTTTCTTCAACATAATGCCAAATTATATTAAGTAAGGGTCTGGTAGTCAAGCAAAAGATATTACAAAACAATCGAATATGGCAGAGAGGATTTTGTGGGGATTGTTTCTGAGTTCTTTGCTGCTCAGGGCTGCGCTATGCTGTGTGATATAATAATTTACGCAGCAATTAATCAGGAGATACGATGCCTATATTTGAGTATAAATGCGAAAAGTGCGGCGAAGAGTTTGAAAAGCTGGTCTATGGCTCACAGACTGTCAAATGCCCAAAATGCGGCTCTGAAAATGTGGTCAAGAAGTTTTCTGTATTCGGCATGAGCGGAGTTGAGCACCAGACATCATCTGGCTGCTCATCCTGCTCAAAAGGCTCTTGCAGCTCCTGCAAATAGCTTCTATTCAGGGTATCTGAACGGGTTGGCTCTAAGCACTGCATCAACCTTCAGTGGAGTGCCTTTGAGTTCAAACACAGCCATTCCCCGCTCTTCAGTTATGTTGCCCGCGCTGGTCCATTTGCCCTTCCAGGAAACGTTCAGCTGCACCTTGTCACCCTGTATATCAACCCATACCGGCGTGAAGGTAAGTTCAACAGCATCGAATGTCTTGAGCACGCTGGTTATGTTTTTGAATCCGTTTTTGGTGGTGTGGTTTTCCATCACAGCGATCTGCCTGTTGACGTATGCGCTCCTGAGCGCCTCGGCCACTGCAAACGACTCTGTAGCCAGTTTTGAATCAATGGTGGTCTTTTTGACCTCTTTTTTGCCGCATGACACAACAAGCAGCGCAAGGCAAATCAAGACAGCTGCTATAGAAAACTTCCTCATCCCTTAACCTCCGTTGTTTACAGTCCGTATCTGGAATTATAGAAAATCAGCCACCAAATATTAAAGCACTTAATCTCTTTGCCTGATTCGTATGATATTATACCTGATGAAAATAGTCTGCCAGAACAGAAAGGCTTACCACGACTACCACATTGAGGAGACTTACGAGGCCGGTGCCGCGCTTATGGGCACAGAGGTCAAGTCTTTGCGTGCGGGCAAAGCCAATCTGCAGGACAGCTATGTGATACTGAAGGACGGCGAAGTCTTTCTGTTCAACGCGCACATAAGCCCATACTCCCACGGCAATATAATGAACCATGATCCGCTCAGGACAAGAAAACTGCTGCTCAACAGAAAAGAGATAGAGCGTCTGCGCGGCAAGATGATAATAAAGGGATACACGCTTATACCTCTGAAAATATACTTCAAGGGATCATTTGCCAAGGTAGAGATAGGACTCGCAAAAGGAAAGGCAAAATACGAAAAGCGCGAGAGCATTAAAGAGCGCGAGGCCAAGCGCGAGATCGACAAGGCGATGAAGACAAGAAAAAAGGAGTAGCCCTGCCCCCTGCTTTTAGGGCCTGTTTGACAACCCGCTGTTTGTCTGTCATATTGCTTGCATAAAAGCATGGAGGTGACAGCATGGACAGAAAGAGATCAAATGAGGTTATCAATGAACTTAAAAAGTATCTGCCTATTAAAAAGAAAATCGCTCCCACCCTGCCCGCAAAAATAGGCAAATATCTAGCCGCACTCCTTAAAAACGAAAAAGAGCTCGAAGGGTTCTTCACTGATCCTGAAACAAGGCTCAAAAAAGCTGGCATCAACTCCTCTCATCTTGATCTTGATCTCTTCATAGAGCTGCTTGTATATCTCAAAAACAAAAAGGCTACCATCAAAAAGTGGACGCCTCAGCCAGAGCGGTCGCCGCTTGGAGAGTCCGTAAAAAACAAAGAGACCGAGACAGAGCAGCAGTGGAACTTTGACCACGACTCGAAATACATATTCAATGTAGAGCACGACTACTACACAGAGCGTGGCAGACAGGGAGCAAAAACAAAAGGAGAGATCGTGCTCAAGGATAAGGGCTTTGAAAAGAGGGGCATTGGTTTTGATCCTGCCATACTTCTAAGCCCGGAATTGAGAGAAAACTACTATCCTTCTCAGCCGCTCGTGACCCCTGAGCTGATCAGCAAGATTAAAAAAATTCTCGAGAAGTAGCTGATGATAAAATCTCTCGTGCTGCTCACAACATACAGGTGCAATGCGCAGTGCGACTTTTGCGAGTGCGGGCCGGATATGGCAGAAGCTCTCACATTTAGAGACATGCAGCGCTATATTGATGAAGCAGAATCAATCGGCACAGTCGGACAGGTGATATTCACTGGAGGCGAGCCCTCTCTCCTTGGCGATGACCTTATAAAAGCCATTGAATACAGCAGCTCAAAAAATCTGCTCACACGCGTTGTGACAAACGGCATATGGGCAAAGACATCTGAAGCAGCAGACAGGTATCTCGACAGCCTCATCTCAGCAGGCCTTACAGAGATAAACATAAGCATGGATGACCTGCACCAGAGGTGGATACCGCTTGAGTATGCAAAAAACGCGTTTCTCGCCTGCTACAAAAGAAGATACAAATGCCTGATCGCGCACAAGGCGATGCCCCACTACAGGATAACACCGGAATATCTGGCTGAATACTTTGGAGTGGAGCTGATCAACTATGACCATGACAAGACATACTCGCCTGAAGATGAGTGCAGGCTCATATCCTCTGGTGTAGTGGTGCCTGTTGGCCGCAACTCCGGCAGCGCAGGTCATGGAGAGCCTGCCTACGGAAACTTCACAAAAAACTGCTCATCCGTACTCAGGGACATTGTTGTTGGGCCTGACCATCAGATGCTCGCCTGCTGCGGAATAGTGACAAAGCATCTGCCTGAACTGACACTCGGAGATCTTCGGCATAACAGGATGATAGACCTGATTGAAGAGGCGAACAACGACCTTATGCTCAACTGGCTTGTGCTTGAGGGGCCGGCAGCAATAGCAGAATTTGTGAAATCAAAACAACCATGCATAAGCTTTCTGCCCAGATATGTAACAGCATGCCATTTATGCAATGACCTGCTCACAAGACATGACACCAGGGAAGTGCTGCTCAACCACATTGACGAGATAGCTGACAGGATAGAACTGCACAGGACATTCTTTGAATCAGTACGAAGCGACTCTGAAATGATAAAGATGTACGCATAATATGCCTTAACTGCTGCCCCAAACCAGATGAAAATGTTATAATAATTTACAGCTTCGCACCGGGGGCGCACTGGGCTCGACGGGGGTAACGAAGCTTAAGCTGCGTGCCGTGGCTCCATCACCACGTAAAAAGATGGAAAACACACAAACGCCAACAACGAACTGGCACTCGCTGCTTAACCAACAGTAGCGCGCTTATCTGAAGCTGCCTGTGATTCAGAATAAGCGTCATCTAACAGGATGCTGCCTGATGACTCCTTTTACTCAGGCAAAAGACTAAAGGATAGGATTGAGGGAGGGCCTTTCGGCAGGCAGGCCGCAATCCGAAAATTCAAATATGCCGAATACGCATGTAGACGCTTAAGTGTAGTACTTTCGGACGCGGGTTCGATTCCCGCCGCCTCCACCAGATTATGTATACCTACATCCCCATATCCAGCAGGTTTGTGAATCTTACATCAATACGCACCTTGAAACCATCTATTTCATAATTAATATCCAGTATGTCAGGTGTGCCGAATCTGATCGGTTCATATAACGGCTTCACCTCAAACCCGAGTCTTATGCCGTTGTCATTTACTATCGCAGAGGTGCATGAACCTGTAGCCGAGGGATGGTCAGCAACAAACTTCTCAGCCTTCTTAAGCGCAGCTGTACCATCAAGCCTTTTCACCTTTTCATAAAAAGAGTCTGGTGCGTGAGGCTCAAGCGTGTAGCGGTCATCTTCCCTGTCCAGAAACGCTGCCCTGCCTGTGCCGTCAGGATGATCTCCGTAATAGAGTATTAATGTATAATCAGCGGCCAGCTCATGCTGTGCTGGTGAAGCCTCTATAATTTCCATTTCAGACTCCTTTACATATATACCATCACATTATTGCCCAGCTGTATAATTTAGATTATGACATACTGGAAGCCGGTATCAAAAACAGCGTTGATCACAGGACTGGCTGCTGCCGGGATATTCTGGCTGCATGCCATTATGGATGATGACGGGTTTCTCTTTTTTGACTATGTGAACCTGCCTTTTCATGAGTTCGGGCATCTCTTTTTCGCGCCTTTTGGCGAAACCCTCTCGATGCTTGGCGGCACGATAATGCAGTGCGCCATACCTTTTGGCATAATGTTGAACTTCCTCTACCGTGCTGAGCCCGCTGGATTTGCGTTCAGCGGTTTTTGGCTTGGCGAAAATTTTCTGAATATATCTGTTTATGTGGCTGACGCCAGGAAAATGGAGCTGCCGCTTGTTGGCGGCGGAGAGCATGACTGGAACATTCTGCTCTCAAAGTTTGGACTGCTCAACTCTGATGCGTTTATCGCGAGACTCTTGAGCACATCCGGCTGGATCGTGATGATCTGCTTTGTTGCGTGGTTCATATGGCAGGGGTTGAGTGCGAACAATGAGCAAAACAATAAAGATACCGGTTACTAAAAAGCAGATGCGGCATCGGATCCGATGCCGCATCTGCTTTTTTAAATTCTTCTATTATTTGAGTATTGTCTTTAAGTCCTGATCAGGTGTTGATATCGGCTTTATATCGAACTTCTCAACAAGCACATTCAGCACATTGGGTGTGATGAACTCAGGCAAAGATGGACCGAGTCTTATATCCTTAATGCCAAGGTAAAGAAGCGAGAGCAGTATTGCAACAGCCTTCTGCTCGTACCATGAAAGTATCAGTGAAAGCGGCAGGTCGTTCACACCTACATTAAATGCCTTTGCGAGCGCAACCGCTATCTGAACAGCTGAGTATGCGTCATTGCACTGTCCGACATCCAGAAGCCTCGGTATGCCGCCTATATCGCCAAGCTCCTTGTCAAAGAACCTGAACTTGCCGCATGCAAGAGTGAGCACAACGCAATCTGATGGAACCTTCTCAACAAACTCAGTGTAGTAGTTGCGGCCGGATTTTGCGCCGTCGCAGCCGCCCACCAGGAAGAAGTGGCGAATCTTTTTAGCCTTTACAGCATCTATGACAGCGCCTGCAACGCTCATGACAGCATTGCGCGCAAAGCCTGTCATTACGGTCTTGCCTTCAACATCAGACTCAAAACCAGGCAGTGCAAGGGCTTTGTCTATGACAGGTGCAAAATTTCTGTCGCTTATATGCGTTACACCGGACCAGCCTACGAGTCCGCAAGTAAAGATATTGTCCTTGTATGATTCAGCAGGCTTCTGCAGGCAGTTGGTTGTCATCAATATTGCGCCGGGGAACTGGGCAAACTCCTTGTGCTGATTCTGCCATGCTGTGCCATAGTGTCCGTAGAAGTGCTCATACTTCTTGAGCTCAGGATATCCGTGGCAGGGTATCATCTCGCCATGTGTGTACACATGTATTCCTTTGCCTTCTGTCTGCTTGAGTATCTCTTCAAGGTCTTTGAGATCATGTCCTGAAACAAGTATTGCCTTGCCTTTTTTGTGTCCGAGCGGAACTTTTGTGGGAACAGGATGTCCATATCTGCCTGTGTTGCCTGCATCAAGCAGCTCCATTGCTCTTATGTTGATCTCTCCGCACTTCATGCAGAGACCGAGATATTCATCAACTCCGAGATTTTTGTTGAGTGTTGATGCAAGGGCTTCCTGCATAAAAGCATATACAGCGTCATCCTCCTGTCCGAGGATCTGCGCGTGGTCTGCGTAAGCAGCAACTCCCTTAAGTCCGTATATAAGAATCTCTCTGAGTGAACGAAGATCAGGGTTCATGGATGGATCAGAGTTTACTCCAACAGCCTCTCCGAGCTTCACCATATCAGAAACAGAATCAGTCACATTAAGGTTTGCAGCATCATATTTAAAATCGACATTGCCGCCTGCTGCCTTCACCTTTGCCTTAAGTTCTTCTCTCAGTGAAACAGTCTTCTTCAGCAGCTCCATAAACCGTGCAGCATCAAAATTTACATTGGTAAGGGTTGAAAAAAGCGCCTCTGCTGTAAATACATTCACAGCCCTGTCATTTACTCCTGCCTTCCTGCCTTCAACAGCATAAAGGGACAATCCCTTCAGTGCATGCAGAAGCAGATCCTGCAGCGCAGCAACATCAGGCTGTTTGCCGCATACTCCAGCCTTTGTACAGCCTCCTTTTATAGCCTGTTCGCACTGATAACAAAACATTTGGATATCCTCCTGACGGTTATTTTTGAATCAATGCCTTGATTGTAAAAGACCATTGCTTTTAATTGATATGATTTAGGTCATAACCCAAAACAGGGCGGCCTGTGCTTATATTAATAAGCGTAGCAGATTTATCTACGCTCTCAAAACGCTTATTAACAAAAAAAATATGGGGAGATGATGGAAAATTGGTGGCGGTGCAGGGAATCGAACCCCGGACACTGCGGATATGAGCCGCATGCTCTAACCATCTGAGCTACACCGCCTTGATTTCAGGAATAGTCATTATAGCAAACCCAATGATTGCAAGGCAATGGATTAGCAGGCCCAAGAGCCTATTTGCTATACTAAAGATGCAGAACATCCTGATCAGATTACATCTTCTGCCCAAATTGCAACGGAGGCTTAAACCAGAATGAACAAATTCAAATTCAACACAATAGAAGAAGCTATTGAGGATATCGCAAAAGGCAAGATGATAATCCTTGTGGATGACGAAGACCGCGAAAACGAGGGAGACCTCACAATGGCTGCTGAGAAGGTGACGCCGGAGGCGATAAACTTCATGGCCAAATACGGCAGAGGGCTCATATGCCTGTCGCTGACGCAGCAGAGGGTTGATGAGCTGAAGCTGCCGATGATGTCTGAGGAGAACACATCATCCTTTGGCACAGCGTTTACAGTATCAATCGAAGCAAAAAAAGGCGTAACAACAGGAATATCAGCTCAGGACAGGGCGCATACCATACTCACAGCAATCGATCCCGACACCAAACCTGAAGACATCGCAAAACCAGGACACGTATTCCCTCTCAGGGCGCGGCCGGGCGGTGTGCTGCAGCGCGCAGGCCAGACAGAGGGTTCTGTTGATCTCACAAGACTGTCCGGACTGAATCCTGCCGGTGTCATATGCGAGATAATGAATGATGACGGCACAATGTCGCGCGTGCCGGAGCTGATGGAGTTTGCAAAGACGCACAAGCTGAAGATAGTGACAGTAAAAGACCTTATCCACTACAGGATGAGGACCGAAAGATTTGTAAAACGTGCGGCAACAGTAAAAATGCCCACAAAATTCGGCGGAGACTTCACAGCTATCGCATACACAAACGACTTTGATGAAAATGTGCATATAGCGCTCGTAAAAGGCGAGATAAAACCTGATGAGCCTGTGCTTGTGAGAGTGCACTCCGAATGCATGACCGGAGATGTCTTCGGCTCAAAGAGGTGCGACTGCGGAGACCAGCTGCACAAGGCAATGGAGATGGTGAGCAAGGAAGGTGCAGGAGTTATCCTCTATATGCGTCAGGAAGGCAGGGGCATAGGCCTTGCCAACAAGCTTAAGGCGTATGAGCTGCAGGACAAGGGCTTGGATACTGTTGAAGCCAATCTGAAGCTTGGGTTCAAGGCTGACATGCGCGACTACGGCATAGGCGCGCAGATACTTGTTGATCTCGGGGTTGGCAAGATGAAGCTGATGACAAACAATCCCAAAAAGATGGTCGGCCTGGAAGGCTATGGACTGGAGGTTGTAAAAAGAGTGCCTGTTGAAGCAGCGCCGACTGAGCAGAATATTGTTTATCTGAAAACGAAGAAGAAGAAGCTCGGGCATATGCTGGACAACGTATAGAATCAGTCGGTCAGAAAAGCAGAACAACAGCCAATAAAAAACCTCTACGCTAAAAGTGATAAAGGATTGAATTGATGGCGCGCCTGAGAGGATTCGAACCTCCGACCCTCGGCTCCGGAGGCCGATGCTCTGATCCACTGAGCTACAGGCGCAGAGTAATTAGTATAGCACACTGCCGCGCATCTACTTTTCGAGACTATGCTTGCCAGGACCAGTGAAGATCAGGCTGAAAAAGACTATGCCTGCTTCAATAGCGTGTGATGCTGTCTGGAGCGAATCTCCCTTGCCAAGATGCATGGTCGCTGCAACCAGCATTGTGAATGCAAGCAGTATGCAGGCAGGCACAAAGAAAAAACCGAATATCAGACAAATTGCTCCGCCAACCTCTGCAAGCGCTGCCATAAAGCCCCAGAAGATCGGCAGAAAATCAACTCCCATATACTTCATCGCATAGCCGAGTTGCGTCCATTTTTCAGGGCCGCCAACCAGTTTTGGAATTCCGTGATAGAGAAACATGCCTCCGAGTCCAAGACGCATTATCAAAAGACCCAGGTCGCCGTATTTGCTTAAAGATTGAAACATTTTATCCTCCTGCGAAATTATGATTGCGCTTAAGGATATTAGCAAATTTATATACTTTTTGGAATTTAAACAGGTGCAATGAGTAGACTTTGTTAGCCGAACACTTCCTGAAGCGCTCTGGGTATCTGCTCAATTATCTGTATAACCTGGGTTGCTGGAGTGGGATCAGCATAATATCCAGCAAGCCTGTTCACTTTTGCAGCAGCAATAGCTGCCTCTTTCGTGGACATGCCGGAAGCCATCAGTCCGGATACGATTCCTGTAACAGTATCTCCTGTGCCGCCGATCGCTTCCATTGCTTCAGCCTTTGGTGAATCTATTGATGATATTATTCCGTCTTTGTCTGCTATATAGTCTGTGCTGCCTTTAACCAAAAGATATTTTGCAGCATTGTCGTTTTCATACGCGCGTTTGATAAGCTCCGGAGCCAGATTGTCTTCATGCAGTATAAAGCCTCTTGTGTAGAACGGGTGCGGGGCCTCTTCATCAGCAAGAAAAGCGAGCTCGCCTGCATCAGGGGTAAAGATTTCATATGCAGGAGACTGGCCGCTCATTTTCGCGGCATACATTGAGCCTGCATCAGCAACAAGCAGGGGCCTCTGCTGCATTTCATCAATTGCGAATACTATTTTGTTGAACCAGTCAACATCAGGCATGGCGTAGTGAAATGTGATAACATTAAACTCTTTTTTCGGGAGCTGTTCTGTCAAATGCCTGTACATCTTTCTGCTGCCGTCTCCAAGACCGATGTCTCCGACAAGATATGCGTAAGGGAGTGGCTTACCCATAAACTCGAGCGTCTTCATTGCAGCGCCGAGCAGGGCTGCTGTGCCGCGGTTTATATTTATTGCCGTATTGCTGATTAGAATATTGCCGCCCTGCAAAGAAACCTTACCCTCTACAAGAGGCAAATTCTTATCAGGTATTGTGCCTGCTACTGCGAGCATCTTTTCTTTATCTCCTCATAGGCAAGCTGTAGTGAATAACCGCAGAGAGTATGCCCTATTGAACGCGGCTCCGGCGCGGAGCTTAGTGTTTCACCAATCATCCTGCCTGCAAGATACGGCACATCAGGACATCCTCCGCCTGAGATATTGACGATTTTCAGGCTATCTTTTTCTATCGTGATCTTCATGTTCGCAGCACGCACCATCAGATGACTTCCAAAATCTTTCACCTGATAGAGGTCAACAGGCTTCAGAAGAGGACTGCTCACCGGCACAGCATTGAGCGGTTCAAGGCCTGCATTTTTCAACTCGCGGATTATATTGAGCTGTTCTATGAGCGGGAACTCTATTACAAGATCACAGCCGGTGCGTATTTCAGGCGGCGGGCCCATAACTTTTATCATGAACCCGCCTTTTTTTAGTATGACCTCTGCCCGTATTACTTCACTGGTATTATCAAATACGAGCATGCCTCTTTCCACCGCAAAGTCGTCAGGCAACTCTTTTTTACTTTTTATAAAATCAAAGAGCCTTTTCATCATTTAACGATTACAATAACATACCCGCCTTCATCACTCTCAATCTGCTGAACACTCCAGCCTCTTGACTCAACAGAGCGGATCACATTTTCTTTTGATGTATCCGTATCAACCAGAATACTGAATGTCCCGCTGCCTGCCTTGTCGAGCTCTTCAAGTGTATTCATCACCGGCTGCGGACACGAAAGCCCTCTCACATCTATTGTATTCATAACTCCTCCTATGCCTTTGACCTTTTCATTGTGAACCCTATAAACAGGCAGAAAGCAAAACCAACAGCCACTGCGATCATTGCATTGGGGCCTATCCCGCTGGGCGAGCTTGCGAGTCCGAAATTATGGGCAAAAGCAGCGCCGACTATCATGCCGACAACAAATGTGGCAGCATCCGTGTCGCCTTCACCAGAGAGAAAGAGCTGCCTGCCCGGACATCCGCCTGCCATCGCAAACGCAAGACCGGCAAGCATCATACCGAGGAAATTCCAGAGCTCCATTGTATGAGCGATGGGCTGTTTCTCAAATCCAGGGTTGAACTGGCCGAGCACGAGATTCATAAGAAATGCTGCAACAAGCAGCCCTAACACACCCTTGAAAAGATGGCCCTGTTTAAAAAGAATCAGGTCGCGGAATGCGCCCATTGTGCAGAACCTGCTGCGCTGCGCTATAAAACCGACAAACAGTCCGATAACGAGAGAGAAGATAAGCGGAGCGTGCATTGAGCCAGGGCCTTTTATGCTGTAGAAAAGGACTCCGCTTTTAGCCTCTCCTGCTATCTGCGGATTTAGAAGCATGATCAGAAGAAACCCTGCCATTGTCAAAGGCAGGAGCCAGCCTGCGGATTTATAAGTGTTTTGTGATCTACCAAGGTCAAAGCCGGCTTTCAGAAATCTGGTGCCAACAAATATGCCTGCCACAAGTCCAAGCAGTCCGAAAATGGCATTGCCGTCGCCGCCTGCAAGCCTTAAAATTGTTCTCCATGGACAGCCGAGAAATACAAGAGCTCCGATCATAGCGAACACACCGAGAAAAAACCTCACAACCGGCGCGGAGCCGCCCCTTGCGCGAAACTCTTTGAACATGAGCGCAGCAACCAGTGAGCCAAGAACAAACCCGATGATTTCAGGCCTCATGTACTGCACAACATTAGCGCTGTGCATGCCGAGCGCGCCTGATATATCCCTCTCAAAGCACGCAACGCATATGCCCATGTTCGCTGGGTTGCCCGCGTTCTGGAGCAGCGCAGCGAGTATTCCGATAACAACTCCGACAACAATAATGCCCCATCCTGTTGCAAATAAATTTTTCAGCTTTGTCACAGCTCCCCCCTGATAAAAATTAGTTGGTTCTATAATACTTATAGGTTATTTGGATGTCTAATAGAAAGTTGCGATGGATAATCATTAGATTATAGACATTGTGGATGAGAAATGCTGGGCTTATAAAAGACACCAAGAGGAGGCTGAGTCTGTCCGCCTCCTCTTGGTGTTAACACACTGTAATCACGCACTTCTAATTATTATAGGAACGATCATAATCAGCGCTCTTGTAATAATCGCACTGCATACAGTTTGACAGCTTTGATGCGAATGTTCCCTGTATCTTGCCTCCGCACAGAGTGCCTGCGACACGGGCGCAATGCCTCCCATCATTCGGATACGCCGGACATACTCCCAGTTCCTGAGCCTTTGCTCCATTTTTTTCTCGTCCACAATTTTTGAATTCCCAACAGTTCATAATTGCCTCCCCTTTCTTTGTTTAATCGAATACGAGATTAACTATTATTTTTATCGAAGGATAGTTGATTTGCTGGAGATGATAATTAAATCTTTAGAACAACACTCAACCTGAATTATCCGAACAATAATTGAACAGGCTTTATTTCAGCATGTATGCCATTCGCACGAATGCCGGAAAAAACAAAATACTTAGTGATGATGATACCAGGAAGGTGGAAAATGGGGTGGATGACGGGGATCGAACCCGCAACAACTGGAGCCACAGTCCAGCGCTCTACCATTGAGCTACACCCACCATTCTGAAGGCAATCCGCATGTGAATACGAAAGCCATGCATTGAATACGCGCCTGAAGGGACTCGAACCCCTGGCCCACTGCTTAGAAGGCAGTTGCTCTATCCAGCTGAGCTACAGGCGCAACTTTTGATTCGAATATAAACCGCAAAAAACAAACAGACTGCATCAGATCATAAATCCCGAAATGCCGGCTGCATATATAATTTTAGTACTTATGCGATTGTTATTTCGAGCTTAAGCTTTAATGGTCGGGGCGAGAGGATTCGAACCTCCGGCCCCCTGCTCCCAAGGCAGGTGCGCTAGCCAGACTGCGCTACGCCCCGAGCTGTATAGATTACATAATGCCCCTGAAAAATGTCAATTTATCAGAGTGAAATCAGCACTATAAAAGAATTTAATCCCCTGCTAATAAAGATGGATATTTGTTTCAGCAATGCTAAACTATAAATAAAAAAGGGAGATTCAGGATGCTCAACATGAAGCCTGTGCAGGAAGTCAGCCTGTCAAAGAACTCTAAGTTCAAGTTCAGATGCCACAAGGGGCTTTCCTGCTTTAACAAGTGCTGCAGCAATATAGATATAATGCTTCCGCCTTATGACATCATCAGACTCAAGAAACGGCTCGGCATAAGCTCAGGAGAATTCCTGCAAAGCTATACCTACACTCATATTGATGAAAAGACAGCCTACCCTTTTATATTTTTGAAGATGTCAGAAGAGAAAAAAGGGCAGTGCCCGTTTCTTCAGGAAACAGGATGCAGCATATATACGGACAGGCCTGCTGCGTGCAGATATTATCCGATCGGACAGGCATCCCTGAAGAAAATGGATGAAGCTCTTGATAAGCCAGTTACAGAGGAATTTTATTTTATTGTAAAAGAGGATCACTGCCTGGGATTCAACGAAGACAAGGAGTGGACTGTAGCACAGTGGAGGACTGATCAGGAAGCTGATCTTCATGACGACATGAACAGGGGATGGAAGGAAATACTCTTTTGCCGAAACCTGCCGCAGTCTGCCATGGATGAAAAAAAGCAGAA
>JAJFVG010000123.1 GCA_021371915.1 Nitrospiraceae bacterium
AGGCATAGGTGGCGTTGGCATGAGCGGAATTGCCGAGGTGCTTCACAACCTCGGATATGATGTTACAGGCTCTGACATGAAAGAGACCGAGACCACCACAAGGCTGAGGCAGCTAGGCATAAAGATACATATAGGGCATCAGGAAGACAACATCGACGATGCGCAGGTTGTTGTCATTTCATCAGCAGTATCAGCGTATAATCCGGAGGTTGTTGCAGCAAAGCGCAAACTGATACCTGTCATACCGCGCGCGGAGATGCTTGCAGAGCTTGCCAGACTCAAATACAGCATACTTGTTGCCGGTGCGCACGGCAAGACCACTACCACATCACTTGTCGCTACTGTAACCAGCGAGGCAGGCCTTGATCCTACGGTTGTCATAGGCGGCAAGCTCAAGTCTATGGGCAGCAACGCAAAGCTCGGGCAGGGCGACTTTCTTGTCGCAGAGGCTGATGAGAGCGACGGTTCTTTTCTCAAGCTCAATCCGACCATAGCTGTGATCACGAACATAGACCGTGAGCATATGGACTACTTCAAGGAGATGTCTGCTCTCAAGCAGGCGTTTCTGGAATTCATCAACAAGGTGCCATTTTACGGTGTTGCTGTTGTATGCATGGAGAATGAATACCTGCGTGAGCTGCTGCCTTCAATAACACGCAAGGTTATAACATACGGCCTTACGGACAAGGCTGATATGTATGCATCTGATATAGAGAACAACGGAGTAAAAACCAGCTTCAATGTTCACAGAAATGGCTCTCTGGTCGGCAGATTCAGCGTCACTGTGCCTGGCAGGCATAATGTGCTTAACAGTCTTGCTGCTATAGCTGTGGGGCTTGAACTGAAAATACCAGTTGAGAAGATAGCAGCAGCGCTCGCTGGATTCAGCGGCATACACAGGAGATTCGAATTCAAAGGCGAAAAAAAGGGTGTCAGGGTTTATGATGACTACGGACACCACCCATCTGAAATCCAGGCAACCCTCAAGGCTGCACGGGAATGCTTCGGCAGCAGCAGGATATGCGTGCTCTTTCAGCCTCACAGATACACAAGGACAAGAGATCTGATGAGTGACTTTGCAGCGAGCTTTGACAATGTTGATTCCCTCTTTGTTATGGATATATACGCAGCAGGAGAACAGCCGATACAGGGCGTAAGCTCAGAATCGCTCTGCGCCATGATCGCAAAGAGAGGTCATAAAGAGGCAATTCATATAAGCAGCAGACAGGATATGATCGATAAACTCTGCTGTACGCTCAAGGAAGGCGATGTGCTTCTTACCCTCGGTGCAGGAGATGTCTACAAGGCAGGAGAGGAAATACTCTCAAAATTATGACAGCGCAAACCGAGCTATCAGGGGTGTTTGACCGCGTCAGCCACAGGCTGAATGAGCCTCTGGCAAGGCACACTTATCTCAAGATCGGCGGCCTTGCAAATGTAGCGCTGTTCCCTTCTGAATCTGATCTCGAATTCGTTATTTCCGAACTGCACCGCATCTCAATGCCATGGATTGTCCTTGGCAGAGGATCGAATGTTGTAATCGATGATGCCGGCTTCAGCGGCGCTGTAATTTTTACTGACAATCTTTCAGAATGCATTGAACCTGAAGAAGGCTCCGGTCTTGTCAGGTGCGGCGCAGGCATGGGACTCGGCAGGCTGCTTTCTCTATGCGCTCAAAAAGGGCTCTCAGGCATGGAGGGGTTGGCAGGCATACCCGGCACTGTCGGCGGCGCGGTATATGGCAACAGCGGGTCATTCGGATGCGAGATAAAGGATGTTGTTGCTGAAGTCGGACTTGTCAACAGCAGCGGAGGCACAGAAATCCTTCAAAATAGTAAAATACCCTTCAGGTACAGGAGCAGCGGCATATCTGAAGGCTCCATTATAAAGAGCGTGCTTGTCAGGCTAAAGCCTGATGATCAGTATGCTGTAAAAGAGCGGATAAACGGATTTGTCCGACAGAAAAAGAACACGCAGCCTATTAATCTGGCCTCAGCAGGATGTGTATTCAGAAACCCTGAGTCAGCATCAGCAGGCAGATTGATTGATGATGCAGGATGCAAGGGCATGAGAGTCGGCGGCATAGAGGTCAGCAGGCTGCATGCCAATTTTTTTGTAAATACCGGAGGCGGCAGTGCCGCTGATTATATCGGACTTATGGATGCGGTGAAGAACAGGGTTATGCAGCATTCAGGCATGGAGCTGCATCCTGAGGTCAGGATTATCAAAAGAGAAACAGGAGCATGATGGACAGAAAAGAGAAGATAGGAGTGCTTTGCGGCGGCTTGTCTGCTGAAAGGGATGTGTCGCTCAGAAGCGGCAAGGCTGTATATAATGCGCTGAAGGAGCGCGGCTACAATGTTGTGCTTATAGACGCGGGCCATGATCTGTGTGAAGCCCTGCGCAAAGAGGCAGTGCAGAGGGTGTTTATCGCGCTTCACGGCGGTGCAGGAGAGAACGGCTCAGTACAGGGCATGCTCGAAGTTATGGGAATACCGTATACAGGCTCCGGAGTGCTCGCATCAGCAGCAGCAATGGACAAGGACATGTCAAAGAAGATATTTATGCACCACAACATATCAGTGCCGCCTTTTGCGGTTGTGTCGCGCAGTGATCATGCATCAGTGAAAGATATGGTATCCGGCTTTTCATCCATAGCGCCATTCGGCCTGCCGTGTGTTGTTAAACCTGCTGAAGAAGGGTCGAGCATAGGAGTGAGCATCGTCAAAAATGTCTCGGAACTTCAGGGAGCTCTTGAAGAAGGCTTCAGGCATGGCAGCACATTGATAATCGAAAAGTACATAAAGGGAAAAGAGATACAGATAGGCATATCAGCAGGCAAGGCGCTTGGCGGAGTGGAGGTGCGGCCGTCAGCAGAATTCTACAGCTACGAGGCAAAGTATACAGCAGGCGCAACACAGTACATCCTTCCTCCTGAGGTGGATGAAGAATCGTATAGCAGGCTGCGTGCCGCAGCCCTTGCCGCGCATAACGCTCTTGGATGCAAAGGCGCAACAAGGGTTGACCTTATGCTCGATGAAGACGGCAGGGAGTATGTGCTTGAGGTGAACACAATACCCGGCATGACAGAGACGAGCCTGTTGCCGAAGATAGCTGCGCTCTCCGGAATGAATTTCGGAGACCTTGTAGAGGAGATAATATCTCTGGCCTGATGATATGAGCGACACGAACAAAAAAAATATCAGATCACTTAAAAGGAACATGGAGCATAAGAGGCTCAAGCTGGTTCTTGTGCTGTCAGTACTGCTCATTGCAATATTTGTGACTGGTTTTGTTTTTGTGAGGTCGTATCTGCCAGTAACCCATATTTCATTCATAGGCAATTCATACATAAAAAATGAAGAGCTGGGCGCATTGCTGAAGGTGAAGGCGTCTGACCCTCTTTATGCTGTATCTTCATCCGCCTTGGCTGCCAGGCTAAAAAAGTCGGCGTGGGTAAAGGATGTCTCGATACGCAGAGAGCCGTGGGGCAATATGGTGATCCGCATAAGAGAGGCGCTGCCTCTTGCCCTTCTGGATATGGGAACTAATCCGGCTGAGGAAGTCCGTCCGAGGCCGTACCTTATAGATGCCGACGGTGTGCTGCTTGAGCAGCTTAGAGAGGGCACAGAGCTTTTTCTGCCGGTCATAAGGGGCATACACCCTGAACAGAACAAGGATGCTTATATTGAGGCGATCAAGTTTATAAAACTGCTGCACAGCAGAAGGATATCAACCCAGAGCGCTGTTGAGATCACAGGCAGCAGGCCTGAAGACCTTACCATGCGCGCCAACTCGATAAATGTGAAGATAGGCAGCGGTGATTTTGACAGAAAACTCGAAAAACTCTTCATGGTAAAGGATGAGATAGAGAAGAAGGGCATAAGGGTGGATTACATTGACCTGCGCTTCTCTGATAAAATTATAGTCAAACCGATTGCTGAGGAAAAGCCGAAAGCTGAGGTTCAGAAAAAGACCAATGGCAAAAAGAAACGATAACCTGATAGTAGGCCTGGACATAGGCACAACAAAGATATGCGCCATCGCGGGACAGCTCACCGAAGATGGAGTAGAGATAATTGCTGCAAGCTCCAATCCCTCCACAGGCATGCGCAAGGGTGTTGTCATTGACATCGAGGCAGCAGCAGCTTCGATCAGAAAGGCTGTTGCAGGCATAACCGAGCAGACAGGACTGCCTGTGCAGGATGCTTATGTCGGCATTGCAGGCAGCCATATAAAAAGTTTCAACAGTTACGGCGCTGCCGGAATAAAAGGCCGGGAAGTGACCAGGGCTGATGTTGACCGCGCCATAGAATCAGCCAGTTCAATGTATCTGCCTGGAGACAGGGAGACGATACATGTGCTCCCAACTGATTTTATACTCGACGGACAGGCAGGCATAAAAGACCCTGTCGGCATGACAGGCTCAAGGCTCGAGGTGAAGGTGTATATCATCACAGGCGCGATGCCTTCTGTTCAGAACCTGCTCAAGTGCTGCGAACGCGCCGGAATCAATGTGATAGACATAGTGCTACAGCCGCTTGCATCATCAGAAGCAACGCTGACTGATGAGGAGCGTGACATGGGCATCGCCCTTGTTGATATAGGCGGTGGCACTACAGATATAGCTGTTTACAAGGACGGATGGCTTGCCCATACCTCTGTAATAGGCATCGGCGGCAATCATGTGACAAATGACATTTCAGTCGGCCTCAGGCTTTCATTCCAGGAGGCAGAGCGGATAAAAAAGGCGTATGGCTCTGCAATGCTCTCTGACATAAACGACATCACCGAGGTTGACGCTGTATCCATAGACGGACAGGTGAGGGGAATCCCCAGAAAATATCTGATAGAGGTAATACATCCGAGAGCAAACGAGATGATAGAGATAATCGGCGCAGAGCTTACAAAGATACAGGAAGACGGCACGCCGGTGGGCGGGATGGTGCTTACAGGCGGTGCATCGCTGCTTAAAGGCATGGGCAGCGTTGCAGAGGCAGTGCTAGCTATGCCTGTGAGGATAGGATACCCGGCCTTTTCACCTGAGCAGCTTCATCAGGGGCTGTCAGCAGGAGAGTTCAACAGCCCTGTGTATGCAACAGGCGTGGGGCTTGTGATGTATGCAGCACAGGCAGCGGGCGCAGCAGGCGCATCAGGACATCTGGTGGGCAGGATGATGTCCGCAATGACAGACTGGTTGAGAAGTATTGTGGGCAAATAACGGAGGTTGCATGTTTGAGATAGAAGATGTGGGCAGGCTTGTAGCAAAGATCAAGGTTGTTGGTGTCGGAGGCGGCGGCACAAATGCTGTGAACAGCATGGTGGCTGCCTCGATATACGGCGTGGAATTCATAACCGTTAACACAGACAGCCAGCATCTTGAATCCTCACTCGCAAAGGTGAAGGTGCAGATTGGAGCTGAGATGACCAGAGGGCTGGGCGCGGGATCGAATCCTGTTGTAGGCAGACAGGCAGCTCTTGATGACAAAGATGCCCTTGCAGGATCACTCGAGGGCGCTGATATGGTCTTTATAACAGCCGGCATGGGCGGCGGCACCGGCACCGGCGCTGCTCCTGTAATAGCGCAGCTGTCGCGCGACATGGGAATACTTACAGTCGGCGTTGTGACCAAGCCGTTTTATTATGAAGGAAGAAAGCGCGCATGCAATGCTGATGAGGGCGTGAAGGAACTTAAGAAGCATGTGGACACGCTCATAGTCATTCCCAATGACAGGATACATCTTGTTGTTGAGAAGGGCACTCCTCTTATGAAGTCATTTTCCATAGCCAATGATGTGCTTAGGCAGGCTGTGCAGGGCATATCAGACCTGGTGCTCATACCCGGACTGATCAACCTCGACTTTGCTGATGTGCGTTCCATAATGGAGGGCGCAGGCAGGGCTGTAATAGGCATGGGCATCGGCAAGAGCGATACCGGCGCATTCGAGGCTGCAAAGAGGGCGATATCAAATCCGCTTCTTGAGGATTCGACAATAGAGGGCGCAAAAGGCATACTCATAAACATAACCGGCGGGGTTAACATGTCCCTTGATGCTGTGCAAAATGCCGCCTCTCTCATACACGACTCTGCACATGAAGACGCAAACATAATACTCGGCGCTGTGATAAATCCTGACATGGAAGATGATGTGAGAGTAACTGTTATAGCAACAGGACTCGAAACAAAGACAGAACGCGCGGAACTTCCGCAGATAAAGAAGTGGACGCCTTCTAGGGAGCCGATATCACTAAGAGGGTCTGAAAGGGTGCTTGCAAAGAGCATAGAGCCTGTGCGCACTCCTTCTCCAATAACGCTTCAGCGTGAAGAAGAGCAGCAGTCGGTACAGCATAGTAATAATGAACCTGAATCAAAAAAAGAGGAAGCTGTTCCAGAGCCGCAGCCT
>JAJFVG010000124.1 GCA_021371915.1 Nitrospiraceae bacterium
CAAGAGTTGATGGTTGATAGACATTAAAGCAGTATCCAGATTAAAAGCCTCCGTCTCCCGCTTCGACTCTCGACTGAGTAGCAGTTACCCGTGACAAGCTACGGAAATCAAGCCACCTGCCTTTATTAAAAACAAAAGAAAGAAAAAAAATAGAAAGAAAAGAATAAGTAATAAGAAATAACAAACAAAGAAGGGATGGACTGACTTGAGAGATTTAGGCTGGGTTTTGGTAACACTACTATGCGAAGAGGAGCGAAATACAGCCGCAACTGTCTGAGCTGCAGGACGCAGTGAGTTTTGCGGCTGGAGCGTATCGAGCATCAAGTAGTGTCAAAACCAGGCTCATGAACGAGAGCAGTCCATCCCTTCTTTATCACAAGCCTAGGAAATTGAACCACCTGCCTTCATTGCTCTGCTGATCTATTGCACTGTGCTGTTTTTTTCGTAAGGTTCAATATGAATGACAACATCCACAATATCCGGCACTTTTTCTTTCAGTTGTCTTTCTGTCTCTTCTGCTACCAGATGTCCGTCTCTTACGCTCATAAAGGGATCAACCAGCAGATGCAGATCAATGAAAATATGTCCTCTTGAGCCCCTGGCCCTTACTGCGTGACATTCCTTTACCCCTGGAACACCGCATGCTATTTTTATGATGTTTTCAATATCTGCCTGTGAGCCGTCAACAAGCACTTCTGTGGATTCTTTTAAGATGCCGAACCCGGCCTTGGCCACAAGTACGCCGACTATTGCTCCTACAATGGGGTCAGCCAGTTCAAATCCTGCTTTAATCAGGATGAAGCTGATAATTACTCCGGATGATGCGTATATGTCGCTCCTGGTGTGCATGGAGTCTGCGATGAGAAATTCACTGTTGAGCTGCTGGCCTTTGCGTTTTTCATAGGTTGATACAAATATATTTACCAGCATGGTTATGATCATTATTACGAAGCTGGTTGCTGTTACCGACGGCTCAGGAGCGCCTGCAAGCGCGTTGTAGACTTTTTTAAAAATTTCAAAACAGGTAAGGAGCATTAGGGCGCCGATGAATATCGTGAAGACAGTCTCATACTTTCTATGGCCGTAAGGATGGGTTTTGTCAGGAGGATTTGCTGCTATCGCTATGCCTACAAGTCCTGCAATGTTCGATACCCCGTCAAAGCTGGAGTGATAGCCATCTGATATCATTGCTACAGAGTTGGTCAGGTAGCCGTAAATGATCTTGGCAGCCGAGACCGCAAGATTCAGTACGAGTGTAAGGATAAGCACTTTTCTTATCTGGCTAGTTCTGTACATAGATATTTCTCCAGTGGCTGCTGAATTCAGAAAATCTATTATACATTATAGCGTTTCTCATTTGTCTGAAGAAGTGCAGGTAGAAGTGCAGATTATGTATGGTGTTGAGCCTCATAGCGAGTATCTCTTTTGCAAGGAAGAGGTGTCTCAGGTATGCTCTTGAGTAGTTGGCGCATGCAGGGCATGAGCAGTCAGGATCGAGCGGCCCGGGGTCATCCTTGTATTCAGTGCGTTTTATGCTCACGCGGCCTCTGCTGGTAAAGAGCGTGCCGTTTCTTGCATTTCTTGTCGGCATAACGCAGTCGAACATGTCAAAGCCGTGTTCAACCGCAAAGAGCATGTCCATAAGATCGCCCACGCCCATGAGGTAGCGCGGCCTGTCAGCAGGCATGAGCTGCGCGATGTGCGACACTATGTCATACATCTCTTCTTTTGGTTCGCCAACGCTCAGTCCTCCTGCAGCATAGCCGTCAAAGCCGATCTCCTGAAGTTCTGAAAGGCTCTGCTTGCGAAGGTCTTTGTACATGCCGCCCTGTATGATGCCAAAGAGCGCGGGCGGATTATCGATTTCTGAGTAATAATTTTTGCATCTTTTTGCCCACTGGGTTGTGAGTTCAAGGGACTTTTTTACGTAATCTCTTTCAGCAGGATATGGCGTGCATTCGTCAAATGCCATTGCTATGTCAGAGCCGAGCGCTGCCTGTATCTCCATCGCCTTTTCAGGGCTGAGGAAGTGCAGTGATCCGTCCAGGTGTGATCTGAACTCCACGCCTTCAGAGGTTATATTTCTTAATGATGCAAGGCTGAACACCTGGAATCCGCCGCTGTCTGTGAGTATGGGCCGCTTCCAGTTCATGAACTTGTGCAGGCCCCCGAGGTTGTTGATTATCTGGTGGCCTGGCCTCAGGTAAAGATGGTATGTGTTTGACAGGATGATCTCAGCGCCCATTGTTTCGAGCTCTTCGGAGCTTACAGCCTTTACTGTGCCGATAGTGCCGACAGGCATAAACGCAGGGGTGTGTATGCTTCCGCGCTTTGTGTTGACCACTCCTGTCCTTGCGCTTGCGTCACTGTTTTTATGTATGTATTCAACTGTCACAAATTATTCTCCTCTGAAATGCGTTCAGACATTATATCACATGGTCTAAATGATGGATTTTTGCTGTTTTTGCGGCAGCAAAAAAGATTTCAACAAATTTTCTACACTCTTTTTACAGATAAAAACATTAAATCACAGATATTTACAATTTCTTAATTTTATCCTTGACATGCACAATATCTTGTGGTTAAATCAATGGTGCAATACTAGATATCGAACTTTTATTGCGCCAATTATATACAAAATTTGTGCCCAAAAAGGGGGAATCTTATGAAACAACAAGCAGCAAGCGTTCTGGGCCTGTCACCCAACGCTGAGAAGGTCCTTGAGAAGAGATATCTTCAGCGTGACGAAAGCGGCCGTCCAATCGAGACTCCTGAAGAGCTTTTCAAGCGCGTTGCGAAGCATATTGCTTCAGCTGATGCTGCTTACGGAAGGTCGTCAAAAGAGGTAAAGGAGACTGAGGGCGTTTTTTATGAGATGATGACATCCCTCTCCTTTTTGCCGAACAGTCCCACGCTGATGAATGCAGGCAGGCCCCTTGGCCAGCTCTCAGCATGTTTTGTGCTGCCTGTGGGCGACTCCATGGAGTCTATTTTTGATGCGGTCAAATACGCTGCCATTATCCATAAATCCGGCGGAGGCACTGGCTTCAGCTTCACAAACCTGAGGCCAAAGGGCGATGTGGTCGGCTCCACAAAAGGAATATCATCAGGTCCGATATCATTTATGACAGTCTTTGACACAGCAACAGAGGCTGTAAAACAGGGCGGCACCCGCAGGGGAGCTAACATGGGCATACTCAAGGTTGACCACCCTGACATAATGGAGTTCATCACATGCAAGGATAGCAACTCAAGGCTTAATAATTTTAATATCTCCATAGGCATTACGGAAAAATTCATGCAGGCAGTAGAGGATAATGCAGAGTACGACCTCATCAATCCGAGAAAAGGCACGGTTGCCGGCAAGCTCAAGGCTAGAGAGGTCTTTGACAAGATCGTTAATCAGGCATGGAAGAATGGTGAACCGGGCATAGTATTCCTCGACAGGATAAATGCCTCAAACCCGACTCCTGCGCTTGGCGAGATAGAGTCGACAAACCCGTGCGGAGAGCAGCCGCTTATGCCTTATGAGTCGTGCAACCTCGGGTCCATCAACCTTTCCAGAATGGTCAGATCATCCTGTGACGGATCAGCAGAGGTGGACTGGATCAAACTCAAGGACACCACATGGCAGGCAGTGCATTTCCTTGACAATGTTATTGACGTTAACAGGTATCCGCTTGAGCAGATAGACCAGACAACAAAGTCCAACAGAAAGATCGGACTCGGCATAATGGGATGGGCGGATATGCTCATACAGCTCGGCATACCATATAACTCGGATGCAGCCATAAAGCTTGGCGAAGAGATAATGGCTTACATACAGACAGAGGGCAGGCTTGCATCAGCAGCCCTTGCTGAGGAGCGCGGCCCTTTCCCCAATTATGAGCAGAGCATATTTGCAGGCGAGATGATGGTCAGGAACGCGACCATCACAACTATTGCTCCCACAGGCACTCTTTCGATAATAGCCGGATGTTCATCAGGCATAGAGCCGCTCTTTGCGGTCTCTTATGTCAGGAACGTGATGGAAGGCACCAAGCTTATAGAAGTGAACCCCTACTTCGAGGAGAAGGCCAGGGAGCTGGGGCTGCTGACCAGGGAGCTGATGGAGCAGGTTGCTGATACTGGTTCCATATCCCACTTTGACCAATTCCCAAAGGATCTTAGGGATATATTCATGACAGCCCATGATATTACGCCCACTGACCATATAAGAATGCAGGCAGCATTCCAGAAGTATACTGACAATGCTGTTTCAAAGACCGTCAACTTCGCAAACTCCGCAACCACCAGGGATGTTGAAGATGTCTATATGCTCGCCTACAAGATGGGCTGCAAGGGCGTGACAGTCTACAGGGACGGATCAAGAGAAGATCAGGTGCTCTCGACAACCGAACAGAAGCAGTCATCTGCTCCTGCTGTTTCCGCGGCAGCGCAGAAGATAGTGCCAAAAAAGAGGCCTTCCATGATAAAGGGTGCAACCCGCCTGATGAATACAGGCTGCGGCAACCTCTATATAACGATCAATGAAGATGAAGAAGGCAGACTCTTTGAGGTCTTCACAAACATGGGCAAGGCAGGCGGATGCGCATCAAGCCAGGCTGAGGCCATAGGCAGGCTCATATCGCTTGCGCTGAGGGCCGATATAGAGCCCATAGAGATAGTTAAACAGCTCAAGGGCATATCATGCCACCAGCCTTCGTGGCAGGAGAGCGGCAGGGTGTTGTCATGCTCTGATGCGATCGCAAAGGCGATAGAAAAATATCTCTGCACAGGCAAAAACGGCAATGGCAACGGCGGCAAGTCAGACTGCCATGAAGTCATGCGCATAGGCGCGTGCCCTGAGTGCGGCGGCACTGTTGAACACGAAGGCGGATGCGCTATATGCCACAACTGCGGATTCACAAAGTGCGCGTAGCAAGGCAGACTAAACGGCCTGACTGGGACGAGTACTTTATCGAGATCGCCAAAGTGGTCTCGAGCAGGTCTACATGCATTCGCAGAAGATACGGCGCTGTAATAGTAAAAGACCATGTGATAATAGGCACTGGGTATAATGGCGCTCCGAGGGGCTATGTCAATTGCATTGAGACAGGCAGATGCACTCGCAAGGAGCTGAATGTGCCTTCAGGCCAGAGATATGAGCTTTGCGAAGCAGTGCATGCAGAGCAGAACGCCATAATAAGCGGTCAGCCCGAAAGAATGAAGGATGCAACCATCTATATAGCCGGGTTTGAAGAGGATGGGAGTTTTGCTGATTCGCAGCCATGCCTGCTCTGTTCAAGGATGATAGTCAATGCCCAGATCAAAAGAGTGGTCTCCATGGACAAAAAGGGCAGGATCAAAAAGACAACAGATCTGATCGGCTTTATAAAGAAGCTGAAGAAGATTTAAGGTTACTGAAAAAGAGAGGGGGATGACCGCGAAGCGGTCATCCCCCTCTCTTTTTTGTCTCTAACTAGCTGAGGTGTTTATTTACAAGCTTTGTCATGTCAAACATTGAGACGCTGTCCTTGCCGCCAAATATCGGCTTGAGGTTGTCGTCAGCTTTGATCATCCTCTTGTTTGTAGGATCCTGGAGGTTGTTCTTCTTGATGTAGTTCCAGAGTCTCTTTGTAACTTCTGTTCTTGGCAGCGGATTGCTTCCTACCACTCTTGCGAGCAGCGGGCTGATCTGCATTGCCTTCATGAACGCTGGATTAGGAACTCTTTTTTTCTTTGGAGCAGCTTTCTTAGGCGCTGCTTTCTTAACAGCTTTCTTTGGAGCAGCCTTTTTTACGGCCTTTTTTGGAGCAGCTTTCTTAGGGGCGGCTTTCTTGACAGCCTTTTTTGGAGCAGCCTTTTTTACAGCTTTCTTAGGCGCTGCTTTCTTAACAGCTTTCTTTGGAGCAGCCTTTTTTACAGCCTTCTTAGGCGCTGCCTTCTTAACAGCCTTTTTCTTCGGTGCGGCTTTTTTTGTTGCCATCTCCTACCCTCTTGAATGTTTGTTAAGCATCCCTCTGATGCTTTTAAAGCTGTATCAATCAACAAAATCGTATCAAACATCAGAGTGATTGTCAACATATTTTTACAATTTTTCATAGGGAGATTCATATTTTTTCATTCTGGAGTAACCGGCTCAGGACGGATTTCTCCCTCTGGGCAGCGTAATTTTGTAGAGTATCAGGATCAAAATGGTATAAAATATTTCCGTCATGCGGACAGGATTGACGGCGTCATCCTCCCATGAAAACAGACTGAAAACACGGCATCAGCAAAGGATGTGCAGCCATGAATGAAGCCCTTTATGTGATAGCAGGCATATGCGCAGGAGCTGCGGCAGCATGGATATTCGCAGGCATGCGCTTCAAAAATACCATTGTGCAGAGAGAGGCAGAGCTCCAGAAGTCTGCTGCTGAAGAGATAACATCATTACGCGAAAGACTCAGCTCAGCAGAGACCCAGGCATCAGGACTCAGGGATCAGATATCGCAGTATGAGTTAAAGGGCGCTGATATGCGCTCTGCACTACAGGTCGAGATGAGCGCAAAGGCTGACGCGCTCGCGAGACTTGACGAATCCCAGAAGAGCCTGATCGAGCAGAAGAAGCTTATAGATGAAATGGGTGAAAAACTGAGCTCAACCTTTGATGCCCTGTCGCTGAAAGCGCTCTCGAAGAATTCAGAGGAGTTTTTAAAAATCGCTGAAGAAAGGCTCAAGGCACAGACCAGGCAGAACACAACAGAGCTTCAGGGCAAAAAGGAGCTGATAGACCAGAATATAGAGGCTATATCCAAAACCCTGGCAGAAGTGCAGAAGCGGATTGAGGATGTTGGCAGGGGCAGCGGAGAGAAGTTTGCTGAGGTGGCTGCTTTGATAAAGAAGCATGAGGATGTGACTGTAAAACTCAAGGACACCACAGAGCATCTGACCAATGCGCTCGCAAGCTCCAAAAAAAGAGGCGAGTGGGGCGAGCGGATGGCAGAGGACATAATACGGCTGATCGGCATGTCTGAAGGCATTAACTATATAAAGCAGAAGACTCTTGAGAGCTCCTCAGGCAGGCCTGACTATACGTTTCTTCTGCCGAACAACCTCAAGATGAATATGGATGTCAAGTTCCCGCTCGACAACTACCTCAACTACGTGAACGCCGAGTCCGAGCATGACAGGAAGCGCTTCAGGGAAGACCTGATCAGAAACGCAAGGACAATGATAAAACAGGTTACAGGCAGGGATTACATAAACCCTGCTGATAATACTGTCGACTATGTAATCATTTTTATCCCCAATGAACAGGTGTATGCCTTTATAAATGAGGCAGACCCATCGATAATGGATGAAGCGCTCAAGCAGAAGGTTATCCTCTGCTCTCCGATAACGCTGTATGCAGTACTCGCTGTGATAAGGCAGACCATAGAGAACTTCAGCCTTGAACGCACTGCCTTTGAGATACTGAATCTGCTTGGCGACTTTGAGAAGCAGTGGAATTTGTACAAAGAGAAGATGCGGGCAATGGGCGACCGCCTCGATGCAGCCAAAAGAGAGTATGAAGGTCTTGTGAGCACCAGGACCAACCAGCTTGAAAAGCCGCTCAGAAAGATAGAGGACCTCAGGACCAACAGGCACATTGATATAGGCTCTGATCCTGTTGCCGGAGAGATGCTGCTTTAACCTGGAGGGTTAATGATAGAGGATATAAGACATTCGGAAACCTGGCGTGTTTTCAGGATACAATCAGAACTGGTCGAAGGGTTTGAGAACCTTTTCGGCCTTGGTCCTGCTGTAACAGTATTTGGCAGCGCAAGACTTGTTGAGGATTCACCTTACTATCAGCAGGCAATTACTTTGGGCAAGATGCTTTCAGACCAGGGCTTCTGTGTTATAACAGGCGGCGGCCCGGGCATAATGGAGGCTGCAAACAGGGGCGCAAAACAGGGCAAGTCAAAATCAATCGGATTGAATATACATCTGCCTCATGAGCAGTATCCTAACAAGTATCAGGACATATCCCTTACATTCAGGTATTTCTTTGTCAGGAAACTCATGTTCATAAAGTATGCGCTGGCTTATGTGATCTTCCCAGGTGGATTCGGCACTATGGATGAGCTGTTTGAGGCGCTTACTCTTGTGCAGACCGGCAAGATAGAGTCTTTTCCCATAATCCTCTATGGCAGGGAGTATTGGCAGGGCCTGATAGACTGGATGAAATCAACACTTGTTGCAAATGGGACTATCGGCAGGGAGGATTTTGCATTTTTGTCCATTGTGGATACGCCTGAGGATGTCTGCTATCTGCTCAAAGAGTATTTTAATGTGAATCCTGAGTCACTGAACAATAATTCAATAGGCAAGTAACAGAATCAGAGCTTGGAGGTCACCTTGCGTATCTGCTGGAGCTTTGTGTGCGCCCTGCCTGAATCTATAGCTTCTGATGCCATTGCAGCAGCTTCAAAATTGTCTTTTGCAGCGCCTGCGACCATGAGAGCTGCTGCGCTGTTTATCACGACAATATCTCTCTTTGGGCCTTTCTCACCCTTCAGAATCGAAAGTGTGATGCCAGCGTTTTCATCACTGCCGCTACCCTGAATGGTCTCTGCCGGGCTGCGTTTGAATCCGAAATCCTCCGGACTGAGGTAGTATGTTTCCGCTCTGCCGCTGCGGAACCTTGAGACCCTGGTGCCGTCGCTTATTGTTATCTCATCAAGCCCGTCTTCTCCATGCACAACCATCGCGTCCACTGCCCCGAGGTTGCCTAGCACTTTTGCAAGAGTCTCTGTGAGTTTGCCTGTGAATACGCCCATCATCTGGCGTCTTGCTCCAGCAGGGTTTGTGAGAGGGCCGAGGATGTTGAAAATAGTCCTAATGCCGATCTCCCGCCTTGGATTTATCGCGAACTTCATTGCAGGATGAAATAACGGGGCAAACAGAAAACCGAATCCTGTTTCTATGAGGCATTTTTCAACCTTTTCCGGATGCAGGTCTATTTTTATGCCGAGCGCTTCTAGTAGATCCGCGCTGCCTGATTTGCTGGATACGGACCTGTTGCCATGCTTTGCAACAGGTACTCCGCATGCTGAAACAACAATGGCTGCTGTGGTGGATATATTGAATGTGCCTGCCATGTCGCCGCCTGTGCCGCATGTGTCGATCACATTTTCAGGCGCGTTTATTCTTGTGGCCTTGTCGCGCATAATCCTTGCTGCGCCTGTTATCTCATCAACTGTCTCGCCCTTGATCGCGAGCGCTGTCAAAAAAGAGCCTGTCTGTGCGTCAGTGGCCCTGCCTTCCATTATCTCTGTCATGCATTCAGCCATCTCAGCTTCAGACAGGCTTATATTCTGCACGACCATATGTATGGCCTGTTTAAGCACGAACGCCTCTGCTCAGCTCTATGAAGTTGTTAAGCAGCGCCTTGCCTGATGTGGTGAGTATGGATTCAGGATGGAACTGCACGCCTTCGAGTATGTATTCCTTGTGCCTTATGCCCATTATTACTCCGTCTTCTGTCCATGCTGATATTTCAAAAGAGCCGGGCAAGGTGTCTTTTTTAATGATGAGCGAGTGGTACCTTGTTGCATCAAACGGATTAGGCAGGCCTCTGTAAATTGTCCTGCTGTCATGTTGGATGGATGATGTCTTGCCGTGCATCAGCTTTGGAGCGCGTATGATCTCTGCACCGAATGCAGCGCCTATGGACTGATGGCCCAGGCATACGCCGAGCAGAGGTATTTTCCCTGCAAAACTTTTTATAACCTCTATTGATATGCCTGCCTCGCGCGGGGAGCAGGGGCCCGGTGATACGACTATGCGGTCAGGATTCAGTTTTGCTATCTCATCTATTGTTATCTTGTCGTTTCTGAAGACACGCACATCCTCACCCAGCTCGCCCAGATACTGCACAAGGTTGTATGTAAAAGAGTCATAGTTGTCTATCATCAGAAGCATGGTTGTCTCCTATGAAAATGTCTCTTCAGAGCTTCTAAGGGCCTTCATCATGCCCATTGCCTTGTTTACGGTCTCGATGTATTCAGACTCAGGCACAGAGTCTGCCACTATGCCTGCGCCTGCCTGCACATAAACCTTGTTGTCTTTAATTATAAGTGTTCTGATGGTGATGCATGTGTCCATATTGCCTGAATAGCTAAAATATCCAACAGAGCCTGCGTAAGATCCGCGGCGGGTCGGTTCAAGCTCTTCTATTATCTCCATTGCACGCACCTTGGGCGCTCCGCTCACCGTGCCTGCGGGGAAGCAGGACATAAAGACATCAAATGCGTCCAGCCCTTTTTTGAGTTTTGCGTAAACATTTGATACAAGGTGCATAACATAGCTGTACCTTTCTACATACATCAGGTCAGTCACTTTTACACTGCCTGTTTCTGCCACGCGTCCAACATCGTTTCTGCCGAGATCAACCAGCATAATATGTTCAGCAACCTCTTTGGGGTCTTGCTTAAGCTCATTTTCGAGTGCCTTATCCTGCTCCTCAGTAGCTCCGCGCTTTCTTGTGCCTGCTATCGGTCGTACAGTTATGTCGCTTCCCTCCACCCTTACCAGTATCTCGGGCGAAGAGCCAACGAGCTGTTCGCTGCCTGTATCAAGAAAGTACATGTATGGAGATGGATTTATCACCCTCAAAGCCCTGTATATATCAAAAGGCGCTGCTGATGTCTCTGTCTCGAACCTCTGGGAGAGCACTACCTGCACAACATCGCCTGAAAGCACATACTCCTTTGCAGCAGCAACCGCATCCATAAAATCCTGTTTTGTGAAGTTGGATCTGAAGTCTGACTGGTCTGTATGCATAGCTTTTGAGTTAAGCGCTACATATGGAAGAGGCGTATTATCAGGAGAAGGTCTTGAATTCCTGAGCTCGTTTATTATTCCGTTTATCACAGACTCTGCGTGTTTGTATGTATCTTCAATGTTCCTGCCGTTTATATGAGCGTTATACACAATTTTGATGGTCTGCTTCAGGTTGTCGAATATAAGGAGCGTGTCTGTAAGCATCAGAAAGGTGTCGGGCATATCCAGCCCGGGTTTTTCTGTATCAGGCACCCGCTCGAAGAACTTTACAATGTCATATCCGCAATAGCCTACGAACCCGCCTGAAAATCTCGGCAGGCCATCAACATCAACAGGTTTGAACGAAGACAGGATATTTTTGACTGTCAACAGCGGGTTGCCTTCTTTTGGCGATTTGTCTGCAATGTCGCGGTATATTTCAGATAACGCATTTACCCGCACGCGGTTTTCTTTTGATATCACAGTCAGGGCAGGGTCTATGCCCAAAAATGAATATCTCGCCCACTTCTCACCGCCTACCACGCTCTCAAGAAGAAAGGCCGGCTTGCGCTTTAACTTCAAAAAGGCAGTAACAGGCGTCTCAAGATCACCCAATATCTCTTTGTACACAGGTATCAGGTTGCCTTTTTTGGCCAGCTCTTTGAATTCATTAAGCGCGGGGTATAACATGGCGATGATGCTCAAAGCCTCCGTTAGCTAGTTCTCACTTTTATCAGCTATAATAACACAACCAAAGCTGCATATATAATGTATATGTCCCCGTTTGTTTATATATAATGAATATGCTAAGATTTATACCAATAATGAATAATTTAATCATTTGCCCTGCAAGCAGGAGGGCATAAAAATGCTTAATGGTTTTGATTTTTCATCTTTAGTTTCATGCAGATGGCCGGGGGTTGCGCCTTCTGTAAAATGGCTGTCTGTTTTTATTGATAAGCATAGTATTTCTGTTTGTATAAAACCTGCCCTTTAACCCTACTGAGTGTTAAAGGGTTTTTTTATGCCTTCTTGGTTGCAGCAATGTGACCGAGAGGGCGGAGCAGTAGGGAAAGAGATGCCAGAAAAAGACAAAAAAACAGACTTGATCCCTGTAATCCTCTGCGGAGGCGCAGGCACCAGGTTATGGCCCATGTCCCGCGAAAAGCATCCAAAGCAGCTGCTCGCCATCAAAGGCAGCAGCACGCTGCTTCAGGATACAGTCAGGAGGTCAGAAGGTTTTTCAGCAGACAGAATTGTATGCAGCGCTCCGATTGTTGTATGCAATGAGGAGTACAGATTTCTGATTGCTGAACAGATACGTGAGACAGGGGTAACACCCTCTGATATAATGCTCGAGCCTGTTGGGAGAAATACTGCGCCTGCTCTTACTGTTGCAGCTCTTCATGCATATAGTAAGAGAGATTCGCTTCTGCTTGTTATGCCCTCGGATCATGTTATAGAGGACAATAATGCCTTTCAAAAGGCTGTGCAGAAAGGAATGGATGCTGCTTTATCAGGGAGCATAGTCACCTTCGGTATACTGCCTGACAGGCCTGAGACAGGGTATGGTTATATAGAGGCCGGCGCAGGAGACGGTGTGTGTAAAATCACACGTTTTGTAGAAAAACCTGATATAGAGACAGCAAAAAAATATGTGAGCAGCGGCAACTATTATTGGAACAGCGGCATATTCATGCTGCTTGCCGGCACATGGATAAAAGCTATAAAAAAATACAGGCCTGATATATATGAGGCATGCATAAAGGCATATGAGTCAGGAAGCCGTGATCTTGATTTCTACCGCATTGACAGGGCGGCATTCAGTTCCTGTCCTTCAGACTCTATTGACTACGCTGTTATGGAGAAGCTCGGGTCTGAGCCGGACAGCGGCATCTCAGCAGCGGTTGTTCCTTTATCCGCGGGATGGTCTGATGTAGGAGCATGGGATGCTGTGTGGGGAATTTCACAAAAAGATGCTGACGGTAATGTTGTCAGCGGCGACGTGATTCTTGATGGCGCATACAACTCACTTATCCATTCAGGCTCTCGTCTTGTTGCCTGCGTAGGTGTCAATGATCTTGTGGTTATTGAAACTCCTGATGCTGTTCTTGTCGCAAAGAAAGACAGGGTGCAGGATGTTAAATCTGTTGTATCCAGACTTGCAAAATCCAAAAGATCTGAAGGCGTGGCTCACAGAAAGGCCTACAGGCCATGGGGCTGGTATGACGGTGTAGACTCTGGCGAACGTTTCCAGGTCAAGAGGATTTGCGTCAAGCCCGGGGCATCCCTCAGCTTACAGATGCATCACCACCGGGCAGAGCACTGGGTTGTGGTAAAAGGCACTGCAAGAATCATCCGTGGTGATGAAACGATACTGCTGAGCGAAAATGAATCAACTTATATACCCCTCGGAGTAAAGCACAGACTCGAAAATCCCGGGATGGTTCCTCTGGAGATGATAGAGGTGCAGTCTGGTCCATACCTTGGCGAGGATGACATTGTGCGTTTTGATGATGTCTACGGCAGGAAAGATACAAAATGATCAGCAGTGGTCTTACATGCTTCAAGGCTTACGATATCCGCGGAAGAGTTCCTGAAGAACTAAATTCAGATATTGCATACCGTATTGGCAGGGCATATGCAGAATTACTCGATCCGGGAGAGGTTGTTGTTGGTTATGATGTGCGGCTCACAAGTGGAGATATCGCTTCTGCTCTCGCAAAAGGCATAAATGACAGCGGAGCAGATGTTATAGATATAGGCCTTTGCGGCACAGAGGAAATATATTTTCAGACATTTTACCGAAAGGTCGGCGGCGGCATCATGGTTACAGCAAGCCACAATCCTATTGACTATAACGGCATGAAGCTTGTACGCAGAGGGAGCATGCCTGTGAGCGGAGATTCAGGACTGCATGATATCCGTTCAGCAGCAGAAAACAGGGTGTTTGCTCCAGCAGAAACATCAGGCAAATATATATCAGACCATTCCAAAGAGAGCTACATAGAGCATCTGCTCAGCTATCTCAATATAAGTCAGTTAAAGCCGCTCAAGATTGTTGTCAACGCAGGCAATGGCAGCGCAGGCATTGTCATAGACATGCTTGCCAAGTATCTGCCCTTTGAATTCATACGCATTAACCATGAGCCTGACGGAACATTTCCAAACGGCATACCGAATCCTCTGCTTCCTGAAAACCGCGCTGCTACATCTGATGCTGTAATAAAGCATGGCGCAGACCTGGGTATAGCTTGGGATGGAGACTTTGACAGATGCTTCTTCTTCGATGAAAATGGCAGATTCATAGAGGGGTACTACATCGTTGGAATGCTTGCCAAACAGATGTTGTCAAAACATCCTGGATCAAAAATAATACATGATCCACGCCTTACATGGAACACAAT
>JAJFVG010000148.1 GCA_021371915.1 Nitrospiraceae bacterium
CAAGAGAAATCCTGTTGGCGCTGAAAATCTTTCGGGCCTTGCCAGGGTGGTAAGGACAAACGCGCTTGCTGCAATGGAGGACATAGCCCTGTGGCATGAGCGGGATATTTCCCACTCGTCAGTGGAAAGGATAATAATACCGGACAGCACCATACTGGTTGACTACATGCTCAACCGCCTTACAAGCATGCTCAGAAACATGCACATATACCCTGAAAGAATGAAGGCCAACATGGACAGGAGCTATGGGCTCTTCAACTCCCAGCGCGTGATGCTCGCGCTCACTGAAAAAGGCTTAACCCGTGAAGAAGCCTACGCGCTTGTACAGGCAAACGCGATGAAGAGCTGGGCGGACGCAGAGAGCTTTTTAGGCCTGCTGCTCGCTGACAAAGAGATAGCAAAACACCTGTCAGCTGATGAGCTCAACTGCATATTCAACATGAGCTACTATCTCAGAAATATTGACTATGTATTCAAAAGGGCTTTTGACTAAAACAGGGAAGAAGGAATAAATCCTGGCAAGTTTACTTTTGGCGGTTTGTTCCTGTATTCTTTAAATCTGAAATGATAGACCTGCACACTCATACAATCTTCAGTGATGGCGAACTGATACCCTCTGAACTGATACAGAGAGCTTCAGCAATGGGCTACAGGGCCCTAGCTATTACAGACCACATGGACCAGTCGAATCTGGATTTCGCGCTGCCCAGGATACTCAAGGCCCTGCAGCAGATGAAAAAACATCTGCCCATCCCTGTAATAGCAGGAGTTGAGCTGACGCATGTGCCGCCTGCATTGATACCAGGGCTCATAAAGGAAGCAAGAGAACTTGGCGCCGGCATAGTGGTTGTGCATGGCGAGACAATAGTCGAACCTGTTGCTGAGGGAACAAACAGGGCTGCTATTGAGGGAGGCGCTGACATACTCGCACATCCCGGACTGATAGCAACAGAGGATGTAATACTGGCAAAAGAACGCGGCGTGCGTCTTGAGATAACAGCCAGAAAAGGCCACAGCATCTCCAACGGACATGTCGCAAGGCTTGCGCAGCAGTATGGAGCCGGCATGGTACTCAACACAGACTCGCACTCCCCCGCTGACCTTATCACAAGGGAGTTCGGCAAAAAGGTGCTGCTTGCAGCAGGCATAGAGCCAGACAGAGTAGAAGCCATATTCAATAATTCAATGGAACTGGTCAAGAGAGCTGCCAATTAATTTTTTAGGATATACAGGAGGACTTTGAATGCCAAAGACAATAAAAAAACGCACAACAAAACATACCGGCCATGAACATACGCCGCAGGAGAGTCTGTATGACCTCAGAGAGCGGCTCAAGGAAAAACAGCAGCTGCTGGTTTATCTGCTAAGCGGATTCATTGCCGTGCTCATTGTAGTGGTCGGATATTCCGTATACAACAAAATTTCTTCGGACAAGGCCCTTGATCTCGAAACAGCTGCTTACAAAACACTTTACGCTGATTTTGAAGCCCAGCCTATTGCCCCTGAAGAGAGGCTCAAAAAAGCCCTTGACCTGTTCAAGAAATCCTATGATGCCAAAAAGAGGCCTCATGTGCTCTTTATGATAGCGAGCTGCTATTTCGATATGGGCAACTATGATGAAGCCATTAAAAAACTGCAAGACCTTATTGACAGGAAAAACGATCCTCTGATAACGCCTATGGCGAGATACAAAATGGCAATGGCTTACCTCAAAAAAGATGACAAGCCCAAGGCGTTCAGCATATTTGCTGTGATAACCTCAACAAAAGAGGCTGTTGCTTTTCAGGACCTGGCCCTGCTGGAAAACGCCAGGCTGCTTGAAGAATCAGGAAAGCCTGAAGAGGCAAAGGCAAAATACAATGAGCTGATCACAAGATTCCCGCAGTCCGCAGCTGCTGAAGAGGCCAGGAAAAAAACAGGCGCAAAATAGTTTTCAAAACGACTAATCGGGTTAATCAATAAAAAACATAAGCTGTCTGCGATCGCAGACAGCTTATGTTTTTTTGGTCTTTGACTTGTTTTTTGAGGGTTTATGTTTGGACTTTTTCTCGCTCACAAGCTCTTTTCTGACCCCGGATTTTTTGCTGCCTTTCCTGGCTGTCTTCACAGTTTTCTTCTTGTCACTGAGCTTGTCATCACGATCAGGCGAGAACTTGCCGTCAGGCGGCAGAAGAACCACCTCGCCTGCCTTGAGGCTTTCTATGCCGCTTAATGAGTTCATCGAGAGCACTGCCTGAATTGGTGTGCTGGTCTTTTTTGATATCTTCTTTACTGTGTCGCCTTTTTTGACCACATATTTCTCAACGCTGAAGAGTTCTTCTTCAGGAACTTCCCTGAAGTTGTCCATGAAAAAGTCTCTTGTTCCGGCAGGTATTCTCACCTTGTACTCAGCCGTATTCGGCGGGGTTGACCATCTGCGAAGTTCCGGATTCAGTTCTCTTATCACATCTACTGTCGTATCCGCGCATGCGGCTATCACCACCAGATCAACAGGCCTTGTGAGTGCAACCTCGTCGAAATCAAGGGGCTGCTGAAACACAAGATCAGTAAACCCGTGATCCTCAGGGGTGTTGGCAATAAGTGTGGCTGCTATGTAGCGCGGCACATACTCTTTTGTCTCAGCAGGCAGCTGCTTTGTGTTGAGCAGGTCCCAGAAATCATTCGCATTACTCTTTTTCATGGCCCTGGCTATTCTGCCCTCTCCGGCATTGTAAGCAGCAAGGGCAAGCTTCCATGAGCCGAACATTTTATAAAGGTCTGTGAGGTAATCAGCAGCAGCCCTTGTGGACTTCACGGGATCTTTTCTCTCATCCCTCCACCAATCCATTACAAGGCCGTATCTCTTTGCAGTGCCTGATATGAACTGCCACGGCCCCACAGCCCTTGCGCTGGAGTATGCGTTTGTGTTGAACCCGCTCTCGATAAGCGGCAGAAAGACCAGCTCATCAGGCATCTTCCTCTCTTTGAGCACATCCTTCATTATCTCGATATACTTGCCTGATCTCTCGAGCCACATTGCAAAACGGCTGCGTATTGTTTCCTTGAAGAGCACAAAACTCCGCTCAATCGCTTTTACGCCTTTTTCATTTGAGGGATATGTCATTGATAACGGCATCTGCTGCTGGCTGGGCTCACCCTGCTTGATTACAAGCTGGCCTGAAGGCTGCTCAGGAGCAGAGCGGATGACTGTTGTCTTTTCAGGTGTCTGGAGTTCGTCTTTTGCTTTTTCAGCTTTTGGTTTGTCTTCCTTATGTTCAGCCGGAGCTGCCGGTTGAATGTTTTCAGCTGACTTGATCTGCGCTTGAGGCTTGGCCTGAATATCCTGTGTGTGCTGCGGCTGAACAGGTGGTTGCTGCTGAGGCTGCTGGATTTGAGGCTGTGACTGCGCCTGACTCTCTGCATTTGCAGATGCAGCCATGATCAGAAAAAAAGTGAGCGTTATTATTACCAGCCTTATCCCGCACCTCATCAGTTGTATATTATAATACTTCAGCTATCCGGTTGTCCTGCAAATAATGGCTTGGGAGCAGGATGTTAAAATTCCTACGCGGACTGCGCTGCCTTCTTCTGCTGTTTCTTTTCTTCTGCCAGCCTGAATACTTCCGGCGCATTGAATGCGCCGTCAATCGCCTGCACAGGACACTTTGCAACGCATATGCCGCAGCCGATACATCTGGCAGCATCGATAACATGTTTTTTCTTCTGCTCGCCGGATGCAGCGCTTACAGGACAGACCCTGGCGCATATGCCGCAGCCTATGCATTTGTCAGTGATAAATGCCTTTGTCCTTTCAGGCAGAAGATCAACTATTGCCTTTGTAGGGCATGCTGTTACGCAGAGTCCGCATACGCGGCACTTTGATATATCTATAACTGAAAAGTTCTTCTCTATCTTCGGGGCATTGAACGGACATATCTTTACGCACTTGCCGCATGCGATACAGCCTGTGTCGCAATTTTTTCTAGTATCAGCGGCCTTGTCTTTCGAGTGGCATGCAACAAGCACCATCTTGGAAGCAGGCAGCACCTCTATAACATTTTTGGGGCAGGCTGCCTCGCACTTTCTGCAACCCGTGCATTTCTGTATATCAACCACAGGCAAGCCGTTGTCACCCATATGCATGGCATCAAACGGACAGACCCTTACGCATGTTCCGTATCCCAGACATCCGTAAACGCAGGCCTTGTCTCCTCCTCCTGCAAGTACAGCAGCCCGGCAGTCTTCAAAGCCTTCGTACTTGAAGCGTTTGCGGGAATTGCTCAATCCTCCCTGGCACATTATCCTCGCATATATCGGCTCCCTGGCTTCAGCAGACTTGCCTGTTATAAGCGCAACAGCCTCAAAACAGCGCTCCCCGCCTGGAGTGCAGAGGTTGGGAGCAACATCAGGATCATTGACAACAGCCTCGGCATACTGCTCGCAGCCTGCATATCCGCAAGCGCCGCAATGCGCATGCGCCAGCACATCCTTTACCTGCTCGACTTTGGGATTTATCTTTACTGCAAATCTCCTGGCAGCAATAGCTAGGCCTATGCCGAAGATCGCGGCTATGCCCGCAAGAAAGACAAATGTGAACTTCAGCACAGATATTATGTCAACAGTCTCTTTTACATCCACACCGCCGCCGACTCCTGCCTGCGGGACAATAAATTTCCATATGTCTATCTGCCAGACCAGTCTTGCCAGTTCTTCCATAAATTTCTGTATTTCCATATTCACCATTCAGCAGTCCTTGTTAAAGCGTTATCAGCCCTGAAAAACCCGCAAACGCAAGCGCTATCAGACCTGTCACAACAAATGCTATCGGCATGCCCTTGAATGGGGCAGGCACATCCGCTATTTCGAGCTTCTCCCTTATGCTCGCCATAAGCACTAGCGCTATGGCAAAGCCTATGCCCGAGCCAAATCCGAATGCAATGCCTTCAAGAAAGCTGTAATGCTCTCCGGCGTTTATTAGCGGCACTGCGAGTATGATGCAGTTTGTGGATATGAGCGCAAGATAGATGCCGAGCTTGTAGTAGAGACCAGGGGCAACCTTGCGCATTATGGTATCAGATGCCTGGACAAACCCGGCAACTATGCCTATGAACACGACTATCTTCAGAAAGGTTATCTCAAGAGGGACCATCACATGGTTGAATATAACCCAGCTGAGCGCGGCGCTTATCATCATGACAGCAGTGAATGTTACGCTCATGCCTGCTGCTGTCTCCATCTTTTTGGAGACGCCGAAAAATATGCAGAGCCCGAGAAACCTCGTGAACACGAAGTTGTTTATGAGCGATGCTGATATGAAAAGCTCAAACATCCTGGTGAATTCGCTGCCCATCAAAAACCTCCGTCCGCAAAATATCGCCAGTCATTACAAACCCTGCGCGATGTCTTCACTGCGCCCTCTTTCTGAGATACCTTGCGTCTATCCAGTTGAACGCTGCCATCAGGATTCCTACCGCAAAGAAGCCTCCAGCAGGCAGTATCATTATCAGCAGCGGCTTTGCATCCACTATCGGAATTCCCCACAGAGTGCCCTTGCCGAGGAGCTCCCTGAAGAAGCTTATGACAACCAGCGCAAAGAGAAAACCGAGGCCCATGCCAATGCCGTCAAACATGGAAGGCATGAATTTGTTCTTGCTTGCAAATACTTCAGCCCTTGCGAGTATTGATGCAAAAGCGACTATAAGCTGGATATAAAGGCCCATCTGCTTGTACGCATCAGGCGCAAAAGCAGCCATTGACATGTCTGTAATGGTGACCCATCCGGATATTACGAGCATGAATATCGGTATCCTGATCTTCGGATGTATGAAATTTTTCAGAAGCGATATTGTGATGTTGACCATTGTCTGAACGAACAAAACAGCCACCCCCATCAGGAATCCGTTCCTGAGGTTGTTGGTAACCGCGATCGCCGGGCAGAGGCTTATGGCTAGCTTGAATATGGTGTTTTCAGCGATTATGCCGTTTTTTATCAGGTCCCAGTTGCTACCTTGATGCGCTGCCATTCCGATCGCCTCCCTTGTATTTTTCATTCAGAAAATCCAGACCGTTTTTCACAGCATCCTCTGTTACCGCTCTTGAAGATATGGTTGCGCCTGATATGGCCTGGACATAATCCTTTGTCTCTGTCTTGAGCACCTTCATCTGTTCTCTGGATTTTCCCTTGAACTGGTCTGTGAAAGAGTCGTATTCAATCTCATCGCCGAGTCCTGGTGTCTCTGCATGGCTCAGCACATTTATCTTTTTTATCTTCATGTCCTTGTCCACAGCTATAAGCGTGTTGATGTAGCTGGAGTAGCCCTTGCCGAATGACTGCACTATGTATCCCAGCGTGTCGCTGCCCTTTTTTGCCTCGTAATATTCAGCGTGTTTATCGTGGATTGTCCAGTCTCCGGCCTTTACTATCGAGTCAGCCTCTGGAATGAGTTTCTTCAGCGCTTCCTGCTTTGCCTTCTCGTTGTTCTTGAATATCATGGGTGATGTTGTAGCATAAACACCAGCCAGTATGAGTCCGCCGATAACATAAATGGTGACAAGGTTAAGAGTTATCTTCAGTATGTCCTTGTTCGTCATCCCTTTGCCTCCCTGCGCGTGCCGAATACCTCTGTTCTGAATCCCCTGTCTATCATAGGCGTCAGGCAGTTCATTATCAGGATCGCGAACATCACGCCCTCTGGGTAGCCTCCCTTGAGTCTTATGAGCATGGTCAGAAATCCACAGCCCGCGCCAAAAAGGATCTGGCCTTTTTTTACTGCCGGGGAGGTGACATAGTCTGTTGCCATAAAGAATGCGCCAATCAGCATACCGCCGCTAAGCAGATGCACAAGCGGATCTCCTGTGAAGAGCGCCCCTTTGCCGCCGAACACCCATGCCATCAGCGCTGCTGATCCGAGAAATGAAAAAGGTATGTGCCAGCTTATGTACCTTTTATAAAATAAAAACGCTGCGCCGGCAAGCAGGGCTATTGCTGAAGTCTCTCCTATTGAACCTGCGCGGTTTCCTGAAAGCATCTGCATGTAATAATTAAAACTGCCGCCGAATGTGTCGAGCAGTTTCTGAAGGCCTTCTTCCTTGAGTATGCCGAGCGGCGTTGCTGTTGTTATAGCATCAACCTTCACAAAAGCAGCAGTAGGCGTTGTCCATATTGTCATGAGTTTTGGGAAGGATATGAGCAAAAATGCCCTGCCCACCAGAGCTGGATTGAATATGTTGTAACCCAGACCGCCGAATATCATTTTTGTTATCAGCACTGAAACCACAGCGCCGACCACAGGTATGTAGAACGGCACAGAGGCCGGCAGATTCAGGCCCAGCAGAAGGCCGGTGAGAAACGCGCTGCCGTCCTGGATGGTGTTTTTTTTCTTCATGCCTTTTTGGTAGAGATATTCGGTGAGCACCGAGACAAAGATGGATATAAACATGGTCAGCACAGCCCTGGGCCCGAAAAAGTATGCACCCATGGCAGCAGCAGGCAGCAGGGCAGCGCTAACGCTCCACATTATCCTGGCAGTGGTCTCCTCGCTCTTTATGTGCGGGCTTACCGACACAACAAGCTGTCTGTTATTTTTTGCGTTATCCATCAAATCCTCTCTATAAAAACAGAAATCGCGCTGATGCGCTCTATGGCTTTACCTGTGATTTGGCAAGTCTTACAAACTGCACTATCGGCCTTTTTGACGGGCAGACATATGTGCATGAGCCGCATTCAAAACAGTCGAACAGCTTGTACTCCTTTGACTCTTCATAAAGCCCTTTTTCCGAAAGCACACTCAGCATTGACGGCATAAGACCCATGGGGCAGACATCAATGCACCTGCCGCACCTTATACACGGCTCAAAGTGGTCAGAATGCATCACAGGCTGTTCAGCAAGCGCCAGTATGCCGGATGTCCCCTTTGTGACAGGCACATCCAGAGTTGAAAGCGCAAACCCCATCATAGGGCCGCCTGATATCACCTTTGCTGTCTCTGACAAAAGGCCTCCGCATTCGGCAATAACATCAGAGACGAGCGTGCCGATCTTCACAAGCAGATTCTTCGGTTCCCTGATCGCCTCGCCTGTAACAGTAACAACGCGCTCGATAAGAGGCTTGCCATATCTTGCTGCCTCAAACACCGCAACAGCAGTGCCTATGTTATGTACCACAACGCCCACATCCATTGGCAGGCCCCTTGGCGGCACCTTTCTGCCTGTAACTGATTTTATCAGCATCTTTTCAGCTCCCTGCGGATACTTCACCTCAAGGCTCTGCACTGTTATTGAATCATCACCTTTTGCAGCCCACTGCATCATCTCGACAGCATCCGGTTTGTTGTTCTCTATGCCTATGCAGCCCTTGCTGACGCCGAGTATCTTCATCAGCACCTTCAGGCCTGCAACTATATCAGATGCCCGCTCCATCATCAGCCTGTAGTCAGCTGTCAGATAAGGCTCGCACTCAGCGCCGTTTATGATCACATAATCTATGGGTTTTTCTTTTGGAGGAGAGAGCTTAACATGCGCTGGAAATGCAGCGCCGCCCATGCCCACAATGCCTGCCTGCTTGACCTTTTCCCTCAGCTCTTCAGCTGACAGCTTTTCATAGTCAGGATTATCCTTCAGGACTGTCCACTCTTCCTGCATGTTGTTTTCGATGACAATACACTGCGACATCCTGCCTGTTGCTGACGGGAACTCTCCCATTGCGATCACCTTGCCTGAAACTGATGAATGGACAGGCGCTGACACAAAGCCTTCAGCACTGCCGATGATCTCGCCTTTTTTAACGGATTGGCCGATCTCTACAACCGGCTTGCAAGGTGCTCCTATATGCTGGCTCAGAGATATGACAACCCTGGCAGGCGGCTTGGGTACAGATATAACCTTGTCTTTTGAAAGCTCTTTTTTATCAGGCGGATGAATCCCCCCCCTGAATGTGCCAAGAGTCATTACGTCCTCCATCGGTTCATTGTAAAGGAGTTTTTTGCTGCCCAGGCAGTTTGGCGGAAATTGCGACAAAACATTGCCTGAAAAGGCTTCTATGTAAATAACATTTGATAAATTGATAAGTCAAGCAAATGCAGTAATAAGGATATTAGTAAATAATATGGGGTGGGATATAAGGCAGCAGCGTTATTCTCTTCCCGCAGCTCACCAGTTCTGCTTAAGCCACTTTACAGTCTGATCAATCGGCAATGATTCGGCAAAATCCATCATGTACGGAATTCTATCAACATCATCCATGGCGACTGTTGTGCCGGAGGGAAACACAGGCGCAAGACGGCTGTAGCGGCTGCCCAATATCTGGCGGCACTGATAATCAGCTATGCCGGCTGTTCCGTCGAGCATAAGGCTGATAAGCGGCTTGATCCATTGAGCATATCCCCAGTCGAGCGAATTGCCTTTTATATACTGAAGGCTTGTTCCTGTGCCGAGTGACAGCAGTACAACCTCATCCAGCTTGGGTGTTGGACTGTAACGGCTGTCCTGCGTCTGCGCAAGGGCGCACATGGATGGATTGCTCGCATACACCCCGCCGTCAATATACCCGTCAACAGACGGGAAGTATGTTGGAGCAGCAGCAGTATAAAGCCCAACATCAACTGCCATCACATCCCTGTCGCTGTTGTTGCCTGGGAAATTATGAAATAGCTTTGGCTTCCAGGTGCGGTTGCTTGGGTCTTCGTTATCCAGATCGAATGCTGTAATCAGCACCCGTTTTTTCAACTGTCCAAGCGTTGTGTTGCCAAAGAGTTTTTTAAGTTCGCGCCTGAGCGGTTTGATATCATAATCAGCGCCGCGCAGCTTGCCGAGATCAACAAGATCATCCAGCCATGAATCATCAAAAATAACAGGCCCGCTTTTAACATACATGTCGCGGATAACGCTGAGGTCGATTCTGTTTGCTATAGCGAGCGCTAGCAGGCCGCCTGTAGAAGTGCCTGCCACAAGATCAACTGAATCAAGAAGATTTTCGAGCCCTGGAGTTGCGGTTATTCTCTGCAGCAGGATGGTGGTTACTATGCCGCGGATGCCTCCGCCGTCAATAGTCAGTACGCGATACCCGGCCATGATTCACCTCCTGCATGGAGCAGTCAGTTCAAAATGAATACTATTTGCAGCGGACAGGCTAAAGCTGAGTGATGGTATGAGCCACCTTTTCACGCTCGAGCATGGTTTCTACAAGAAGTTCTCTCATGAGCGAACATGCGCTGATGATCTTAGGGTTTGTTATGCTGTAAAACACATTAACGCCTGCGCGTCTGCTCTTCAGGATGCCCTTGAGCCTCATGACGCTGAGGTGTTGGGACACATTGGCCTTGGGAGTGCCGAGTATTTTTACAAGCTCAAACACGGACTTTTCTCCGTCTTTAAGCGCATTTATTATCTCGATCCTCTTTGGGCTTGACATCACCTTGCAAAGGTCTGCCTGAAGTTCGAACGCTGTTCTCTGTCTTTTCATTTAATGAAATTCTATTACTTAATTATCCAAAGGTCAAGCATTTCTAAACTGATTGACTGCAATTAGTATGTAAAGATTTACTCCTGCCAGCCATATTTGCCCAGTAGAGGCACGAACACGCATTTTGTGTGAAGGGTCTGCTGAAGGCCCTCACGAGTCTTTATGATCCTCACAAGGGTCTGTGACCATCTGTCCCCAACAGGAGCTACCAGCACGCCTCCTTCTGCAAGCTGCTCTGTAAGCGGCTCAGGCACGGAAGGCGTTGCTGCTGTGACAATTATCCGGTCGAACGGAGCCTTTTCAGGAAGGCCTATTGTGCCGTCAGCCATCAGCGCGGTGACATTGCCGTATCCGAGCCTCTGAAGATCCAGTCTTGCCCGGCCGGCAAGATCCGGCACTATTTCGATTGTAAATACTTCAGATGCGAGCACAGAGAGAACTGCTGCCTGATAACCTGACCCAGTGCCTATTTCCAGCACTTTTTCATTGCCGTGCAGATCAAGCAGCTGTGTCATCACGGCAACCATATACGGCTGTGACATTGTCTGACCTTCGCCTATGGGCAAGGCCATGTCCTCATAAGCCATTTTGCGTTCAGCCTCCGGCAGAAACTCATGACGCGGCACATCAGCCATTGCATCCAGCACCTTTTTGTCATGTATGCCTCTTGCAGCAAGTTGGCTGCGCACCATCTCTTGCGCGAGTTCCCTGTAATGGCCATCCGTCAAATACATCAGACACGTCCCCTGCTGCGCTGCCTAATCTCTCCAGCGCGTCTTGAGCTCTTCGAGCACTGTATAATTCGTAAGGTCCAGATGCAGCGGAGTTACAGACACATAGCTGCTTATAACAGCCTGTATATCATTCTCCTCATCGCTGTCCCAAACAGGCTTGCCGCCGCCTATCCAGTAGTACTGCTCGCCTCCGGGTGAAAAGAGTTCCTGCATGGCATTATCATAAACCCTCTTGCCCTGCCTGGTGAGCCTCATGCCCTTTATTTTTGAGAGCTGTATGTTCGGAACATTCATGTTGATGAAGGTGTCCGGCTGGAGCGGTTTGTCGAGTATGTACCGCGCAATCTTCTGCGCAAAAGGCAGGGCGCTCTCAAAAAGAAACGGCCTGTCTCCTGCCATCGAGATCGCAAACGACGGCACTCCCAGGAGGGTGCCTTCCATTGCTGCCGAGACTGTGCCTGAGTATGTGATATCATCCCCTAGATTCGACCCTTTGTTTATGCCGGATGCAATAAGGTCAGGCTTGCGCGGCAGTATCTTGTGTATGCCGAGCGCAACACAGTCTGTTGGAGTGCCGTTAACGCTGAAGACGGTCTCCCGTATCTCTTCAGCCTTGAGCGGCCTGTGCAGGGTTAGCGCATGGCCGACTGCGCTGCGCTCCCTGTCCGGCGCAACCACATACACATCACCGATCTCTTTCATGGCATTTTGGAGCGCTGTAATGCCGTGCGAATGCACTCCGTCGTCATTTGTCACAAGTATAAGCGGTCTCATATTTCTCCCCTGAATGCAGCCTCTGCTTCCTGTTGAATTTCCTGCTCCAGCCCTGTGTATTTGGGTGAAAAGTGCATCACCTCAAGCCGCTGCACCCCTGCCTCTTTTGCGATGCGGCCGGCAAGCGCTGCTGTAAGGTGGTTCCTTTCGAGCGCCCTCTCCAGCTCTGAATGAAGAAAGAACGCCTCGCAGAAAAAGATATCCGAACCTCTTGCGAACCCTGTTGTCTTTTTGATGTTCTCATCAGTAGGCGATATATCGGTTGCGTATGTTATCTTCTGGCCTTTTGTCAACACAGCAGCTGACCTCAAATCAGCCAGCCTGACTCTGATGCCATTGATATCAAAGACCGTATCATCAGGAGCTCCTGTTCTGAGCGCGCACTTGAATTGAGAGAGCCATCTGCCCACAGGCAGACTCATGGATTCGAGCGCTTCCTTGTTGATGTTTATGTGAACATCTTCGCTTATGCTGTAGGCGAGCACTGGTATTCCATGCCGCAGCTCCAGAGCGGATACCGTAAAGGCTTCCTCTTTCAATGCAACGCCGCTGAATGCAGCGCCCCCCAGATCCGTTTTATTGAACGAGGTTTCAGCATAAAACCCTGCGCGTCTCATGGCAGAACCGCTTATTTCATAAACATCAATCCGTATGGGATACTGCTGGATCAGGTTCCAGGTATATCCCTTGAGCTTGCCTTCAACAGCATCGATTATGCCGAGCGGCCCAAACACCCTCAGCACAGCCTCCCTTCTTAGCAAAACCCTCAACAGCATGTCAAAGCCGATAAAGTGATCGATGTGCATGTGCGTTACGAAGACATCGCTCACCTTCATCATGTCGGCTGCGCTCAGCCTGCTTATGTCTCCAAGATCAAAAAGCAGAGCCCTTCTCTCTCTGGCAAACCTGATGAACAAGGCTGGATCGCTCAACGGATCATTGACGGTTGCAGCATGAAAAGTGGGCTTCATAGTGCTATAATTATAGCAATTCAGGGCATGATGATTAAATCAATGCCGTTGAAGAACGCATATATTGATGTTTCGATATTTTTAGGAGGGATAATGCCTGAGCTTAGAAAAGACCCTGTGTCAGGAAGATGGGTCATCATATCGATCGAGAGAGGCAAGAGGCCTTCGGACTTTCTGTCTCCCACGCTCAAAAGAAAAGAAGGAGGCTTCTGCCCCTTCTGCCCTGGCAATGAAAATACCACCCCGCCGGAGATAATCTCCTTCAGGCCCTCAGGCAGTCCTGCTAATTCTCCAGGCTGGTCGCTCAGGGTGGTATCAAACAAATTCCCTGCGCTACAGATACAGGGAGAACTTAACAAGATAGGCGAAGGCATATTCGACAAGATGAACGGGGTCGGCGCGCATGAGGTCATAATAGAGACTCCGGAGCATGCACAGTCCCTCGCAACCATCAGCCAGAAGGCAGCGGAAGATGTGCTCTGGGCATACTACTTCAGGCTCTCTGACCTCAAAAAGGATATGCGGCTCAAATATGTGCTCATATTCAAAAATGAGGGCGAAACAGCAGGCGCTTCTCTGGAACACAGCCACAGCCAGCTGATCGCCCTGCCGATCGTTCCAAAAGTCGTAAAAGAAGAAATGGAGACCGCAAAAAAATATTACGAGAACAAGGAGCGCTGCCTGTTCTGCGATATAATCGTGCAGGAGGCTGCTGCTGACAAGCGCGTTATATATGAGAACGAGCGCTACATTGCCATAGCGCCGTTTGCCCCGCGCGAGCCGTTTGAGACATGGATACTTCCAAAGAGGCATGAGTCCGCTTTCATGCCTGCGGACAAAAGCTTCTCTAGTCTTGCAGAGATAATGCAGCGTGTGCTCAAACAGCTCGACAAGGTGCTTTCGTTCCCTCCATATAATTTTATACTGCACACCTCGCCCTTTAAGGACGAGATCAATGACTACTATCACTGGCACATCGAACTTGTGCCAAAACTGACCAAGACAGCCGGATTTGAGTGGGGCTCAGGTTTTTACATAAACCCTACACCGCCTGAAGAAGCGGCGAGGTTTATGAAAGAAGCCAGGATATGAATATTGCCGTAGTCGCATCAGAGGCCTTCCCGTTTTCAAAAACAGGAGGTCTTGCTGATGTCGCAGGGGCATTATGGAAGCAGTTCAGCTCAAAAGGCCATGAGTCGCTCCTTATAACCCCTCTGTACACCCAGACAAAAACCTATCTGGCAGGCAAACTGCCTCCTGTGTACAAAAAGATAATCTTGCCTGTGGGCAGCACAAATCTCCCCTGCAACATCAGGATATTCGGACAAGGCTCCGGCAGGGCGCTGCTGATAGATAACAGCGAGCTGTTCTTCAGGGACGATCTCTACGGCACCGGCGGCAAAGATTATCCTGACAATGACAGAAGGTACGCCTTCTTCTGCAGGGCAGCTCTCCAGGCCATGAAAGAGATCGGGTTCAGTCCTGATATAATACAATGCAATGACTGGCAGACAAGCCTCATTCCGCTACAGTTAAAAACCGTTTTCAGCAATGATGCAGCATTTAGCGCAACAGCCACGGTATTCACAGTGCACAATCTCGGTTACCAGGGCATATTCCCTGCAACCAGCCTGGCAAAGACTGGACTGCCGGATTCATTTTTCAATCCTGCTGGAGTCGAGTTTTACGAAAACATAAACTTCCTCAAGGCAGGCATAATCGGCGCGGATGCTGTAACTACAGTAAGCCGCAACTACGCTAATGAGATACTCGCTCCTGAAAAGGGTTTCGGCCTCGACGGAGTGCTGAGAGACAGGCTGGCGGATTTTTACGGCATACCAAACGGCATTGATTATGACCTTTGGGACCCGCAACTTGATCCCTTGCTGCCATCAAAATACTCCGCAAAAAATCTTTCAGGAAAGACTGCCTGCAAAAAAGCTTTGATCGAAAAATGCGGCTTCTCCATTCAGCAGCGCGAGCCGCTTTTCACATTTGTGGGCAGACTCGCTGCTCAAAAGGGAATTGAACTGATAATCGGAGCTGCTGACAAGATTGTCAATATGGGCTGCATTGCGATTGTCGGCAAGGGAGACCTGAAATACCAGGCTAATCTGACAGCGCTTCAGAAAAAATACCCGGAGAGATTGCGATTCTTCTCCGGATTTGACGAACCAACAGCACATCTCGCCTATGCAGGAGCTGACATGTTCATAATGCCTTCGCTTTACGAGCCGTGCGGACTCGGACAGATGATCGCCATGCGTTACGGCACTGTTCCTGTTGCAAGAAGCACCGGTGGATTGGCTGATACCATAGAGAGTGCTGAACACCTGATTTCCGAATCTGCTGAGATCGACAATACGGGTAAGCGCGGCACCGGCTTTTTATTCAATGACTTCAGCGCTGCCGCTCTTACTGAAACACTCTTTACAGCTGCTCTTGCATTCCAGATACCAGAGGTATGGAGCAGGCTGATCGCAAACAGCATGAAAAAGGATTTCTCATGGTCAAAATCTGCTAATATTTATTTAGAGTTGTTCAATCAATATAAAAAAAATCCGAAAACGTAGCATACTATGGAATCTACAGGCCATGATCAAAACATAAACGCTCCGGGTCCGGGTCAGCCCTTGCTTGCCAACATACCCGTGCTCTTGCCGGACAAGGGAATAGGCCTCAGCATATCAAGGCTGAGCGCATTTGTAAAAGCCCTGCTTTCAGCGCAAAACAGTGACGAACTTTTCAGCACAATATGTAGCGAGGCTGTTGAGGCATTCAGGGCTGAAGGATCTGCCCTTTACATCGTCAAAAACAGCCTGCTCGAAAAGCAGTGTTCCTCAGGTGCGATCGACAGCTTCATATCATGGGACATATCCAACAGCGCAGGAAGGGCGCTCGCTGAAAACAGACCTGTTGCATTCAGCCTGCCTCGCGACTCGGATGCAGCCGGACTGCCGCATTCAGCAGCATCAGTGCCGATATACCTTAACAGCAGCGCATCAGGAGCGCTCACGCTTTTTGACAAATATTCAGAAGACAGCTTTCCTGCTGCATTTAGCGACGAAGACCTGTTCATGCTCAATGAGTACGGCAAGGCAGCATCAGCAGCCATAGAGCGTTTTTTCAAAGCCTCATCTTCAGAACCCGCAAGTGAGCGGGCTGAAATACTCAAGGGATATCTCGACAGCTTTCTTGAAAATACTGCTGATGCCATTGTGACCACAGACCTAGACGGATATGTGACAGCATGGAACAAGGGAGCTGAAACTGTATACGGATATGAGCAAAGTGAGATTATAGGCCAGCGCATGCCCTTTGTTCCGGAATTCCTTATGGATTCTGAAAAAACATTCATGGAGCGTGTGAGCGCAGGTGAAACGCTCAAGGAAATAGAAACCATCCGCAAGAGAAAAGACGGCTCGATGATAGATGTGAGCCTTACACTGTCGCCGATCAGAAATTCAGCAGGCCATGTAATAGGCATAAGCGGCATAGCCAGAGACATAACGCAAAAAAAGAAGACTGAAAAGAACCTGCTCCGCCGCAATTCCGAGCTCTCCAGAATACTCTTCATAAGCGCTGCAATGCGCGGCACGCTGGAACTCAACAAACTGCTCAGGATGGTGCTCACAGCAGTCACCATGGGCGACGGCCTCGGATTCAACAGGGCCATGCTCTTTCTCAGGGATGAAAAGACCAACACCCTGCGCGGCGCAATGGGAGTAGGCCCTGCCAGCCATGAAGAGGCCTGGGAGATATGGGCGAGGCTTTCGCTTGAACACAAAAGCCTCACATCCATTCTCGAGGAGATGGACAAAAGCCCGCTCAGAAAAGATTCTTTTGTGGATATGCTCTGCAGAGGCATAGAGATACCGCTCGATTCAGACACCATACTCACGCGAACAGTAAAGACAAAAAAGGCCTTCAATGTTGTTGATGTGCAGAAGGAGACGCTCTCTGATATAGAGCTTATACAGCAGCTCGGCACAACTGCCTACGCCTCTGTGCCTCTCATATCGAGAGACAGGGTAATAGGCGTTCTCTGGGTAGACAACCTGTTTACCCACAGGTCCATTACCGAGCAGGATATAGAGTTTCTGAGGATATTCAGCAACCAGATGGCATCAGCAATTGAGAATGCCCAGCTCTTTGAGAGCATAAACAGCACAGAGCAGCAGCTCTCAAACATCTTCGAATCCATATCAGACCTTCTCTTCTTCACAGGCACTGATTACACCATAAACAAGGTGAACAAGGCTGTGGTGGAAAAAATCGGCCTGCCTGAACAGGAGATAGTCGGCAAAAAATGCTATCAGATATTTCACGGCATGGAAGAGCCGCTGATGAGCTGCCCTCACATCAAGACACTCGACAACAGAAAGGCGTACATAGAAGAGGTTGAAGACTTTCACCTCAAGGGGACATACATGGTTTCGTGTTCTCCGCTCTTTGACAACTCAGGAGCGCTGCTCGGCACTGTACACATATCGCGTGATATAACAGAGCAGAAAAAACTGAGGGAAAAGGTCGCCTCAGCAGAGAGGATGGCCGCACTTGGAGAAATAGCAGCCAAGGTGGCACATGAGATCAGAAACCCGCTGTTGTCTGTAGGCGGATTTGCGCGCAGGCTCGAAAAAAAGCTCGATAACGACCTCAAGGAATATGCAAAGATAATTGTGGATGAGGTGAGCAGGCTTGAGGAGATACTGACAGACACGCTCGGATTTGTGCGTACAGGCAGGCTTGATCTAAAGGAGACTGACCTAGGGGCATTCCTTGACAAGATAATCACCTTGCTGGAATCAGGCGCGATGACGAGAGATAACCGGCTGGTCAAGGAGATGCCGGAGAATATTGTCATTAGAATCGATCAGAACCGCCTTAAAGAAGCCCTTATAAACATAATCAACAATGCGATACAGGCCACAAAAAGCGGAACAATTACAATAAAGGCTCACCATGAAAACAGGCCTTCAGGAGCGCAGGAGGTTGTAATAGAGGTGCAAGACTGCGGGTGCGGCATCAAGGAAGAGACCCTGAACCGCATATTCGATCCGTTTTTCACCACAAAATCGAGCGGCACAGGTTTGGGCTTATCGATAACCAAAAAGATAATTGAGGCCCATAATGGAAGAATAGAGGTGAAGAGCGAAGTGGACAAAGGCACTACATTTAGAATATATTTGCCTGTACAGGAGGCTTAGCATGAAGAAGATACTGGTTGTGGACGACGAAAAAAATATTCTCAAGCTATACGAAACAGAGCTGCAGGAAGCCGGCTACTCTGTTGTAACAGCCAACTCTGGCAAAGAGGCATTGGACGCCTTTGATGCGCAGTCCCCTGATCTTGTCACACTCGACATACTCATGCCTGATATTGACGGAATACAGATTCTGAGAATGCTAAAAGAAAAAAAACCGCAGGTTCCTGTTATCATGCTCACAGCTTATGATTACAGGGACGACTTCTCTGTCTGGGGTTCTGACGCATATGTGGTAAAATCCTCTGACCTGACAACCCTTAAAGAGACCATAAAGACCATCCTTGAAACAAGATAGCCACACAGTTGTCGTAACCGCTGGCAAGCCGGCCTATGGCGGGCTTGCCGTAGCCAGAACTGAATCCGGCAAGGTCATCCTGATAAAAGGCGCACTGCCCGGAGAAAAAGTCCGGGCTGAGATACAGCAGGACCATCGCGACTACTTCATCGGCGCAGCAGCAGAGATAATAGAACCTTCCACAGAGAGAGTCACACCGGAATGTCAGTACTTCGGCGTGTGCGGAGGCTGCCAGCTGCAGCACTCTTCCTACAGGGAGCAGGTGCGCATGAAAGAGGATGTGCTCCTTGAATCAATAACCCGTGCGGTAGGAGATGGAGTGAAGCTGTCGCACACCTTTTCATCTTCAGAACACTGGAACTACAGGCTCAGGGGCCAGTTCAAAACATCAAAAGGCAGGATCGGCTTCTTCAGGGAAAAAAGCGATGATGTGGTTGACATAGAAAGCTGCCCGATAATGTCCGCAGACGTTAACACTCTTCTGGCAAGAACGCGCAGCCTGCTGACATCAGCAGTAAAAGAGATACACATATCCTCAGGCACAGGCGCATCCGCGCTTGTAAAGCTCAGGAGCGAGATGGCAACCAGGGAGACTCCGCACCAGACAGCCTCTGCAATGACAAAGGCCGGATTCAGCAGCATATCAGTCGATACCGGAAAGGACATATTGCAGTTCGGTGAACCGTCCGTGCAGCTTGACCTCTGCGGACTGAAGTACAGGGTTTCTCCGCTCAGCTTTTTTCAGAGCAATTGGCAGCTGAACAATATAGTGGTAAAGTTTGTTGCGGATTACATGCGCGACAGCGCTGCAAAGAATATTGTTGACCTCTATTCAGGAGCAGGCAACTTTTCTTTGCCTGCTGCGCAGTTCTCAAACCGGGTGCTCGCTGTTGAGGAAAATCCCTATGCAGTGCAAGACGGGATAAAAAACACGAGGATAAACAATATAACAAACTGCGAATTCATTGAGGCATCAGCCGAGAGATTCGACATCCCAGGAAACACAGACCTTCTGATATTGGACCCGCCGCGTCCTGGACTCACAAACCGTACAATTCAGAACGTGCTTAACAATGCGCCGGACAGGATTATCTATATGTCATGCAATCCGTCAACATTCGCCAGAGATCTTAAAAAACTCCTGGGGGTCTACAACCTTGTCTCATTAAGCATGATAGACTTTTTCCCGCAGACATATCATATAGAGTCCCTCGCCTTTCTCGAGGCCAGGTAACCCTTATCTGAAGTTCTGGGTAAAATAGTATGTGCCTTCAGAATCGCAGACTATGCCCACCCCGAGCAGCCCGTAGTCAGAGGAGAGGATATTCTCCCTGTGGCCTTTGCTCTTCATCCATATATCCATCATGACAAAGGCGATGTCATCGGATGACCTTATCTCATCATACCCTTTGAGCCTGCCCCTTGAGCGCAGCCCCACGTTTTCGCCAATGCCTATTTTATAAATTCCCCTGACAGTGTATGACGGTATGCCCATCCGCTCTGCCCTTGCGACCGCGTCTTCTCCGT
>JAJFVG010000003.1 GCA_021371915.1 Nitrospiraceae bacterium
TCCTTGCCTTCTGTGCGGAGCTTGCCGCTGTTGCGCGCGCCTGATTCTCCACGGCAGGCGATAAAGTCTTCAAAGCTTATAACCTCTGCGCGTATGAATCCGCGCTCAAAATCATCATGTATTACAGCTGCTGCCTTTGGAGCCTTCCAGCCGCTCTGCACTGTCCAGGCGCGCACCTCTTTTACGCCTGCTGTAAAGTAGCTTATAAGCCCGAGCGCATGGTAACCGTGGCTGATTATCTGGTCAAGCCCGCTCTCTGTTACGCCGAGTGATTCGAGAAATTCTGCTCTCTCTTCATCACTCATGCCTGCCATCTCTTCCTCTATCTTCGCGCATATTTTTACAGCCTCTGCGTTCTGCTCCTGAGCGAATTTGAAGACCTGCTTCACATATTCATTGTCTTCAGCAAGTCCTGCCTCATCCACATTGGCAGCATAAATAACAGGTTTTAGAGTTATGAGTCTCGTCTCTTTGGTCAGTTCTTTGAACAGATCAGTCTCTCTTTCGCCAAAAGCAGCAGCAGGTTTGCCTGTTGCAAGATGGTCGAGAAGGCCCTTTGCGATATTAAGCAGCGGCTGAATTTTTTTGTCGGACTTTGCCTGCTTCTCAAGACGCGACATCCTGTTCTCAAGAGTCTGCATGTCAGCAAGCACAAGCTCAGTGTTTATCACATCAATGTCGCGCAGCGGGTCAACACTGCCGTCGACATGTATTATGTTTTCATCTTCAAAACATCTCACAACATGCACTATGGCGGATGTCTCTCTTATGTGCGACAGAAACTGGTTGCCGAGGCCTTCGCCTTTTGATGCGCCCTTCACAAGTCCGGCTATGTCCGTAAACTCCACGATCGCGTTCTGCACCCTCTGGGGGTTCACTATGTCAGAGAGCATATCCAGTCTTTTGTCAGGCACGGATACTATCGCCTTGTTCGGCTCTATTGTGCAGAAAGGATAGTTTGCAGCAGCAGCGTGCTGCGCTTTTGTGAGTGCGTTAAAGAGCGTTGATTTGCCTACATTGGGCAGGCCTACAATACCTATGCTTAGAGCCATTATCTTCTCCTGTTGAGAGTGCTGTATAAAGAGGGGCTGACCGCTGATGCGGTCAGCCCCTCAATTAAATGCATTTGGCGTCCCCAACGGGATTCGAACCCGTGTTACCGCCTTGAAAGGGCGATGTCCTAGGCCGGCTAGACGATAGGGACATAATATGAGCCGCGTTGGATTCGAACCAACGACCCACGCCTTAAAAGGGCGTTGCTCTACCAACTGAGCTAGCGGCCCGGCCAGAAAATCAAGACTAATAATTTACACTCTCACCAGCTTGTTTGTCAATCGTTTCCGGGCTTCCCTGCACCTGCAGCAAGCCACCTCACCGGAAACGTCATAACAAACTCGGAGCCTTTGCCGGGTGCGCTTCCAACTGTTATGCTGCCCATATGTTCCTTCACTATCTGTCTCACAAGCGGAAGCCCCATGCCGAACCGTTCTTCCTTTGTGCTGTAAAACGGATCGAATATCAGTTCAACATCCTTTGCAGGTATGCCGCTGCCTGTATCAGATACGGATATTGTCACATGACTATCATCTGATGCAGTCTTTATTGCGACCGCTCCCCCTTCCGGAGAGGCCTCGACAGCATTTCTTATCAGCTGAAAAAACGCTACCCTTAGCAGGCCTGTCTGCGCGTTTATCCTGAGCGGATCCTTCGATAGTGACACAGACAGTTTCACACCCTTTATGCCTGCCTCTTTTTCCACAACAGGCAGCACGGTAAGCATGATGCTGTTGACGTCCTCATACTCAAACATGGAGTGTCTGGATTTGAGCATTGACTGAAAATCAGCCACAATGGTTTGGAGCTTTTCAGACTCATCCTTTATATCCCGCAGGTCTTCCAGCAGCTCAGGGGGCATTGTCCCTTTTTCCATTATGCGCCTGCATTTAAGCCCGATTACTGATGCAGGGTTTCTCAGTTTGTCAGCTATGGTCAGTGCCATAAGCCCCATAGTCCTTTCAGAGATGAGGGTCTCTATGTCTTTGTTAAAGACCTCGAGCATCCTGGTGTAATCCTGCTCCATCTTAAGCAGCCTGCGATAATTTATCGCCTTGTATACTGAAGTGACGAGCAGTTCGTGACTGTATGGTTTTATGATGAAGTCAAAAGCGCCTTTTTTCAGCGCGTCTATCGCAACATTCATGTCAGCGTAGCCGGTCATTAAAATTACAGGCAGACTGCTGTCAAACTGCCTGATCTGATCCAGCAGATCAAGGCCTGAGATTGCAGGCATTCTTATGTCAGAGAGCACGGCATCAACAGGCTCCTGCTTAAGTCTGGCGATGACATCCTGCGGCCTGCTGCACTGCACAACACTGAACCCAAACGCCTCCAGTATCAGCGCTGTTGCTTCAAGTGTGAGAGGCTCATCATCAACAACCATTACTGTGCCGCGCTGTTGAGAAGTCATGTAGCAAGCCCTCCGCAAATACTGCTGGCTGTTTTAAAAATGTTACGACCGCCTTGTGTAAGGCAGCAGCCCTCCGCTGAGTATAAGCTTCTTCTCCCTCTCGTTCAGGTTTGAAACAACCTCAAAAGATATCTTCTTTGTCAGATTTTCTATTTTGAATACCTGATCTCCGCTCACTGCATCAGAGGCGTTTCTTATGGCCAGCCTGTCGGCCTGAGAAATTTTTTCGTAATCAGCCTCAGACTTAAAGAGAAGCGGCAGTATGCCGAAGTTTATCAGGTTTGCCCTGTGTATTCTTGCAAATGAGAGCGCGATCACAGCCTGCACGCCGAGATACATTGGCGCTATCGCAGCATGCTCTCTGGATGATCCCTGCCCATAATTTTCAGCGCCGACTATTATGCCGCCGCCTTTTGGGATGGCCTCCTGCGCGCGCCGGCTGAATGTCTTGTCTATGTTCTCGAATACAAACTCCGAGATGGCAGGTATGTTTGATCTGAAGGGCAGCACCTTTGAGCCCGCAGGCATGATGTCGTCTGTTGTAATGTTGCTGCCGAGCTTGAGCAGCACCTCTGCCTCTATCTCTTTTGCGAGCGCCTGCTTTACTGGCACATCCTTTATGTTGGGGCCTTTGATTATCTTTATGCTGCCTGTGTCAGAAAGCGGCTTTATCAGCATGTTGTCGTTTATAACAGCATCCAGCGGCTCTGCCACCTCTTCCACATTTATGCCAGCGTCTCTTGGATCGATCATCTCTCCCTTGAGAGCCATGATCGCGCAGGCAACAGGACCGGCAAGATAGACCTGCGCGTCTTTTGTGCCTGACCTGCCCTCAAAATTTCTATTGTATGATCTGACAGAGACCTGTCCGCTGCCCGGCGCCCCGCCCATGCCTATGCACGGCCCGCATGATGCCTCCATCATTCTGGCGCCTGCTGCTATCATGTCAGCTGCAAGACCTTCCCTTGAAAGCTTTTCATAAACCTGTTTTGATCCGGGGTTTATGAGCAGATTAACTGAATCAGCCACACTCTTTCCCTTGAGTATGAGGGCAACTGTCTTCATCGCCTGGTATGATGAGTTTGTGCAGCTGCCAATGCAGACCTGGTTAACCTTTTTGCCTGCAAGCTCGCGTATTGCGACAACCTTGTCAGGCATGTGCGGCTGCGCTATCATCGGCTCAACACTGCTCAGGTCAAGTTCTATAACCTCATCATACTGCGCGTCAGCATCAGCCTTGAGTTCAATCCAGTCAGCCTCCCTCTTCTGCACCTTGAGATGAGCAAGGGTCCTCTCATCACTTGGAAAAATGGACGTTGTAGCGCCAAGCTCTGCGCCCATGTTTGTTATGGTCGCACGCTCTGTGACATTGAGGTCAGCCACTCCAGAGCCGCCGTATTCGAATATCTTTCCAACCCCGCCCTTGACTGTTAGCTTTTTCAGGATTGTGAGGATAACATCCATTGCAGTGACATAAGGCCTGTTCAACTTTCCGGTGAGTTTTATCTGTACGATTTTGGGCATGGTCATCTCAAACGGTGCGCCTGCCATAACTGTTGCAGCCTCGAGGCCGCCAACGCCTATGGCGATCATGCCTATGCCGCCGCCTGTTGGCGTGTGGCTGTCAGTGCCGAGGGCAATCTTGCCTGGGGCGCCGAATCTTTCGAGATGTATCTGGTGGGAAATGCCGTTGCCAGGACGCGAAAAGTACGCGCCGAACTTCTGCGCTGCTGTCTGCAAAAAGAGGTGGTCATCAGCATTCATGAAATTCGACTGGAGCGTGTTGTGGTCAACATACGATACTGCCAGCGGCACCTTCACGCGGTCTATGCCTATTGCCTCAAATTCGAGCCACGCCATTGTGCCTGTTGCATCCTGCGTGTACACATGATCCACCCTGAGGCTTATCGTCTTTCCTGCATCAACATCGCCTGCAACCTTGTGCGCTTCAAAAATCTTCTGAACAATATTCTTTCCCATCAGTAAGGCTCCTTGAGATATTAAATATCAAAAAAACCGGATCTGCATTCTGTGTTTTTATTATGCACCATTGCGCAGCCGACGGCCTTAAGGGGCTATTGATGCTGCATTGACGCAGGAACAGATGCGCTTGAGACAAGCTGATTCTTTTGACTTTTTCGCCTTATTATGTTAAAAAACAATGAAAAAAATCAAACACAAGATGGAGTGATAATGAACTTTTTTCAGTACAAGAAAAATGAACTCTACGCAGAGGATGTGCCTGTAAAAAAACTGGTGGAAGAGTTCGGAAGCCCGCTTTATATCTACAGCCACAAGACGCTTCTGAGACACCTCAACGCATACAAGGACGCGTTCAGCTCTACAAAACATGTTGTCTGCTTTGCGATGAAGTCCAACTCCAACTCAGCTGTGCTGAACCTGTTTGCAAAGAACGGCGGAGGCGCTGACGTTGTCTCAGGCGGAGAGCTCTTCAGGGCGCTCAAGTCTGGAGTGCCTTCTGAAAAGATTGTATACGCGGGCGTAGGCAAGACAGAGGAAGAGATAAGGTATGCGCTCAAGAATAAAATCATGATGTTCAACGTTGAGTCTGAAAACGAGCTGCGCGAGATGGACAGGATAGCAGGCTTGATGAAGACAAAGGCCCCTATCGCGCTCAGGATAAATCCTGATGTTGATGCAAAGACCCATGCCTACATATCAACAGGAATGAAGAAGCACAAGTTCGGCATCCCGATCGAGAACGGGCTTGAACACTACAAGCTCGCAAACAGCCTCAGGAATATCGAGGTGGTCGGTATACACAAACATATCGGATCGCAGCTCACAAAAGCATCGCCTTTTGTTGATGCGCTCAAGAAGATACTCGTGCTCGTTGACACCCTGAAGGACAACAACATCTTCATAAAATATCTCGACCTGGGCGGCGGACTCGGCATCACATACAGCAATGAGACGCCTCCTGAACCTGCTGATCTCGCAAAAAAAATACTGCCACTGCTGAAGCGCAGAGACCTTACAATCGTGCTCGAACCAGGCAGGTCGATAGTCGGCAACTCAGGCATACTCGTCACAAAGACCCTCTACCTGAAGAAAGGCGAGAAAAAAGAGTTCTTCATAGTGGATGCCGGCATGAACGACCTGATGAGGCCTTCGCTCTACGACGCGTACCACCACATACAGCCTGTTGTGAAAAACAGGAGAGAGTCTGTTATTGCTGATGTGGTCGGCCCCATTTGCGAATCAGGTGACTTCCTCGCAAGAGGCAGGAAGCTCCAGAAGGTGAAGCAGGGAGAACTGCTGGCTGTGATGAGCGCAGGGGCATACGGATTTTCAATGTCATCCAACTACAACAGCAGGCCGCGCGCAGCAGAGGTGATAGTTAAAGGCAGCAAGTACGCACTCATAAGAAAGCGCGAGACGTACAATGACCTGCTCAGGGGCGAGATCATCCCGGAGATAATATAGCCATGCGGATAAACTTCACAAAAATGCACGGCCTCGGCAACGACTTCATTGTGATCGATTGCCGTGCCATTGATCTTCCTGACTTGACCGGCTTGGCAAAAAAACTTGCTGACCGCAGGTTCGGCATAGGCGCAGACCAGATACTGCTGCTCTACCCCTCGCAAAAGGCTGACTTCATGATGAAGATACTCAATGCTGACGGCAGCGAGGTGGAGATGTGCGGCAATGGCATAAGGTGTTTTGCAAAATACATCTGGGACAGGGGACTTTCCGACAAGGAAACTCTCAACATAGAAACCCTTGCAGGAATAATCAGGCCGAAAAAATCCGGCGACATGGTAAGGGTGGACATGGGAGAGCCGGTCTTTGATCCGGAACTTGTTCCTGTGAAAGTCCCAAGACCTGCTGACATCAAAATGCCTGTAATGGATTATCCGCTCATGATAGACAACAGGGAGTTCATGCTCACATTTGTATCAATGGGCAATCCCCATGCTGTAATATTTATTGAGGAGGATGTAAAAGAATTCAGGGTGCAGCACTACGGCCCGATGATAGAAAACCACAGCCTCTTCCCGAAGCGCACGAACGTGGAGTTCATACAGCCGGTCAACAGAACGGAGCTGCGCATGAGGGTGTGGGAGAGGGGATCAGGAGAGACGCTGGCCTGCGGCACAGGCGCATCTGCCTCCGGAGTTGCAGCAATGGCAAAAGGACTGACTGAACGGGCAGTAACAATACATTTAGCAGGAGGCGATCTGCTCATAGAGTGGGCCGCTGACAACCATGTCTATATGACAGGGCCTGCGACAGAAGTATTTCAGGGGGAAATTCAGTTATGACAGAATCATGCACTGAAAAGAGAAAGAACAAACGCAAACCTGAAGCAAGATCGAGCAAATACTTCATCTACTGCGACCGCAAGCATGGAGTCTGCGACTGCATTGTCAGGGATTCATCAACAGACGGCTTCGGCATAATCTGCGACTGCTGCCTGAAGCAGGGCCAGATAGTTATAATCAAGAGTGAAGAGCCCGCTTCTGTAAAGTCAGCAGTTGTGCAGTGGTGCAAACAATCTGAAGGCAGGTACAAGGCAGGACTCTGCGTCATAAACTGAAGGAGGAAGCAGTATGTTCAGAGGTTCGTATGTTGCACTGATAACCCCGTTTAAGAACGGCAGGTTCGATGAGAAGGCATTTTCCAATCTCATTGAATGGCATATAGCCCAAGGCACTCACGGCATTGTGCCGTGCGGCACTACAGGAGAGTCCGCAACTCTCGATTTTGACGAGCACTACAGGGTAATAGAGGTGGCTGTAAAGACAGCCAACAAGCGCATACCTGTTGTTGCAGGCACAGGCGCCAACTCCACTGACGAGGCGATAATAATCACAAAAAAAGCAAAAGAGCTTGGCGCTGACGGCGCGCTGCTCGTA
>JAJFVG010000006.1 GCA_021371915.1 Nitrospiraceae bacterium
CATGTCCAGCACAACATCGTGCGGCTCGATCGGCAGACTCTCAACTATCTGTTCATCATAAGCAAGGCCCACAGCCATGGCCCTCCTGCCTTTCAGCAGCCGGTCATAGTAGCCCTTGCCATACCCTATCCTGTTGCATGACAGATCAAACGCAGCGCCAGGCACCAAAATAAAATCAGCACCATTCACATCAGACTTCCTGCACTTTAGTTTGTCCGGCTCCTTTATGCCGTAAGAGCCTGTTGCAAGATCGCGGATATCATTGACTTCATGAACATCGAGATATCCGCTGGTGTTCACCCTCGGCAGAAGCAGACGCCTGCCGAGCCTGAGCCATTCAGCCATTATCTGCCAGGTGTCTGCCTCGCTCCTGAATGACGCGTACAGAAGGAGCACATCAGCATTGGTAAATTGATCGAGCAGGAAAAGCTGACGGATTATCTCTTTATCTTTGCACTCCCTGTGCTGCGCGGAAATGCTGTCCCTTAAAGAGAGCATCCTGCGCCGCAATTCCACCTTTTCCTTCATAAATAGCCGGCGCCTAGAGCGCTGGAACAAACCTGTGCAGCGCGGCCTTGATCTGTTTTATCGATTCCAGCGCTGCTGACTCATTCGCAAATGGCGGCTCTCCATGCAGGTCAGCATCCATCAGCGAGGTGTCTAGTTTTATATGTCCGAGGATATTCATATCAGAAAGCTCTTTGCTTATAAACTCTATATCATCTTGGCCGCGCACCTTGTTGGCCACCACAAAAATATTTTTAATGCCCATCTCTGCTGCCATCAGCTTTACAGCGTGAGCTGTCTGCGCGCTTCTTTTGCCCGGCTCAACAACAACTATCATCGCGTCCACAGCCTCTGAAGTGCCTCTTGTAAGGTGCTCTATGCCTGCTTCCATATCCACAATCACGACCTCGTCCCTTTCAAGCACAAGGTGTTTGAGCAGGCGTTTCAAAAATATATTTTCAGGACAGTAGCAGCCTGCTCCTGCGGATTTTGATTTACCCATTATGAGAAGCGTCACACCGTTGACCTTGTATCCGAATTCTTCCGGTATGTCATCAACCTTTGGGTTTATCCTGAAGACCTTTGCCGAAGATCCGGGCCTTGCGCCTGTACGCTCCTCAATAAGATCTGCCATCTCTGAAATTGGTTTTATGTTATCGAGTTCAGAAGGCTTTACGCCAAGTGCTTGCGCGAGGTTTGCATCAGGGTCAGCGTCAACAGCTATCACCTTTCTGCCTTCCTTTGCAAAGAGGTGGCTCAACACTGCTGAAAGTGTTGTTTTGCCCACTCCCCCCTTGCCTGTTACCGCGAGTTTCATAAACAAAATTATATCACAACAACATTGAATATCCGCAGAATTATTGCCCTTATGTTTTTGGCTGTGGTATTATTTTCTATCATGGAGTTCAGCAAAATTTCCGAAGATTCAGAACGTTATCTGCTAAACACTTACAACAGGCTGCCTGTGGCTCTGCGAAAAGGGCGCGGCATAAGGGTATGGGCCAGCGATGGCCGGGAATATCTCGACTTTGTCTCCGGCATAGCCACAAACGTGCTTGGCCATTGCCATCCAAAGGTTGTCATTGCCATTCAGAAGCAGGCGCAAAGGCTTATTCACGTATCGAACTACTATCACATTGAAGAGCAGATAAAGCTGGCAAAGCTGCTAGTTGCAAACTCGTTTGCTGACAAGACATTCTTCTGCAATTCCGGCGCTGAGGCAAATGAAGCAGCGATCAAGCTTGCGCGCAAATACGCAAAAGAGCATTACAGCCAGAGCAAATTCAAGATCATCACTGCGCTAAACTCATTCCACGGCCGCACAATGGCCACACTCTCTGCAACCGGCCAGGAGAAGTTCCATAAGGGCTTCGAGCCTCTGCTCTCTGGTTTCTCCTATGTGCCTTATGATGACTTTGATGCGCTGAGTGCAGCGGTTGACAAAGAAACATGCGCAATAATGCTGGAACCGATACAGGGCGAAGGCGGCATACGCATACCGTCAGCTGATTACATGAAGAAGGTGCGCGAACTCTGCGATGCAAACGAGATTATCCTCATCTTTGATGAAGTGCAGACAGGCATGGGAAGGACAGGCTGCTTATTTGCCTATGAGCACTTCGGAATAAAGCCGGACATAATGACCCTTGCAAAAGGACTGGGCGGCGGGGTGCCGATAGGCTCCATGCTCACAACAAACAAATTCGCATCAGCGTTTCAGCCCGGCAACCATGCATCAACCTTTGGCGGCAACCCTCTGGTTTGCGCTGCTGCTGTCGCCACAATAGAAACAATACTTGAGGACGGCTTTATACTGGACAACTGCCGCAGGATGGGTGAATACCTGGTATCAAAACTGAACCTGCTTAAAAGTTACCACCCTGAGCAGATTGCAGAGGTCAGGGGCAAGGGCCTTATAGCCGGAATGGAGTTGACACGCGACGGCCTGCCGATCGTTAAGGCATGTCTGGAAAAAGGTCTGCTGATAAACTGCACCGCTGGTAATGTGCTAAGGTTTACTCCTCCGCTGATAGTTGAAGAAAACGAGATCGACAAGTTGATCGACATACTTGACGAAGTAATAGGAAAGTGAAAATGAAAAGAGACTTTTTATGCATAAATAATCTAAGCGCAGCAGAGATTGAAAGGCTGATCAAGCGCGCTGTTGAGCTGAAATCAGGGAAAGACAGATCAACCTGCCCGTTGATAGGCAAGAGCGTGGGCCTGTTTTTCGAAAAGCCATCCACCCGCACAAGGTTCTCTTTTGAAGCAGGCATCTACCAGCTCGGAGGCCAGCCGATATACCTTACGCCAAAAGAGATACAGCTAAACAGGGGCGAGTCCATCGCAGACACAGCAAGGGTGCTTTCCAGATATCTTAGCGCCCTGGTGCTCAGGACTTACAAGCACTCGACAATAGAGGACTTTGCCTCATATGCAGACGTGCCGGTAATAAACGGCCTGTCAGACGCTCACCACCCTTGCCAGGCGCTTGCTGACCTGATGACAATCTACGAGAAAAAAGGCAGGCTCAACGGCATAAAACTGGCCTATGTGGGCGACGGAAACAATGTTGTCAACTCGCTTATGGAGGCAGCAGCCAGGACAGGGCTCCAACTTGCAATAGCATGTCCTGAAGGCCACGATCCTTCAGCAGACATACTCAAGGCTTCGCAATCAGCAGCAGGCAGCAGCATACATATCACAAGAGATCCGCACGAAGCAGCAGACAGTGCTGATGTGGTCTATACTGATGTATGGGTCAGCATGGGGCAGGAGCAGGAAGCAGAGGCAAAGAAGCAAAAGCTCAGGAGCTACCAGATCAACAGCAACCTGATGGAGCGCGCCAAAAAAGACGCCATAGTCATGCTCTGCCTGCCTGCACACAGGGGAGAAGAGATAACGGATGAGGTCATGGACAGCCCTCTGAGCGTGGTATTTGACCAGGCTGAAAACAGGCTTCACACAGAAAAGGCCCTGCTCGAATCCCTCCTTTCGTAGCCCATGCTGCAGCCTTGTCTTTCTTGACTTGGCCCTGTTTTGTCTTATAACATATATCTTACTTTTATAGGGATTTTTTGTATTCCGCAGCCTGTTTCTTTGGAGGAACAATGCAGATTGCTATCGGATCCGACCATGCCGGTCTTGAACTCAAAAATGAGGTTATAGCCATACTTAAAGAGCTTGGCCATGAGCATATTGATTTCGGCACAGACAGCCCCGCATCAGTTGACTACCCTGATTTTGGTGAAAAAGTATCCTCTGCCGTATCCTCAGGCAGGGCAAAAAAGGGCGTGCTTATATGCGGCACAGGCATAGGCATGTCAATGGTGGCCAACAAGTTCCGCGGAGTAAGGGCATCTCTCTGCAATGAGCTCTTCTCAGCCAGAATGAGCAGACTGCACAATGACGCCAATATACTGGTTATGGGCGGCAGGCTCATCGGCAAAGA
>JAJFVG010000043.1 GCA_021371915.1 Nitrospiraceae bacterium
TCGAGCTTCCTTTTGTGCTGAACAAGGATGGCAGGATTTTCAGAGGCAGGATCGACAGGGTTATCATTAAAGATGGAATTGTCCATATCTATGACTACAAGACATTTCCTGTGAGACATGAGGAGCTGCATGATATTGCTGCCGGATATGCTGCGCAGATAAATCTTTACAGGGCTGCTGCCGAGAAGCTCTTCTGTTGCGGTTCAAAGGCATATATCCTGTTCACTCATCTGCCCCAGCTTGTTGAGGTGTGACCTGTATCGTATTGACGCTTATTGGTTATAATAAAAACGCTGCGTGCGGTTATTAACCGCAACCCCACAAACAGGAGGTCTATATGCTTACGCCATCATTAATGACGCTGCTGTTTATAATCTTCATTGTTATTTATTTCCTCAACAGTGCTCTCAAAATACTCAAGGAGTACGAAAGAGCGGTCATATTCCGCCTAGGCAGGATCATACCTGTCAAAGGCCCGGGCCTTATACTCCTCTGGCCGATCATAGACAAGATGGTCAGGATAAGCCTCAGGACAGTAACAATGGATGTGCCTCCGCAGGACATAATCACAAAAGACAATATCACTGTCAAAGTAAATGCGGTCATATACTTCAGGCCTGTTGATCCGATTAAGGCTGTTACACAGGTTGAGGATTTTTATTACGCAACATCGCAGATAGCGCAGACAACCCTCAGAAGCATACTCGGCCAGAGCCAGCTTGATGACCTGCTTGCAAAGAGGGATGAACTTAATATCGAGCTGCAAAAGGTGATAGACCTTCAGACAGAACCCTGGGGCGTTAAGGTTTCCGCTGTTGAGGTGAAGAATGTTGACCTGCCCAGCGAGATGCTCAGGGCGATAGCGAGACAGGCTGAGGCGGAAAGAGAGAGGCGCGCAAAGATAATACACGCTGAGGGAGAGCAGCAGGCAGCTCAGAAGCTGGCTGATGCGGCAAAGATAATATCTTCGGAGCCTGCTGCTCTGCAACTCAGGTTTTTGCAGACGCTCACAGAAGTGGCAACAGAGAAGAATTCAACAATCATCTTCCCTGTGCCGATAGACATAATAAAGCACTTTATGGAAGCTGCGGATAAGAAATAATACAGCCGGCAGCCGATGAAGGAGAAAGCATATTAACAACGGTTCGGAAAATAAGACCAACTGGTTAGCCTGGGAGAAACTGCTTGTACTGTTTCTGATCGTGGGAGGCCTGACCTTTGTATTCTACAAGACAGGCCTTTTCCACTTTTTTATGAACAAGGAGAGGATGTTTGCTTTTATTAACGGGCTCGGACCTCTCGGAATACTGGGATTTATACTTCTGCAAATTGCGCAGGTTGTGGCAGCGCCAATACCAGGAGAGGTTACAGGCCTGCTGGGTGGTTTTATATATGGTCCTGTGCTTGGCGTCATCTTTTCCACGATAGGTTTGACTATCGGTTCATACATCGCTTTTGCGCTGTCCCGTTCTTTTGGAAGGCCGTTTGTCGACAGGTTCGTAAGCAAGGCTGTTATGTCGCGCTTTGATTACCTGCTTCATCACAAGGGAGCTTTTCTGGTATTTCTCCTCTTTCTGATCCCGGGATTTCCTAAGGATTATCTTTGCTATATCCTGGGCCTTGGCCATCTGAGCACAATGGAGTTTCTGGTCATGGGCTCTTTCGGCAGGCTCTTCGGAACCATACTGCTGACGCTCGGAGGAGATTTCATAAGGACAAACCAGTACGGCAAACTCTCCATTCTTGTCGGCGTGGCTATTGTCGGCATACTTGTGGCCATGGCCTACAGGGACAAGATAGAACGTCTGTTCAGGCGCTGGCATGTGTACTCGCGCAGAACCAGAAAGCGCCGCAGTCCCAGACCCTGAAAACAGTACGCTGCCGTAAGGCAAAATCATTGTGCTATAATTTCTGATCTTCAGGAAAAATAAAAACCGGAGTTGGATATCATGTCAAACAGCAGCAAACCCAGTAAATCGCTGATGTCAGGCAACGAAGCCATAGCTGTAGGAGCGATGGAGGCAGGCATATCACTGGCTGTCGGTTACCCAGGCACTCCTTCCACTGACATAATCGAATACCTCGCAAAAAATTTCAGCGGCAATGCCCAGTGGGTTCTCAATGAAAAGGTCGCCCTTGAGACAGCAATCGGCGCTTCATACGCAGGAAGAAGGGCGCTCTGTACAATGAAGCATGTTGGCCTGAATGTGGCCTCGGATCCGCTTATGTCCGTCACCTACCTGGGTGTAAAGGGCGGTCTCACGCTTCTTGTTGCCGATGACCCTGGAGCGTACTCATCACAGAATGAGCAGGACTCCAGGCTCTATGCGCGTTTTGCAAATATGCCATGCCTTGAACCTTCTGATGCGCAGGAGGCAAAGGATATGACAAAGGCTGCCTTTGATCTCTCTGAAGAGTTCAGGCTGCCTGTCATGCTGAGGAGCGTGACAAGAATATCCCATTCAGCAACACCGGTGGAGACAGGCGTGACCAAGGCTGAAAATCCGGTGTCGCTCCAAAAAGATCCAGCGCATATGCTTGCTGTGCCGAGCAATGTGATAAGATGCCACAAGGAACTTAATGACAAATACGCAAGGCTTGCGCAGTGGTCTGTGAGTTCAGGGTACAACAGGGTTATGCGCACAGGGTTCAAAAAAGGAATAATTGCCTCCGGCATTGCATACCAGTATGCGCAAGAGGCCGGCTCTGAATACAATCTGCTAAAGATAGGATTTTATCCGTTCCCTGAAAAGACCATTGAAGATTTTGTCAAAGGTCTTGATGAGGTCTGGGTCATGGAAGAGGGAGAGCCTCTTATAGAGGAGATTGCAAAAAAATATCATAAAAATGTGAGAGGCAAGCTCTCTGGTGATTTCAAAAGAGAGGGAGAGCTCGGGCCTGATGCGATGCTTCCTCCTGCAACTGATGATACAGAGGTCAAGGCCTGTGTAATCAACCAGGACGAACTGCCAAAGCGGCCGCCTGTGATGTGTCCGGGCTGCCCGCACAGGGAGCTCTACAAGGCTCTCAAGCAGGCTGGCCCTGTATTTACAACAGGTGATATAGGATGTTACACGCTCGGCGCAACACCGCCGCTCTCTGCAATGGACACATGCCTCTGCATGGGCGCAAGCATAAGCAAGGCAGCAGGTATTTCTTATCAGGGCCTTAAGCGTGTCGCAGCAGTTATTGGAGATTCCACATTCCTGCATTCAGGCATACCCGCGCTTATTAGCGCTGTATACAATAAGGCGAATGTCCTTGTGCTTATACTCGACAACTCATGCGTTGCGATGACAGGCCATCAGCCGACTCCGCTTACAGGTCAGACAGCGAAGAAAGAAGAGGGCGGCAGGGTTTCACTCAAAGACCTCTGTCTTGCCTGCGGACCAGCTTCTGTTGAGATTGTTAATCCTTACAAGATAGAAGATACGGCAAAGGTATTGAGTGAAAAACTCGCTAAGGATGGCGTGCATGTGGTTATTTCTGAAAGCCCCTGTGTGCTTATTGCCGCAAAGCTCAAAAAAGGATAGGGATATATAATCGGATTTTTTATAAGGCGGCCCGCCACAGCGGGCCGCCTTATTTTTTTAAAGGCTGTAGACTTTTTCTGAGGGCATTACTTCAATGTCAGCTTTCCTGAGCGCTTTTACAGCAGGCTCGATCTTCTCTGTCCTGAGCACAACGAGCGCTTTTTTGCCGCTCTTTTCCACAAACGCATAGAGGTACTCAACATTTATGTTTGCGTCATTAAGCACCTTAAGCACTCCGGCAAGACCTCCCGGCTTGTCAGGCACTTCTACAACTATCACATCGTTTTCGCGTACAGTGAAGTTGTTCTTCTGGAGCGCCTTCTTCGCCTTGTCAGGGTCCGGAAGTATCAGCCTGAGTATGCCGAAATCAGCTGTGTCAGCTATGGAGAGGGCGCGAATGCTCAGTTTTGCAGCAGCTATTGTCTCGAGCGCCTCTTGCAGCCTGCCTTTTCTGTTTTCCAAAAAAACCGATATCTGTTTAACTTTCATGGCATTCTCCTTATAGTACGCGCTTGTCGATAACCCTGACTGCCTTGCCTTCGCTTCTGGGCAAAGATTTGGGTTCAACAAGGGTTACTTTTACTCTGAGGCCTATAGCCCTTTCGATATGGTTTTCGATTTTATCCCGGACGCTCTCCAGATGCCGCACCTCGTCAGAGAATATCTCTTTTGATGCCTCAACCTTCACTTCTATTTCGTCAAGATGCTGAGGCCGTGTCACTATTATCTGGTAGTGCGGCTCTATGCCTTTCATTTCGAGGAGGGCTTTTTCTATCTGTGACGGGAAGACTATTACGCCACGTATCTTGAGCATGTCATCGCTCCTGCCTGTGATGCGCTCCATCCTGACGGTTGTCCTTCCGCATGCGCATCTGCCGCGGTGCAGGGCTGTGATGTCCTTGGTCCTGAATCTTATCATCGGCATGCCTTCGCGCGTGAGCGTTGTGAGCACGAGCTCTCCTTTTTCACCGTCAGCAAGAGGCTGAAGAGTCTCAGGGGATATTATTTCAGGATAAAAGTGGTCTTCCGATATATGCAGCCCGTCTTTTGCCTCGCACTCCTGTGCAACTCCCGGTCCGATTATCTCTGTGAGTCCGTAGATGTTAAGTGCTGTGAGATTGAGTCTTTTTTCAATCTCGTTTCTTATGCTCTCTGTCCACATTTCTGCGCCGAAGCATCCGGCCCTGAGTTTAATTTTCTTCATGTTGATGCCTGCTTCATTGGCAGCTTCTGCAAGATAAAGTGCATATGACGGAGTGCATGTGATTATTGTCGTGCCGAAGTCGATCATCACCTGGAGCTGCCTCTTTGTCTGGCCTGCTGATATCGGCACGATTGTGGCGCCGATCCTCTGTGTGCCGTAGTGGATGCCGATTCCGCCGGTGAAGAGTCCGTAGCCGTAGCAGTTCTGCACAATATCATCCTTTGTTGTGCCTGCCATGGTGAGGGCCCTGGCCATAACCTCGCTCCATATGGCTATGTCGTTTTTTGTGTAGCCCGCAACAACCGGTGTGCCTGTTGTGCCTGATGATGTGTGCACTTCGACAATCTCGTTCATGGGTACAGCGAACATGTTGAAGGGATATCCTTCGCGCAGTTCTGCCTTTGATGAGAACGGAAGTTTTGCCAGGTCTGCAAGCTTTTTGATATCAGAGGGCTTGAATCTGTTTTTTGTGTATCGTTTTTTGTAGTAGGGCACATTGCTGTATGCCCTATTTACTGCGTCCTTTAGCCGTTGTAGCTGGAGCTCCTGCCTTTTGTTGTCGGACATGCACTCAGCTGCCTTGTTCCAGATCATTTACGCTCCCTCCGGTTGTTCGCTTTTATTTACTCAGGATAGAGTACGATGCCTTCTTTTCTGAGCCTCTGTCTGGCATCCTCTATGTCATCCACCTCTACAAGCAGATACGCCTTGTCCCTGTGACCATCTACAAAGACATGCGCGTTTTCTATGTTTATGCTGTTTTTTGTGAGCAGACTGGTTACATTGTAAAGACCGCCCGGCTTGTCCTGAAGTCTGATGCCGAGCACTTCATTGAGAGTAGCGGTAAAACCGTTCTGTTTGAGGGTGGAGAGTGCAAGGTCGCTGTTGTCCACAATGAATTTGATTGCTCCAAAACCCTCTGTTGTGGTTGTGATCGAGATGGCGAGTATGTTGATTCCAGCGTCAGCAAGAGTCTTTGTTATCTTCTCGATCTTGCCCGGCTTGTTCTCAGCAAATACTGAAAGCTGTCTTAATGCGTTCATGGCCGGCTCCTTTGTAATTACATTGTGCGGGTATCAATTACCCTTACAGCCTTGCCCTCGCTGATCGGCAGTGTGCCTGGTTCGAGGAGTTCCACATTCGGTTTTACAAGAATTTCATGCTTCAGTTTTTCTGTTATCTCATTCCTGAGTGAAACAAGATGCTCAATCCTGCCGTCAAACATGTTGCTGTCTATCTCGACCTTGATTGTTATGCTGTCGAGGCTTTCGAGATGTATCTGATAGTTTTCAGCAACGCCTTTTATGCTCATCAGAACGCGCTCTATCTCCTGTGGATAGATGTTCACGCCCTTGATTATAAACATGTCATCAGCCCTGCCGAGTATGCTGTGTATTCTCCTGTGCGTTCTGCCGCAGGGGCATTGTTCAGTAAGCACTCGCGTCAGGTCTTTTGTCCTGTATCTAAGTATAGGCATTGCCTCACGGTTCAGGGTGGTGAGCACAAGTTCGCCGTTTGATCCGTCAGGCACAGGCTCGCCTGTCACAGGATCCAGGATCTCAATTATGAAGTTGTCTTCCCATATGTGAAGTCCGTTTTTGTATTCGCATTCAAAAGCAACTCCAGGGCCGTTCATCTCGGACAGTCCGTAGCAGTTGTATGCATCCAGACCGAGTAAAGTCTCAATCTTTTTGCGCGTCTCTTCAGTATATGGTTCTGCGCCGACATATGCCTTTCTGACCTTCAGGTCTTTTTTAGGATCAATTCCCTGTTTCTGGAGTACTGATGCCAGGTAGAGCGCGTAGCTTGGAGTGATATGTATTGCGGTTGTGCCGAAGTCCTGCATCAGAGATATCTGTCTTGCTGTATTGCCAGGGCCGGCAGGTATGACAAGGCAGCCCAGCTTCTCAGCACCGTAATGCAGCATAAGCGCTCCGGTAAAGAGGCCGTAGGTCATCATATTCTGAAAGATGTCGCCTTTTCTAAGGCCGGTCATATACAGGCATCTGGCTACGAGCTCTGATGCGGTATCAATGTCATGTTGTGAAAAGAATATTGCTTTGGGTTTGCCGGTTGTTCCGCTTGAGGTATGCAGGCGCACTACCTGCTCTTTTTTTACCGCGAGCAGGCCGTCAGGAAAGTTTTCCCTCAGGTCTTCGCGTGTTGTAAACGGGAGTCTTCTTATGTCTGCTGTGCTTTTTATATCGGATGGTTTTACTCCAGTGCTGTCTAACTTTTTTCTGTAAAAGGGAACATTCTCATAAAGGCTCTCTACTGTCTTTCTGAGCCTTTCTGTCTGGAGTTCTCTCAAGGATGCAGCATCAATTGTTTCAGCCTCTTTATTCCAGTACATCCATATCTCCTGAAAAGTTGATTGTGATGAAGGCCGTTCAAGACAGCATTGATAGAGCGAACTCGCGGCCTCTCCTGAATGAGTCAAGATTCTGCTCTATTGTCTTTTGCGGCACGGACTGCCTTATGATATCGGTCCAGATATTTTCGTCAAAGTTCAGCATAGCAGAGAGCGCGCCTATCAGCACGATGTTTTCCCCTTTTGGATTGCCTAACTGCTTCGCGATTTCTGCTGCGTCTATCGACACAACACGATACCCCATGTTTTTGAACAGCAGCGGTACATCATCAGGATATGACGCGTTGCCTTCTGTGACTGTGGATGGAATAATCTTTTTTGTATTCAGCACAACAGTGGCGCCTGGCTTCAGATAGCATGTATAGCGCAGACCTTCCAGCTCCTCCATCACAACAAGGAAATCCGCGCTGCCCTGTGGTATGAGAGGCGAGTGCGCCTCTTCGCCAAACCGTACATGGCTTACGACACTGCCGCCCCTTTGTGCCATTCCATGCAGTTCGCACTCCTTGACCATGCAGCCTGCGCTGAATGCGGTATTGGCCAGTATCTTGCTGCCGAGCACTATGCCCTGGCCTCCGACACCTGCAAAGAAAACACTGGTAGTTGCCATATTGCTCCTTTGTATTGATTCTCCGGATCGCTCTTTCTTCCGGATAATTAAAGTCGGTAAATTCAAGAAATTCTATCACAGCCAATTGCGCCGGCGCAATAAACACAAATATCGGATTTGTGTAATTATTTCTTGACACAGGACTCATTATGTCTTTTAATAGAACTCACTTGCGAACGCTCGTTCAATACACCAGGGGGATAAAGAGATGAACCTTCAGATTCTGCTTATTATTATCGGTATCTATGCCTTGATTGTCGGATATCTCGGATGGCTCGGTTACAAGTCAACAAAAAGCGCGTCAGATTATCTTGTGGGCGGCAGACAAATTCATCCGGTGCTCATGTCACTGGCCTACGGCAGCACATTCATAAGCACATCAGCAATCGTCGGTTTTGCAGGTGTGGCGAGCATGATGGGCATGGGGCTCCTTTGGCTCACAATGCTCAATATATTTATAGGCATCTTCATCGCATTTGCCATATTCGGCACAAGAACCAGAAGGATCGGAGCTGAACTTGACGCGCACACCTTTCCGGAGCTGCTCGGCAGGCGTTTCAAATCGAGATTCATTCAGGGCTTTTCCGGATTTATTATCGCTGTTCTTATGCCTCTTTATGCTGCTGCGGTAATGATCGGAGGGGCGAGGTTTCTTGAGGTGCAGCTTGGACTGAACTTCAGCCTTTCTCTCTTTGTTTTTGCATCTATAGTTGTGGTCTATGTATTTTACGGAGGACTCAAGGGTGTTGTTTACACCGATGCTTTCCAGGGCACAATAATGCTGGTAGGCATGCTGGTTTTGCTGGGCTACACCTATTCCCATCTTGGCGGTTTTTCGAGCCATCAGGCGCTCACAGACATGTCAAGCCTCGTTCCGCAGAAGCTCGTTGCTGACGGACACAGGGGATGGACAGCAATGCCTGAGTTCAACTCAAAACTCTGGTGGACAATGGTATCAACAATAATAATGGGTGTTGGAATAGGAGTGCTCGCGCAGCCGCAGCTCTGCGTAAGGTTCATGACCGTAAAGAGCAGCAAGGAGCTTTACAGGGCTCTCATACCCGGCAGCATTTTTATATTGATAATGACAGGCGTTCCGTATATAGTCGGATCGCTCACAAATCTTTACTTCTGGCAGAAGGAGAACAAGATAGCCCTTGCAATGGTTGTTGATCCTGCAACAGGCAAGCCAAACATAGACAAACTGATACCCACATATATCGGATATGCGATGCCTGAATGGTTTGCATATCTGTTCATGGTTACGCTGCTTGCAGCAGCGATGTCAACTCTCAGCGGTCTGTTTCATGCAATAGGCACTTCAATAGGAAGAGATTTGTATCAGCAGTCAATAGCAAAGGGGAATCATCAGGAAAGGACAGTTCCTTTTGCAAAGACAGGCATTCTTGTAGCCTTTGTTGCAACAATTCTGCTTGCTTACAATCTTGCTCCTGGAATTATAGCGATCGCAACAGCGCTCTTTTTCGGCATGTGCGCTGCTGTTTTTCTTCCTGCGTATATATCAGCGCTTTTCTGGAAAGGCGCCACAAGGACGGGTGTTGTTTCAGGCATGCTCACAGGCATGTTCAGCTGGGGTATCTGGGTGCTATTCTTCCATGAAAAGGAGTCATCAGCGCTCGGCCTGTCAAATATGCTGTTCGGCAAGACAAGCCTTGTGAGCGGAACCACATGGGCGGTTGTTGATCCCATTTTGATCGGCTTGCCACTTTCCGCAATAGTTACAGTTGTAGTGTCGCTGATGAAAAACAGGCAGAGCTGATTTTTTCTGCCAATAAAAATCGCTTATCCGGCTATAAACATTATTAATTGATTCTTGTCGCCGCTTTTCTTGACTTGGTGTGTAAAGAAGTTAATAATTAGTCACTTTGCCTTTAAAGAGTGTTTTTAAATCAGTAGTATGGAGGGGGAGATTATGTTCGGATTTGGGGATTTTTGGGTAGCAGCAGCATATCTGCTCTGTATACTCAGCACTGCTCTCTGTGTTGTGTACGGCCTCATGCACTGGAATGATGATGAGGAGATACCGGCAGCAGTACACCCGCCTGATGAGAATCTCGACTTCGAAGAGACGATCTAAGAAAACCAAATAACTGGGTTAGGGGGGGAGCGTAATGAACTTTCAGGTTCTGATCATAGTAATCGGTGCATATGTTCTTGTAACCGCTTATCTTGGGTGGCTTGGCTACAAAAAAACAAAAAGCGCTGCTGACTATCTTGTTGGCGGCAGAGAGATACACCCTGTTTTGATGTCTCTTGCTTACGGCAGCACATTTATCAGCACTTCGGCCATAGTCGGGTTCGGTGGCGTGGCTGCAATGTTCGGCATGGGGCTTTTGTGGCTGACCGTTCTCAACATTTTTATAGGCATATTCATCGCCTTCATCGTTTTTGGCAAGCCTACAAGAAGAATCGGAGCGCAGCTTGATGCCCACACATTTCCTGAGCTGCTCGGTAGAAGATTCAAATCAAGATTTATCCAGGGCTTCTCAGGCAGCATCATCGCTCTGCTCATGCCGCTTTATGCTGCTGCGGTCATGATAGGCGGGGCAAGGTTTCTTGAGGTGCAGATCGGCATAAGTTATGACCTGTCACTTTTTATCTTTGCGATAGTTGTCCTGAGCTATGTCTTTTTCGGAGGCCTGAAGGGCGTTGTTTATACAGATGCTTTTCAGGGAGCGTTGATGTTCATAGGCATGACAGTGCTGCTTTTCTGGACATACTCGCTTGTAGGCGGGTTCGGTAGTCATCAGGCGCTTACTGATCTTGCATCAAAAGTGCCTGAAAAGCTCGCAGCCGCTGGTCATCAGGGCTGGACATCCATGCCGTCTTTTGGTACCAACATGTGGTGGACGCTCGTCTCCACAATAGTGATGGGTGTCGGCATAGGAGTACTCGCCCAGCCTCAGCTTGCAGTAAGGTTTATGACTGTCAAGAGTGGCAAGGAGCTCAACAGGGCTGTGATCCCGGGAGGCATCTTCATTCTGATGATGACAGGCGTGGCATTTGTTGTCGGCGCACTCACAAACCTCTACTTCTGGCAGACACAGGGCAAGATATCTCTTGCTGTTGCTGTTGATGCTGCAACAGGAAAGCCGAACGTGGACAAAATTATTCCGATCTTTATAAACAGTGCAATGCCGGAATGGTTCGGATATCTCTTCATGCTCACATTGATAGCAGCTGCGATGTCGACCCTGAGCGGCCAGTTCCATGCTATTGGTACTTCGATAGGCAGAGACCTCTACCAGCAGGCGATCGCGAAAGGCAGGCATCAGGACAGGACCGTGCCGATAGCAAAATTCGGCATATTTGTCGCTTTTGTAATTACCATGCTGCTTTCCTACAAACTCGCGCCGGGTATTGTTGCCATAGCAACAGCATTGTATTTCGGCATGTGTGCTGCTGTATTCCTGCCGGCTTTTGTCTCGGCTCTTTTCTGGAAGTCAGCAACAAAGCGCGGTGTTATATCTGGCATGCTAAGCGGCTTTTTCTCCTGGGGCTCATGGGTGCTCTTTTTCCACGAAAAGGAGTCTGCTGCGCTCGGAATCGCCAAGTCGCTTTTTGGCAAGTCATCTTTTGTGAGCGGTACATCATGGGCTGTTGTTGATCCAATAATAATAGCGCTGCCCATATCAGCGCTGGTAACCATATTCGTTTCACTCGCTACAAAGTCAAATGAGGCTAAACAATCAGATCAGAAAAAGGAGGGATAATGGCTAACAGATTTTTAATATTCATTTTCATGTTGCTTACCTTGGCTGCTTTTGCTGTTGATGCAGCAGCCGAGGTTAAGTTTGATGCAGGCGCAACCCTGAGACTCAGACAGGAGATATGGGACAATGTTGTAACATTGGGCACAGGCACTACACAGCCTGACAGGGCTTTTTTCAGATTCAGATCGTCTGTATGGGGCAATGCCTCTTTTTCAGAACAGGCTGCTCTCTATTTAAGGCTCACAAACGAGGCAAAATATTACACCGGGCCATAC
>JAJFVG010000044.1 GCA_021371915.1 Nitrospiraceae bacterium
GGGCCTCTCAGCATTGTTTTGGCAAACGGCATGCTCGGCGAAGTAACACCAAAGATGGCAGAGGCTGTGGCATCTTCTTCTGCAAAAAAGTTTCTCGTGCCTCTCAACCAGGAAGGAGTTGAGATAACCGGACTGCAGAAGGAACCTCTGCCGCATTTAATTGAGAACCTGATAAAGCAGATAAAGGAGGCATCAGATGTGCGAAGCTAATGCGTACATATACAAAAACGGTAAAGAAGAACTATTTCTTGAAGATGTTGACATCCTGATTCCGGAAGGCAGCTCTATATATCTGAAAAACCTTTTCGGCGAACAGAAAACATTCAAGGGCCGCATAAAAGAACTCTCACTCATCAAGCACAAAATTCTGCTTGAAGAAGACAAATAGCTCTTGTTCCCCGTGTTATGAGGCGCTGGAGGCTTATTGATTCAGTCCCGTGCGAAGCTGCTTTTAACATGGCGCTTGATGAAGCCATAGCGCTATCCGTTCGCAGCGGCTCTTCAGTGCCGACATTGAGGATTTACGGATGGAGCAGGCCGTCTTTGAGCATTGGAGCTTTTCAGAATCTTTCAGGCATATCCATTGACTGCTGCTCTGAAAATAATATACCGATCGTGAGAAGGCCAACCGGCGGCAGAGCCATTCTCCATGGCGATGAACTCACTTATAGTTTTTCTTCCGCGAACACTGATATTTTCAGCGGCAATCTGTCCAGCAATTACCGCCTGATCGGCAGCGCGTTTTATCAGGCATTCAGATCAACCGGCCTCACTGTAGAGATAAGGCACACAAAAAATTCCGGCGCAAATCTTACAAAAAGCCCTGTATGCTTTCAGGCAATTTCCTTGGGCGAGATCAGCATTAACGGATCAAAAATAATCGGGTCCGCGCAAAAGAGATGGCAGGACGGTTTTTTGCAGCAGGGAAGCATACCATTCAGCATTGACCGCAACCTTGCCAGCAGTATATTCATGGGCAGAGGATGTTCTGATTTAAGAGGGTTAAAGGATTTTTTCCCTGAATTCAGAATGGATGCGCTTGCATCAAGCGTTATATCAGGGTTTGAGCAGACATTCAGCGCTGTTCTTGATCTTTCCGGTCCGACAGATCAGGAGCTTGAGACTGCTGCTCATCTTGCTCAGACAAAGTATCTGTCTGCGGAACATACCTTTCGGACATATCCTCAATAGCAGCAGGCATCTCGTACCCCGTCTCTCTGAAGTAGATAAAGACAGCGGCAAACATCACCAGGTTCATGTATGCCTGTATGAGGTAAAGTGTAACCTGGTACGGGAAAGCTATAATTGTGCCTATAAACGGTATAAGCGTAAGTGGAGACCCCACTAATACTGTAAGGAAAATAACCGCTGCATATCCCAGAATAAGTATCCCATAAAAAAGTATTGCAGAGGGATTGTTGTACAGATAGTCAGATGTCGCCTTTATTGTCTCTATTGCCTTATGCCTGTTGAAAACGATGTATGCTATGCCGAAAACAATAAAGGCAAGTGTGACAACTATGAGAAATATGCCTGCTGAAAGCAGCAGCAGATAAAGAAATACGCTCAGGAATCTGAATATCTGGCTGCCGTTCTCAACAGCTGAGTTATACACATCATAAGCGCTGCTACCCAACAGCCCGAGCATGAAAGCAACCACCACAAATATAAGACCTATCAATGTTGTGAAGGCAAACAACCGCATAAAGAGCTTTCTGCCGTCCCAATAGAACTGCCTTATTGAAAACTGCTTTATGCCGCCAACCACATAGTCCTTGATTATCCCTACTGTGCCGCCAATGGTAAAGACCCAGAGCATTATATTGAAAACCAGATAGAATACGAGACTGAGTATGACTATCAGGGCAATGCCGAAATATTTGCCGAGCAGTTTTGTGGACCCCTTCAGCGCATCTATAATGTCCTGCTCCTTCAGCATATCCGTAAGGTCGAGTCCGAAGATGACAAAGGCTATGAATATCGGCGTGCCGACAATGACAAAAAAGCTCACAAAACTTATGAACAAAGAAGCAAGCTGCACAAAAATGAGCTGCCAGTTTCTGTTCACTATGCTAAATGATTCCGCGAGTATTGATCTGAACTTTTTTGTATTCATATTTTTTCCGAACCGCATAATCAGCCTAAGCCTTCATGCCCTCGCCAGTAACCCCCACTATGCTGATTCCAAGCCTGTCAGCCTCTGCTGCGAGTTCCTGACGGTTGATTATAATGCTTTTGCCTGCTTCAAGCGCAAGCACTCTTGCGTCTGACTCTGACATGGTTTTGAGCGTTTCAATGCCGATCGCAGGCACATCCAGCCTCAGATCCTGCTGGGGCTTGCTCACTTTAACAACTACTGCACCCCCATTGGCGAGCCTGCTGCCGCGCCTTATTGCCTCATCAGTGCCTTCAACAGCTTCAACAGCCATTACAGAGCGGCCCTTGACTACAACAGTCTGGCCTATGTCCATCCTGCCTATCTCTTTTGCGATATTCCATCCATATTTTATATCTGACCACTCATCAGAAGAGGGTTTTGATTTTGTGATGCTGCCCTCAGGAGTGAGCAGGTGAGGGCTGAACCTTGTGGTGTCGATTATTTTTATGCCGTCTTTTTCGAGTTCTTTTGTGAGGGCTTCGAGTATAGCATTGTCGCTCTTGTCTTTGAGCGAAAAGAGCAGCTTTACTGCACGCATGTCAGGGATGATCTTTGATTTGTAGAGCAGGGCCTTTGGCACCTTGCCTGCCATTACAGCTTCGGTTATGCCGTTTTCCCTGAAGGTATCGATTATCTCTCCGAGCTTGCCCGGATTCACCCATTTGAAGACTCCGGATTCCGAAGCAAGCGCTTCGGAGGCAAGATTCTCTAGCGCAACAGTAACAACCCTGTACCCTCTTTTTTTGGCATCAGCAGCGATGATAACCGGCAGCTCTCCTGCGCCCGCAAGCAGACCTATCTGCATATACCCCGTTTGTTCTCCTCTATAAACCCGACCAGGTGCATCACTTCCGCGCAGTCCGAGTATTCGCTTTTTATTGTCTTTAAGGCATCCTGGAGTGTCCTTTTCTCCCTGAAGAGTATCTTGTAGGCCTTTTTCAGCTTGTTTATCGTCTCTTCAGCAAATCCGTGTCTTTTGAGACCTACCACATTAAGCCCGTACAGTTTGGCCCTCGCTCCTGATGCCATGGTAAATGGAGGGATATCCTGTCCTATTCCGCTGAACCCGCCCACCATAGCGTATGATCCTATGCGGGTGTTCTGGTGCACAGCCACAAGTCCGCCCACAAATGCAAAGTCCTGCACCAGTACATGTCCGGCAAGAGTGGCTGCGTTGGCAAGTATATTGTGGTTGCCTATCTTGCAGTCATGCGCAAGGTGTGAATATGCCATCATGAAATTGGAGTCCCCGAGCTCTGTAAAACCAGTGCCTGACACAGACCCCCTGTGTATGGTCGCATACTCTCTTATTACATTGTTGCTGCCTATCCTTACTCCGGTTTTTTCATTTTTGTACTTGAGGTCCTGCGGCGCAAGCCCTATCGAAGCAAATGGAAATACAGAGCAGTTTTTTCCGATTATTGTCCTGCCTTCTATTACAACATGCGAATGCAGTTTGCAGCCCTTTGATATCACAGCATCATCGCCAATTATGCAATAGGGCCCTATCTCTACTGAGTCATCAATCTCTGCTTTTGAACTTATTACAGCTGTCTTATGTATTTTGGCAGACATTCAGCCTCCTTAAAGGGTCTTGTCAGAGACCATTGCAACAAAATCCGCCTCTGACGCCACTTTGCCATCAATATACGCCTTGCCTGAAAACTTCCAGACACTGCCTCTTTTATGTGTAACTTCGACTTCGAATCTCAGCTGATCGCCTGGAAGAACAGGCTTTCTGAACTTTACATTGTCAATGCTCATAAAATATACCGCGCTGCCCTCAATGCCGGATTTGAATGCGAGTATGCCTGCCACCTGAGCCATCGCCTCTACAACCAGAACTCCGGGCATTATGGGATTTCCCGGAAAATGGCCCTGAAAAAAAGGCTCGTTGAATGAGACATTCTTGATGCCCACGGCATTTTTATGAGGTTCAAGCTCAATAACCCTGTCAACAAGAAGAAACGGATACCTGTGCGGCAGCAAAGACATTATTTCTTTTATATCTATCATTGCTTCCTCCATTAATGAGTTATGTATTTTGATCCCTGCTTGACTCAAGAGCATCAAGCCGGGCCTCGAGTTCCTGTATGCGTTTTTTCATTTCAGGCAGCTTCTGGAATATTGCAGATGACTTCAACCACTCCCTGTGCCCCATTGCAGGGCTGCCGAAATATACTCCGCGCTTGAGATCGGACATTATGCCTGACTGTGAGCCTATCATTGTTCCTGCCTCGACATTGACATGGTCAGCTATTCCAACCTGGCCTCCTATGATAACGCCGTCACCAAGCTTGCAGCTCCCTGCTATGCCTGCCTGAGCAACAATAATCGAATGCGCTCCAACTTTTACATTATGAGCCACCTGCACCATATTATCTATCTTGGAGCCCCGGCCTATAACCGTGCTGCCTGTCGTGGCCCTGTCTATGGTCACATTTGCGCCTATCTCAACATCATCCTCAATGACAACACCGCCCACCTGGGGTATTTTGTTATGCTGGCCTTCTGACCAAACATACCCAAACCCGTCAGCTCCTATCACAGAGCCGGCATGTATTATAACCCTGTTGCCTATACTGGTTTCGTGGTATATGGATACATTAGGATGAATAACGCAATCATCGCCGATTATACTGCCCTTGCCGACATAAGCGCCGGGATATACTACAGTCCTTGCGCCCACTTTTGCTGATTCATCAATAAATGCGAGCGGGTAGACTGTGGTGTCCGCACCGATCTGCGCGCCAGGCGCAATATATGCCTTGTCGCTTACACCCAGAAAGGCATGGGGCTTTACATAAAAATGCCGCAGCAGCAGAGCAAATGCTATCTGTGGATTTTTTACCCTGATCTGGGGTTTTTGTATGGCTGGAAATACCTCAGCCACTATAAAAGCTGACGCCTCGCTCTTAAGCGCCTTTTCAACAAACTTCGCGCCGGACACATAAGCTATTTCACCCTGCATGGCATCAGCTATGCCGGCAGCGCCTGTGATATCAATCTGCTCATCACAAGCGCTTACCGTGATCTCACCAGCAACCAAATCAGCTATTTCTCTGAGTTTCATATTCCCTCAAAAATCGAGATGCCGCAACACAAGTTGGTCGCGGCATCTCATTTTGCATGTGCTTACCTATTTCGTGGTCTTTGTCTTTGTTGCGTCGTATGCTTTTATTACGCTGTCTGTAACGTCTATGCTGTCAAGTGCATAGAGGGCCTGTGCCTTTTCGAGCACCAGCGTATAGTTGCCGTCTTTGGAGACCTTCAGAATTATTTCTCTGAGCTCCTTGAGTATCTCGCCTGTGAGTTCATTTTCCTTCTTTTTCACTTCAGCCTGTGAGTCAGAGGCTATTCTCTGGTAATCCCTCATCTGGCGCTCAAAGTCATCCTGCTTTGCCTTTCTGGCATCAGCTGATATGAGAGCAGACTGCTTTTCAATGTCAGCCTTCAGCTTTTCAAGGGTCTTGCCCCTCTCCTCAAGAACTGTCTGTTTTGACTTTATCAGCGCTTCGAGTTCAATCTTCGCCTTCTTGCCCTGATCAGACTCATTAAGCGCCTTGAATACATCCACAACGCCTATCTTGAGTTCTGCTGAATATGCTGCGCTGACTGAACATGCAATAATAAAACCAAAACAAAGTGCTGCTGTTACAAATCTTTTCATGCTTTCTCCTCCATTTTTATTGCCATTGAATCTGAGCTGTCAGAATATCCGATCCTAAAAGAATGATCCGAACATAAACTCAATCTTGCTGGATGATTCACCATCCTTTTTATTGAGATTGTATCCCCACTCTATCCTGATCGGGCCTATTGGAGATATCCACCTGATGCCCGTGCCGGCTGTATATTTGAGATCAGAGCCAAATGTCTCGCTTGTGCCATACGCCTTGCCGGCATCAGTAAACACAACCCCCTTGAATTTGAATTCAGGGAATATGGGAAAGATATACTCTGCATTAAGCACTATCTCTTTTACTCCGCCGATCGGGTCTCCATTAACATCCCTTGGCCCGCCATATCCATAGCTTAACCCTCTGATGGTATATATGCCGCCGACATAAAACCTTTCGTACAGTGGAAGTTTTTTGTCGAACAGTGCGGTTGCATATCCAACAGTGCCCTTGAGGTGGAAGGTCGTAGTCTCCCAAACAGGGAAGTACCAGCCTGTTTCGAGCTCTGTTTTCAGAAATGCGTTAGTGCCGCCGAGACCTGCGACAGCCAGCGTAGCAGCATGCCTGGAGCCTTTTAGAGGATCAAGGTAGTTGTCCCTGCTGTCTCTTGCCAGTGTGAAGGTCACCTTGCTTGTGGTTGCCTTGCCCTCCTGATCCTTGACAATAGCAGAAGCATCGGAGGCTATATTGTTGATTGTTGTCACTTCAAAGTTGTAACCAACAGAGGCATACCAGTATTCTCCATAGTATTTGCCAAAGGAGACTCCTGCTCCTGTTGATTTGCGGTCAAAGTTGTCATACTCTCTCTTTGTGTTGTAAACACTCGCGCCAAAGGTGAGAGGCTTGTCCATGAACCAGGGGTCTTTGTAAGAGAGTTCATAGTATGAGCTCTTTCCGCCAAGTTCGCCCCTGAGTTTTACATACTGGCCTGTGCCGAACAGGTTGCCCTGGGTTATGTCGACCATACCTATAAGGCTGTCAATAGAGCTGTAGCCTCCGCCCACGCTTATAAAGCCGGTCGGCTTTTCCTTTACCTTCACGTCAAGATCAACCTCTTTTGTCTCAGCCTTTGGCTTTGGCACCATGTCGATCGTCTCGAAGAACTGAAGGTTGTTCAGCCTCTCGTAACTTCTCTTAAGCGCTGAGGCATCAAAATCAGCGCCTTCATCAAGCCTGATCTCCCTGCGAATAACCTTGTCCTTGGTCTTTGTATTGCCTGATATGTCTATCCTGCCGATCTTATACTTTTCGCCTTCACTTATCGTGTAGGTGATACTCACGGTCTTCTTTTCTTCATCAGTCTTTAAGTCAGGGCCTATGGCAACAAGCGCATAGCCCTTGTTGGCGTATTGATCCGAAAGGGCGGTCACATCCTTTTTCAGCGTCTCTCTGCTGAATACCTCTCCCTTTTTGATCTTCAGAAGCTTCAGAAGCTCTTCTTTTTTGTAGACCTTGTTGCCTGCTATATCAAAATCAGAAACCCTGAACTGGTCGCCCTCTGATATAGCGATGCTTATGTTCATCTTCTTTTTGTTGTCAATAAGATCAAGCTTGGGCTCTCCGACCGTCATCTTGAGGTATCCATTGTTATAGTAGAGGTCGCGTATCTTCTCCAGGTCTTCCTTCATGACCTGGCGCTTGTAATAGCCAGTGCCCAGCACCCATGAAAACATGCCTCTTTCAGTTGTCTTGATCGCTTTTTTGATCTTGCTTGTGGATATTTTTTTGTTGCCCTCAAAAGATATTGTCTTGATCTTTACCTTGTCGCCTTCGGTTATCTGGAAGGTTACAGCAGCTTCGCCATCCTTCTCCTTTTTGAGCACAGGCACTATCTGTGCAAGGAAGTATCCTTCATCTTCGTAAAAGACCCTCAGTTTGTTTGCATTGTCATTGATAAGGCTTACATCGGATATCGCTCCTGCAGCAAGCCCTATCTTCTCTTTCAGCTCTTCATCCTTGAACTCGTTGTTGCCCTGAAACTCGACCCTTACAATAGTCGGTTTTTCGTTGACTATGTAAAGCACCCTGACTCCGCCTTCAAATGGCTCGATCTGTACATTCACATCTTCAAAATAACCCATCTTGAAGATGGTCTTTATATCCTCGGTAGTCTTCTCATGCGAAAGCGGAGCGCCTGTCTTCTGTGATATCTTGGCCTTGATCGCGCCCTCTTCAATACGCCTTATGCCTTTAACCTCTATGGCTGTTACATTGGGGATCTGCTGAGCTACGGCATCAAGAGCAAAAACAAAAACAAGCAAAAAGATGATGAATACGGCAAGTTTGTTACCAGTCATTTTTTTCATATGGTTATACGCATCTCTCCTTGCTCAGGATATTTATTGTGTTATCCAGTGAATTATACTTAATAAAGATGCTCGTAGTATAGCATAAAGGCTTGTCCGACAAAACAACGGCGCTATGCAAAAGAAAGGCGTCAGGGCGTTGTTATGGTCGCGCTCGATATGTTACGATTATAGCCCAAATGGAAGCGGCATAATAATTATGTCCATACGCAGCAGACCGGAAGCATTGCATCCGTTTCTGCCTTGACAAACAACTAAACAGACCAGAGTGAACAAGAGGTACAGGTGCGCAAAAACAGTGTAATCGGCGTTGACATGGGCGGCACAAACATAAGGGCTGCCGTAATTGACTCGGCCGGAGAAATTTCATACCGGGATAGACAGGATACAGGAAGTGATCCGGTTGCAGCCCTGAAGCTTCTGCTTGACAAGGTTATTGCTCAGGCAAATTGCAGCATTTCAGCAATCGGTATTGCCACAGCAGGAGTGATCGATCACAAATCCGGGGTTGTACTCCGTTCTCCTAATATGGGGCCTCTGGCAGGAGTGAACCTCAAATCAGAGGTTTCAACATGGCACAACCTGCCGGTTGTGGTTGAAAATGACGCGAATGCAGCGGCCTACGGAGAAAAAGCCCTTGGAGCAGGAGTCGGCAAACAGGACTTTGTCCTGCTAACGCTCGGCACAGGCATAGGCGGCGGCATAGTTGCAAATGGCAGACTGCTCGGCATATCAGCTGAAGTCGGCCATATAAAAATCAGCACAAACGGCAATCCATGCTCCTGCGGAGACATTGGCTGCCTTGAAGCTTACGCCTCAGGATGGGCTATTGTCAGCAGCGCAATTAAAAGCATGGAAGAAGGCGCGGAAAGCATAATGAAGCAGATGAACAACGGCAACTTCTACAAGATAACACCTGAAGACATATATTCAGCAGCGCTGGAGGGAGATGCCCTGGCAAGGGGTGTTCTGAGAGAGGCTGGAAAGCATCTCGGCACAGGCATAGCCAGCATGATAAACATCTTCAACCCTCAGGCTGTTATTTTGACAGGTGGCTTGACAGGCGCATGGAACATATATGTGGATGCTGCTGTTAAAGAAGCCTCCAAACGGACGCTTAAGGAATTGTTCAGTGAAGACATTATAATCCCCTCCACCCTCGGAGGAGATGCCGGCATAATCGGCGCAGCTTTTCTTGCCCTTGAAGCATCATAGACCGGTCTTTTGTCCGTTCACAGGACAATAGGTTAAAATATAAAGCTTGTCATTGGACCGGCATATCTCACTTTTACAGGATGCAGATGCATAAGAACATTCGCAACTTTTCGATAATCGCGCACATTGACCACGGCAAATCAACACTTGCCGACCGTCTGCTCGAATATACAGGAGCGCTCAGCACAAGGGAGATGATGGAGCAGGTGCTTGACTCCATGGACCTTGAACGCGAGCGCGGCATAACCATAAAAGCCCACGCAGTAAGGCTCAACTACAAGGCAGATGACGGGAAGGAATACATACTCAACCTGATAGACACGCCGGGGCATGTTGATTTCTCATACGAGGTCTCAAGGAGCCTTGCATCATGCGAAGGCAGTCTGCTTGTGGTTGATTCTACCCAGGGCGTTGAGGCGCAGACACTCGCAAATACCTATCTTGCCATTGAACATGACCACGAGATAGTTCCTGTCATCAACAAGATTGACCTGCCTGCTGCTGATCCTGAAAAGGTCAAAAAACAGATCGAGGATGCCATAGGCATAGACTGCTCTGAGGCTGTTCTTGCGAGCGCAAAAGAGGGAATAGGAACAAAAGAGATTCTCGAAGCAGTCATAAAGGTTATTCCTCCGCCAAAAGGCGATGAAGACGCGCCGCTCAAGGCGCTTATATTTGACTCATGGTTTGACAACTATCAGGGCGTTGTTGTGCTTGTGAGGGTTTTTGACGGCATGATAAAACCCGGCATGAAGATGAAGCTGATGGCTGCCGACAAAGTGTACGAGGTTACCAAAGTCGGGGTGTTCAGCCCCAAAATGACAGAGACATCCAGCCTGTCAGCCGGAGAAGTTGGATACATAATATCCGGCATCAAGACAGTGTCTGACACAAAGATCGGCGACACTGTAACAGATTCGCAGAGGCCTGCTGACAAGCCCCTTCCTGGCTACAAGGAGATAAAGCCGATGGTCTTCTGCGGCCTTTATCCCATAGAGACTCACCAGTATGAAGAGCTGAAGGTCGCGCTCGAAAAGCTGAGGCTTAATGACTCATCATTCAGCTTTGAGCCTGAGACATCCACTGCGCTCGGGTTCGGCTTCAGGTGCGGGTTCCTGGGACTGCTTCATATGGAGATCATAAAAGAGCGGCTCGAAAGGGAATTCGGTCTTTCGCTGATAAGCACTGCTCCGACAGTAATCTACAGGGTTACAACAGAGAAAGGCGAGGTTGTTTATGTGGACAACCCGAGCAGCCTGCCTGATAAATATTTGAAGGTGGAAGAGCCGTATGTAAAAGTAACAATATTTGTGCCGCAGGAATATATCGGCCAAATTCTGGAGCTCTGCCAGGACAAACGCGGCATTCAGAAGGAATTTTCCTACATCACCACAGAGCGCATCATGGTGGCATATGAACTGCCGCTGAATGAGATACTCTGGGACTTTTATGATAAACTCAAGTCCGTGTCCAAGGGCTACGCCTCTATGGATTATGAGTTTCTGGGATATGTTGAATCCAGCCTTGTGAAGCTCGACATAATGCTCAATGGCGAGACTGTTGATGCGCTTTCATTAATAGTTCACAAAGACAGGGCATACTACAAGGGCAGACAGATAGCTGAAAAGCTCAGAGAGGTTATACCGAGACAGCTCTTTGAGATCGCGATACAGGCTGCTGTGGGCGGCAAGATTATAGCCCGCGAGAGCATAAAGGCTATGCGCAAGAATGTGCTCGCAAAGTGCTATGGCGGTGACATAACCAGAAAGCGCAAACTGCTCGAAAAGCAGAAAGAGGGCAAAAAGAGGATGAAGCAGATCGGCAGGGTAGAGATACCTCAAGAGGCATTCCTTTCTGTTCTTAAGGTTAAAGAATAGATTTTTGCAGTAAAAATTCAGGAGGATGTTAAAACAAAAATGACAAAACAGAAGATATGGGAAAACATCAAGATTATATTGACCGCAGCGTTGCTGGCGCTGTTCATAAGGGCATTTGTGGTGCAGGCCTTCAAGATACCTTCAGGGTCGATGATACCCACCCTGCTTGTCGGGGATCATCTCCTTGTCAATAAATTCATATATGGCCTTGAAATACCATTTACCAACAAAAAGATACTCGCTCTGAAATCCCCGCAAAGGGGAGATATTGTTGTGTTCAGGTTTCCTGAAGACCCTTCACGCGACTTCATAAAGCGGGTAATAGGTGTTGAAGGCGACATCGTGGAGATGCGCGAAAAGGTGGTATATGTGAACGAAAAGCCGCTGATCGAGCCATATGCAAAATATCTTTCAGGCCCTGGGGTGCACTCCAAAGAATTCTTTGGCCCTTACCTTGTGCCCAAAGGCAAGTTCTTTGTTATGGGAGACAACAGGGACCAGAGCTATGACAGCAGGTTCTGGGGATATGTTGACATGAAGGACTTGAGGGGCAAGGCGTTGGTAATTTACTGGTCATGGGACAGCTCTAAAAACTTCCCGAGGTTCAACAGGATCGGAGATATAGTAAGATAGATATATGTTCACAGGCCTGATAATAGAGCTTGGAGAGATCGCCTCTCTTCAAAAGAGCGGCAGCAGCGCAAAGCTCAGCCTCTCTGCAAAAACCGTAAGCTCCGGAGCTGCGACAGGCGACAGCATAGCTGTAAACGGTGTGTGCCTTACTGTGGTTGACATAAAATCAGGCATACTCACATTTGATGTCTCTTACGAGACGCTCGACAGCACAAACCTCGGCAGCCTCAAGCGGGGCGACAGGGTCAACCTGGAACCTTCACTCACCCCAAGTTCAAAACTCGGCGGCCATTTTGTCACAGGGCACATAGAGGCATGCGGAAGGATAATATCCAAGAAAGAGATAAGCAATGCGCTGAAGATAGAGATCGAAGCGCCAAAAGATATTCTCAGGATGCTTGTGCCAAAGGGCTCTGTTGCTGTTGACGGCATAAGCCTGACAGTTGTTGATGTGCTTGCTGACAGGTTCAGCATAGTGATAATACCCCATACAGCAAAGTTGACCACTATCGGATTCAAAGCCGCAGGCGATACTGTAAACATAGAGACAGACATACTCGCAAAATATGTGGCAAGACTGCTGGACAAAGACAGTTCTGCAGATTCATCTCTTATGGCTTCTCTCAGAAATTCAGGATTTATTCAGTAGATTAAACTGTTATCCGCCGATCTTGGACATTGGCTTCAGATGGTTGAACGACCGCTCGTGTGAAATTTGATGGCCTTCAGGTTTGATCTCAACCGCAAGTTTCAGCATTCTTTCTATCTCATGGTCATCAGCTCCATCCCTTATAGCTGATCGCAGATCTATCTCGGTCTCTGAAAAAAGACAAGGCCGCAGTTTGCCGTCTGATGTAAGCCTGAGCCTGTTGCAGGTATTGCAGAAGTGGTGCGTGACAGCGCTTATGAAGCCTATCACTCCAGGGGCATTTTCGAATCTGAAGTAGCGTGCAGGCCCTGACTTGCGCGCTTTTACAGAATATATCGGGGCAACCTCTGAAACCATGTTTTTGATCTCTTCAGTTGGAATGTACTTTGCCTCGCTCCATATCTCCTTGGCGCCTATGGGCATAAACTCAATAAATCTTATATGGTACGGAAACTTTAGTGTGAGCCGCGCGAAATCAGCTATCTCATCTTCATTGAATCCGCGTATGGGCACCATGTTTATCTTGATTGGCGATATGCCTGCTGCCTCTGCTTCCTTTATCCCCTCCCATACAGCCTCCAGCCTGCCGCCGCGAGTTATCTCGGCGTATCTTTCCGGCTTCATGGAATCGAGGCTGATATTGATCCTTTTAAGTCCGGCCCCGGCAAGCTCCCCGATCTGCTGCTTGAGCAGTATGCCGTTTGTTGTCAGGCTCACGTCCTCTATGCCTTCAATACTGTTTATGGCAGAGACAAGACCTGGAAGATCCTTTCTTGTGAGCGGCTCCCCGCCTGTGAGCCTTATCTTTCTCACCCCTATGCAGGAAGCCACCCTTACTATCCTTATGATCTCTTCATACGAAAGCACTTCTTTGTGCTCTATCGGCTTGATGCCGTTTGAGGGCATGCAGTATATGCACCTGAGGTTGCACCTGTCGGTAATGGATATCCTCAGGTAATCTATTGTGCGTTCATATCTGTCTGCAATACCGCTCATGCTCGTTGAATATCTCCTACTTTGTTTTCTTCTTTGATGTCTTTGCAGCTTTTTTCTGAGGCAGAATTTCAGCAAGCTTTTTCTCAGCAAGCTTGGCCTCTTTTGAGGTTGGATACTTTTCAATAAGCTTTTCGAGTATCACCTTTGCTGTCTTTTTGTCGCCAAGCTCAACAAATGCGTAGCCCTGCTTCAGCATCGCCCCTCTGATCTTTTCATGCTTGGGATATTTCTTAAGAAAAGACTCATACGCAAGCACAGCCTCTTCATACTTCTTTTCAGCATAGAATGCCTCGCCTGTCCAAAACTGGGCATTGGGAGCCAGCTGGTTTTCAGGGAAGTCCTTCACTATGGTCTCGAAGTGTTTTCTCGCGTCTGAATATTTCTTCTCCTGCATGGCGATCTGGGCATCGTCATAAAGCTGCTGAGGGTCTATTTTCTCAGTGACTGGTTGAGCAGCATCTTTCTTTGCTTCAGCTGGCTGAGCATTTTTTGCTTTAAGCTCTTTAATCTCTTTTTCCAGCGCAGCCATGCGGGATGCAAGAACCTCTTTTTCAGATGACATATCCTTTACGGATTTGTCTGTTGTAAACTTGCTCTCCTCAAAGCGTCCCTTGAGCATCTGCACATCCTTTGAAAGCTCGTTAACCCTTGAGATAAGATTTGTCTGGCCCTCTCTCAATGCCTCAACAGTGCTCTCCTTGGCGGAACGTTCCTTTACAGAAGACATCTCTCCGGACATCTCCGACACCTTTGCCTTGAGCGCATCTACTTCTTTCTTCTGCTCGATAGACTCCAGCCTGTGTGTAGTGCTTATGCTCTGCCTCATGTTCTCCAGGTCGGCAGTTGTAGCACACCCTGAAGCAATTAGTATCACGCCTGCGGAAAACAGCAGCGAAATAACGCCGGATATTCTCTGCAATATTGCCGACCCTGTCATTACTTCTCCTTTACCAGAACAAAATGAGCGCGTCTGTTTTTAGCCCAGCACTCCTCAGTGCTCTCTGTGCATACAGGCTTCTCCTCTCCATAGCTCACTGTCTGTATCCTTGATGAAGGGATGCCGAGTGAAAGCAGATACTCCTTCACAGCAAATGCCCTCTTTTCTCCGAGACTAAGGTTGTATTCATTTGTGCCGCGCTCATCGCAGTGGCCCTCGATTATCACCTTTATCCTGCTGTCCTTTGAAAGGGCTGCTGCTGCCTGTTTGACAAGTGGTTTTGCTGCTTCGTTAATATCGTACTTGTCAAAATCAAAATATATATCCTTAAGAGCTGACTTGATCTCTTCAAATGCCGCATCAGAATCAGATGGCTGCGCCTTTGCTGTGATTACCTTGTCAGTCACAGTCTCTTTTGTAGATGTGGTTGCAGGAGTCTGCTTCCCAGCAGTTGTTTTACCCGTATCAGCCGGCTTCTCCTGAAGAGGCTTGTCTGCTACTGCTACTCTTTTTGAACTGCAACCGCTGATGATAAAAAGACTTGAAAAAAGAAGTACTGCCACTACCGCAAAAATTCTTTTCATTTCCAGTGTTCTCCTTTTTGTGATGAATTTTAGGCGTAATTTAGCAAATAAAAGCGCATATATGCAAATTAACATTATTAAGACACAATAAACGCCAGCACGCCATAACTATTATCGATGGATAGAAAGCCGCAGAAAAAACAGCTGAAATTCTTGACTTTAAACAGGCTAAAAGTTTATGATTTATGACTGGTTTTCAGTGAATGGGCAGTTAGCTCAGTCGGTAGAGCAGAGGCCTGAAAAGCCTCGTGTCCGCAGTTCGATTCTGCGACTGCCCACCATTTTTTTCTTCTCATCATCTATCCCTCTCTGAATATTTCGCCTTTAGCTGTCCGCATGCAGCAAGAATGTCCTGGCCCTTGCTCTTTCTGATTATTGCAGTCATTCCCGAAGAGGTTAATATTTCCTGAAACGCCTGCACCCTCACATCATCAGGCCTTCTGAATTCAGAACCAGCAAACTCATTAAAAGGTATCAGATTAACCTTTGAAGGTATGCCCCTCAGCAATCTGATCAGCCGCGCTGCATCAGCATCCGAATCATTCACTCCCCTGAGCATCACATACTCGAATGTTATCCGTCTGCGCGGAGGCAGCGGAAAGCGCCTGCACGCATCCAGCAGCGACTTGATCGGATAGGTTTTGTTCACAGGCATTACCCTGTCCCTAACCTGGTCGGTTGTGGCATTAAGAGATATCGCGAGATTTACCATTGGAGCCCTCTGCGCAAGAGCAGCTATCTTTGGGACTATGCCGGATGTAGAGAGCGTGATCCTACGCGGAGAAAAATGCATCAGCCCTGTTATCCTCCATAATGCCTCGACCACATTTTCGAAATTCGCGAGCGGCTCTCCCATACCCATAAGCACAATGTTTGTTATTTTTTGCGGATGAATAATCTTACTCGCGCTTATGACCTGTCCGCATATCTCGTGCGCCTTGAGATCACGCTTTATCCCAATGCTGCCGGTCACGCAAAAACCGCAGGACATGGCGCAGCCCACCTGAGACGATATGCAGAGCGTGAGCCTGTCTTCATCAGGGATCAGCACGCTCTCTATTGTTTCTCCATCCTCAAGCTTGAAGAGAAACTTTCGAGTACTGTCAACTGAAATCTGCTGATCAGCAAGCTCAAGGCAGCTTATGTATGCATTTTCAGAAAGACTCTGGCGCAGATCCTTGGAAAGTTCGGTAATCTCATCGATAGAGCAGGCATGCTTCTCATATATCCACTTTATTATCTGACGCGCCCTGTACGCAGGCAGCCCCTCAGCATCAATAAACGCATCCAGCTGCTGCTCTGAAAGAGAA
>JAJFVG010000078.1 GCA_021371915.1 Nitrospiraceae bacterium
TTAAGGTTTTCTCCCTCTATGCCCATGAACTTAGGCAGACCCGCGCCTGTGCCTATGAAGCAGGCATCGTACTCTTCCATTATCTCGTCTATTGTTATCAGTTTGCCGATAACCGCGTTTGTGATGATCTTAACTCCCATCTTTTTCAAAACCTCGACTTCCTTGCTTACTATGTTTTTTGGGAGCCTGAATTCCGGAATACCATACATGAGCACGCCTCCGGCCTCATGAAGCGCTTCGTAAACAGTAACCTTGTGCCCTATCTTGGCAAGATCAAAAGCACATGTGAGGCCAGCAGGCCCTGCACCTACAACAGCCACCTTTTTGCCTGTGGAAGGAGCCACCTGCGGCAGCAGACACTCCATGCCGCACTCCCGCTCCCAATCAGCAGCAAATCTTTCGAGACGGCCTATGCCGACCGGCTCATTCTTTTTGCCGACTATGCACTTCTGCTCGCACTGTATCTCCTGTGGACATACCCTACCGCATACAGCAGGAAGCACATTCGCTTCCTTGATGGTATCTATCGCTTTTCTGAAATCCTTCTCAGCTATCGCCTTTATAAATGCTGGAATGGGTACATTAACCGGACAGCCCTCAACGCACATCGGCTTTTTGCACTGGAGGCAGCGCTCTGCTTCAGATATTGCCTGCTCCTCATTGTATCCGAGTGTAACTTCGTTGAAATTCTTGCCGCGTGCAATCGGATCCTGCTCAGGGATGGGCGTCTTTTTCGGTGTAAGTTTTTTGGGCTTTTTATCTTCTGTCATTTTTCCTCTGTGATCATATGAGCATGTTTCTTTTTCCAATCTTCAAAAGACTGCTTCTCTTCCGCCTGGTATGTCCTCTGCCTTGACATCAGCAGGTCCCAATCAACAAGATGACCATCAAACTCAGGGCCGTCAGTGCATGCAAATTTTGTCTCTTTGCCTATCGGCACCCTGCATCCGCCACACATGCCCGTGCCGTCAACCATTATCGGGTTGAGGCTCACGACCGTATGTATGCCATAAGGCCTTGTTGTCTCTGCAACAAACTTCATCATTATCGCAGGGCCTACTGAAAGCACCAGGTCAGCACCGTTTTCATCTATCTCCTGCTTGAGCGCTGTGGTTACAACGCCCTTTGTACCCTTGCTGCCGTCATCTGTTGTGACTATAACCCTGTCGCTCACATCACCCATCTCTTTTTCATAAACAAGCAGGTCGTGGCTGCGCGCACCCATGATGGTTACAACATGGCTGCCTGCTGCCTTGAACGCCCTTGCTATCGGATAAAGAGGCGCGACTCCGAACCCGCCGCCAACAAGGATTACCCTCGCAGCCTTATCGATATGAGTCGGCTTTCCTAGCGGGCCGCAGAGGTCCTGAATATTGTCCCCCTCATTCATGAGCACGAATTCATTGGTGGTTTTGCCGACAGCCATGACTATAAGGCTGATTGTGCCTTCATTCGCATTTATATCCGCCAGAGAGAGCGGTATCCTCTCGCCCTGGTCATGCAGTCTCACGATAACAAACTGGCCTGGTTTCGCTTTTTTGGATATAAGCGGGGCTTCGATCTTGAAGTAATAAACATCCGGTGTACGGATCAGTCTTTTTTCTAATATTTTTGCCATAGTTCAGATATTTTAACCAATAAAATCCGGTTTATGCAAACCGGATTGGAGAGCCACAAAACGGTTATTAAAGAAAATTTCAAGCATTAATGAAACAGCAGTGCCTTTATCAGGCCGGCTGCATTGCTGCTGATTTTTTACGTTCTGATTTTACCTTTATCCAGCGCAGTCTCGAGTTCTCCACAACATGCCGGTCAATTCCGGCAAATGGCGTTGAGACAGCCTGGGCATGATCCTTCACAAAAGGTCTAAGTGTCCTGCCTGCTCTGGTCTTTATCCTGCTCCTGACTTCATGATCGCGCACTGCTTTTATGTCTGTGCCCATTTCTTTGGAAATCATCCTGAATATCTCTCTGTGCGATTTTGCTGAACCAGGAGGCTCGCAGACCCTTGAGACCTTCTTTGTCCTCAGCATGTAGTCCACTATTGTTCCATCGCATTCTGTAAAAGCAGCAGCAGGCAGGAGTATGTCAGCATACTTTGCAAGTCCTGATATGTGCGTATGCTGCGCAACAATAAAATCAACTCCTGGCCTTGCATCAGCATTATGCGCGCCAACAGCATAGAGCACTTTAACGCCTCCGGAGAGCATATCCGAATATGACATGCCTTCAGGCCTGAGGCCCATCATATGCACTCCGTTTGCATTGGCCTGAAGAGGCAGGGAATACACCTGGCCCCTGAAGAGCGCAATATTTGATGCAGCGCCATAGAGCTGCGGGGCAGAGAGCACCACAGGATTGACAGCCTGCATTATCATCTCAGCAACAGCATCAGCCTCCTCGCTCTCTTCCGCATCCATCAGGGCTGTGTTGATGCTCCTGATCCTGCATCCGGTTTTTATGCTGAGGGTCTTTGTCACGGATTTGAGAAAGGATGCCTCATCCCCTGAAACAGCCATATCAGCAGCAGAGGCGAGTGAAGCACCAGCACTCTCAGCTATAACCACAAGTTTCGCGCTGTCAGCAATTCGTCTTCTTATCTCAACATCAACCAAAGGAAACAGTCCGGTTTTCTGGTCAGGCACAATGCCTGCAAGCACTATCAGATCAGCACTTCCCAAGTCGCCAGGCTCTGAAGATGCCTCATCAATAAATCCGTATAGTGATGACGTTGCATCGATATTTTTAATGCCAGCCACATCAGCGGCAAGCCTCTTGAGCGCCAGAGCGTCCTCATTGAGGATGCTGCTGTCCACAATGAGACCTGTCTTTTTGCCGGTCCTGCTTATGCTTTCAGATACAGCATCCAGAGCCTCCTGCCACGATATCTGTTGGAAGCCTGACTCTGTTCTCTTCATAGGAGATGTTATTCTCTCAGGCGATGAAAAATATTCATGACCGAACCTGCCGACAGCGCATATATATCCTGTTGCATCAGCATTTGCTGCCTTCTGTATGCTTCCATCTCTTGTGCTTATCTCAATGCTGCATGAACAGCCACAAAGCAGGCAGGCAGTTTTTGTACTTGAGTAGTCCCATTCCCTGCCTTTGCGCCACCTGTCAGCTTCGACAATGGCATTAACAGGACATGCATCAATGCAGCTTCCGCAGAATGTGCAGCCTGCATCATGCAGCGCTAGATCAGCTGCTGTTGTTACTTTTGATCCGACCCCCCTGCCCATAAAGTCGAGCACATTTGTACCCTGCTGCCTGCATGCCCTCACGCACCTGCCGCAGAGCACGCAGTAGTCAGGCTCTCTTTTTATTAATGGATTGTCATCCTCTGATACTAGGGCCGGAGTCTTTCTGCTGAAAGTCGATTCCTTTATGCCAAGATCATACGCATACTCCTGAAGTCTGCAAACGCCAGCCTTTGTGCATGTCATGCAGTCCAGAGGGTGCATCGAGAGGATAAGGTCTATAACAAATGAACGAAGCTCTCTTATTTTAGGCGTGTCGGTCTTTACGGACATGCTCTCCTTTGCCTTTGTTGTGCATGCTGTGACCGGGGCCTTGAGACCTTCAACTTCAACCATGCAAAGCCTGCATGCGCCGATGCCCTTCATGCCTTTTAAATGGCAAAGATTGGGTATGTGCACACCCCCGGCCTCGGCAGCCTCTATAAGATTTACACCTTCAGCAACTGATACTGTCCGGCCGTTGATTGTCAGACTTATTTTCTTCTGCATCTGTCCTCCTGTTGATTATCGAATCTGAACTCTGACTGCTCTACCGGCCAATACACTGCCCTGCATTATCTTTTGCACAGCTCCTTCAGTGCATACATCTTCGCATTTTCCGCATCTTGTGCATTTCTTGTCCCTGATCTCAAAAGCCGGATACCCGATCAGATACGGTTTTCTTTTTTCACCTGTTATTGCTCCGTTGCAGCAGGCTTCCCTGCATAGGCCGCAGTGTGAGCATCTGGAGGCATCAATGCTGTAGGAAACCATAGCGCTGCACTCTGCGTGCCTGCATATGCCGGCAGCATGTTCGGCAAACTCTCCTGAATCAAGCCATGTCCTTAGAAACTCGGCGCTGTCTTTTCCTTTTTTGCACATTGAGCCAAAGAGCATGTTTTCAGCTATCCTCCGGAGCGCTGCCATATCCAGCGCAGCTCCTCTGCCTACTGTCAGCCTTTCCAGTCTCATCATCGCCTCATGCGAACCAAGGGCGCACGGATGGCAGCGGCCGCACATAAGCTCTTTGAGAAATGTCTCAAAGTAATAACGCGCCTGTTTTACGCAGCAGCCATACCGGGCAGAGTCTGCCATGATGTCTGCTGTCTTGAGCTCCTTGACCTCGAACATAATAAACTCCTTAATAGATATCCTCTGCCATGAAGATCACTTCAGGCAGCAGATAAGATACGATATCCCTGTAGGAGATCATGCCTATGATCTCCTCGTTCTCTGTCACAGGCAGATGCCTTATCTTCTTCTCTGACATCACATTGACGGCAACACCGATGTCAGTTGATGCATCGAGGGTTATCGGCTGAGGCGTCATCACGCTGCCGATCGGGACATCGACAAATGATATGTTTTTTGCGAAGCAGTGCATTATGTCTCTCTCTGTGAATATGCCTGCGAGCTGCTTTGTATCGTCAAACACGAGTATTGAACCGACATTATTGCCGTCCATTATGGTGACAGCATCAGCCACCTTGCAATCTTTTTTGCAGGTCACAACCTTTATTGGTTTTGATCTGACAACATCCTTCAGTATCATCCTGGCCCTCCTTGCAAGTATCTCTATATCTTCAGCGGGTATCCTGAACTGATCTTCAAGCCTGCTGACGCTCTGCCTGCGTATCTTTACAGCTCCCACAGGACATGCAGTATGGCAGGCCTTGCACTTTACGCAATAAGCCCTGTCTATGTAGTACCCCTTGCGCGTCTCGACAACAGCATTGTACGCGCAAGCATCTTTGCACAGGCCGCAGCTTACGCACTCCGCAGGGTTGATCGCAAAAACACCCATGTTTTTGCAGGCATTGGACCGGCAGTAGTTGTCATATATATGCTCCTCAAACTCCTGCCTGAAATATTTGATTGTGCTGAGCACAGGATTCGGCGCGCTCTGTCCAAGGCCGCACAGCGAGCCTTCCTGAATTTTTTTGCCGAGGCTGATAAGTGTCTCTATATCGCCGTGCCTGCCTTCTCCGCTGGTTATTCTTTCGAGTATCTGAAGCATCTGGTATGTGCCTATCCTGCAGGGCGGACACTTGCCGCACGACTCTGACTGCGTGAATGACAGAAAATATCTGGCAACATCCACCATGCATGTATCTTCGTCAAGCACAACCATGCCGCCTGAGCCCATTATCGAGCCGAGCTTTGCGAGCGAGTCAAAATCCACAGGACTGTCGAGATGCTGCGCAGGTATGCATCCGCCCGAGGGCCCGCCGGTCTGCACAGCCTTGAACTGCTTGTCTCCGATAATGCCGCCGCCTATATCAAAAATTATCTCGCGCAGCGTTATGCCCATAGGCACTTCAACAAGCCCTGTGTTTTTTACCTTGCCTGTTATTGCAAATACCTTTGTGCCGGGAGATGTCTCTGTGCCTATGCTCCTGAACCACTTTGAGCCATTCTCTATGATCGGCGCAACGCATGCGTATGTCTCGATATTGTTCAGATTTGTCGCATAACCCCACACACCTCCGCCCTGTTCAGAAAGTCTCGGCGGCCTGGGCCTCGGGAAGCCCCTTTCACCTTCAATAGATGCTATCAGCGCTGTGGACTCTCCGCAGGCAAATGCGCCCGCGCCTTCGCGGATGTCAACACCAAAACTGAAATTTGTGCTGAATATGTTTTCACCCAGCAAGCCAAGCGACTCAGCAGTGCGTATTGCATGTTTGAGATTTTTGACAGCAAGAGGATATTCATGCCGCACATAAATCAATCCGTATCTTGCGCCAATGGCGTATGCGCAGAGCAGCATGCCCTCAAGCAGGCTGTGCGGATCGCCCTCCATTATTGCGCGATCCATAAACGCCCCTGGATCACCTTCATCACCATTTGCAACCACAACCTTCAAGCCTTTTGCTGCTCGTGTGTGCTTCCACTTTTTACCCGCAGGAAAGCCTGCCCCGCCTCTTCCGCGCAGATCAGCGCGGTCTATCTCATCAAGCACATCTTCAGGCTTCATGTACTCAAACGCCTTTCTGAGCGCGCCATAGCCTCCCATCACTATGTACTGGCTTATATCAGAAGGATCGATCACATCATTGTTACGCAGCGCGATCCTCAACTGTTTTTTGTAAAACGGCAGATCATCCATCGACTCAACAGGCTCAGACAATATGTCATCTCTGTAAAGACCTCTTCTGTATGAAGAGTTGCCCTTGATGGACGACTCGATAATTTCACGCGCTTGATCCGGCCTCGCTCTCTGATAATAGTATCCGGCAGGCTCAAGCTTTATGTTCGGGCCCTGCTGACACATGCCTTGGCAGCCTGTTCTGATCAAAGTTATATCAAGGCCTTTATCTCTTGCTGCATCCTCAAGCGCATTCGCCACACCATGCGAGCCTGAAGCAGCACATGCTGTGCCGCAGCACACATGCGCGCGCGGAGTATCCTTGCGGAATATTTTTTCTGAAAGTTCCTTTTTGAGTCTCTTGAAATCATCTATGCTCTTGAGTTTTTCCATGCTGTCTCCTGCCTGTTGACAAAGCACTTAATCGGATGATGAGGTATCGTTGTCTTTAATACTGCTGATGATGCCGGAGAGCTTTTCATCACTCAGATCGCCGATAACTTCCTCGTTTACGGTGATAACCGGCGCGAGGCCGCAGCAGCCAACGCAGCCAACGGTTTCAAGGGTGAGCGAACCATCCTCTGATGTCTGTCCCTCTTGTATGCCGAACTCTTTCTTGAATTTCTCAACGACCTTGCCCGCGCCTCTTACATGGCAGGCAGTGCCCGTGCATACGCAGGCAATATTTCTGCCGCGCGGCTTGAAGTAAAAGTGTTTGTAGAATGTGGCTGTGCTGTATATCTCTGACAGCGGCATATTCAGAGATTCGGACAGTCTTGCCAGCTGATCCGCAGGCAGATAGTTGTGCTCTTTCTGTATCTGCTGCAGGGCATAGATCAGTACGCCACGCCTTCTCTGCTCATCAGTAAGTTCATACTCGAAGATCCTGTAATAGGAATCCATATCCGGTATGCAACCGCTCATCAAACGCCTCCCAAAAACATGCGGCTTAAAGCATCAGAAAATCCGCTGCTTTTGATTTGAGATTATCACACGATCTTGCAAATGTCTTATTGGTCTTTTTTATAAAATGATAAGATGAATAAAATATTTTCAGACACTGAATTTTCATTCTGAAACAATGCAGCGCCAGCAAGGTGTTACAAGCTCTTTTTTGTAACCTTTCTACTCAAATTGCGGCCAAAAATCAGGTTATGATGAATCAAAACTTTTGTGATGTTACTTTTGGTTATATAATCAGCAGGAGGATTTTCAGAACTGAAAAACTGACCTTCGTTCAAAAAAAATCAAAGAGGGCGGCTCGCGCATGCGAGCCGCCCTCTTTTGCTGTTCAGAATATCAGTCTTTAATAGATGCCCATGTGCGGCTTTGCAGCCTTCTCCAGCTCTCTTCTTGCTGCCATATCCATAAGCACTTTTTCTGTTGAGAACTTACCGCGCTCATACTTCCTGAGCTTCAGAGCCTCTCTTGCATTGTCAATATACTCAAGCGCCATTGCAAGGACCTTCTCCGGATCAGGCTCAAAATGCAGCGCTCCTTTGAACCGCTCAAACCAGACTTCTGTCATAAGTTTTGTGACTTCTTTGCTCGCGCTCACAGGAGAGCTGCCGCCGAATATGACAGGAAATCCGGATGCAGCAAAGTAACACCCGATCGCAATCGCCTTCTCTGACATCCACTCAGGAGCTATGCCGACAGCAGGCATGCCGCCTATCTCATCAGACAGTCCGCCTTCAGCAGCCATAGCGCTCGCAACTGTCAGTATTCTTGAATTGTCAACGCATGATCCCATATGCAGTATCGGCGGTATGCCTATGGCTTCGCAAACCTCTTTTAATCCCGGCCCCGCGTTTTCGAGCGCGTTTTCAGGTGTAAGATACCCTGCTGATGCGCAGGCTGCTGAACCGCAGCCAGTGGAGACCACAAGCACATCCTGCTTGATCAATTCTGTTGCCAGGTATCTGTGCAGCCCTGTGGATGGCACCCTTGGGTTGTCGCATCCTGCAAGGCCTACAACGCCGCGAATTCTTCCCGCGATTATAGCGTCATTAAGCGGTCTGAATGAGCCTCTGAATCTGCCGCCCTGCATGTACTCAATGTACTCATGTGAAAAGCCGGCAATCAGCGGAGCCTTGTCAGTCACATGGCTGCCTTCCTTTTTTCTGTTGGGGAAGTTGTCTATCGCTGTCCTGACTATCTTTCTCGCTATATCCTTGGCATTGTGCTCGTCATACTCTATGTGCATCGCGCCCTGCATCTTTGCCTTTGGGGATGTTGTTATCACATGAGTATGGAATTTCTTTGACAGATCAGCTATTGCCGGCATGATGCACTGTACGTCAACGGTTATCGCATCTATAAGTCCGGTCATTATGCCGAGCTCCTGGTTTGTGAAGCCTCCTGCTGTGGGAATGCCGTGCCTCATGAGCACTTCATTTGCCGTGCAGCACATGCCTCCTATGTTTATGCCTTTTGCGCCTTTTGATACTGCGTAGTCGAGAAGCTCTTTTTCTGATGATGCCTCAACTATCATCTCCGCAAGCGTAGGCTCATGGCCATGCACAACAAGGTTTACTTCATCTTCTTTAAAGATGCCGAAGCTCGCCTCAGCCTTTACAGGCATCGGAGTGCCGAAAAGTATATCAGTGATATCCGTTGATATCATCGAGCCGCCCCATCCGTCAGCAAGTGATGTTCTCAATCCATGCAAAAGCAGATGGTCAGGATCATGATCAACGCCTATTGCCGTGCGGTGCATGCACTCGACAACTTCGCGGTCAATAGACCTCGGCATGATTCCCCATTTTTCCCAGCGTTCGCGAGTCTTTTTCGGCGCTCTCTGAAGATAGTTCACAGTGCCGCTGCGCTGTCTGCCGAAGTCATCAAGCAGCTTTGTGGCAACATCAACTGCAACATCGTTGACAGGCCTGCCTTCAAACTCTATGTTGAGATAGCCCGCAACCCTGTATAGTTTCTTCACATCCGTTATCTTCATGTCTTTTGCTTCACCCTTTGCAACAGCCAAAAGCGTGAGCGCCATATCCCTTGCGTGGTCGCTATGCGCAGCAGAGCCTGCTGCAATCATTCTGAGCAGGTTTCTTGCAGCCACTGTGCTGAGAGTAGCACCGCATACTCCGCGCGCCTCTTCTTCAGCATTTTTACCCACAAGCCTGCATGGGCCCATGTGGCAGACCTTGCAGCATGCGCCTGTCTCGCCTATCGGGCATGGTTTAATCTTCGCAGCCCTGTCAAAGCATGTCTCAAGCTGCTGGGTCTCTGCCCACTGTATTATCTTTGCTGCGGATGGATTCGCGCTTGTCTGCTTTTTATCTTTTTCCATAATGCCTCCCTCAGAGGACAATTTTTAGAGCATAGGATCCATGCTTAATGCCGGGTGTTCAACCTGAGTCAGGAATTCTACCAGCTTGTCAGGTTCTTCGCAGATCGTCTCATCCCCGATCTTGTCCAGCAGGCCCGGCACGCCCTGCTCCTCAGCCAATTTATCAAAGGCCTCCTTAACTCTCTCTTTAAGCGCCTTGGGCATCCAGACAATTCTGCTCAATCCTCCGTCGCCAAAGAGAAATTTTCTGCTTGTGATAAAGTTTACTCCTATGCCCATGAAGCCCGGGGTCTGTGCTCCGCCGCCCACGCTTCCAGCGAGGGTCGAGAACTTCATGCCGGACGGAGTCATGCCCGGAAAGCCCCTGTTCACTATCATCACACCGTTTGCCTCTGGGATGATTGCGACTATGCACTCAAAGCAGCCGCATGATGTCATGGGGTTGTCCATTATTGTGTAGAGGTTAAGCGTCTCGACAGCTCCGCCTGTGGCGTTCTTCAGGTACTCATCAGCGCCTGAATACCTGCCGAGCTTTGGATCGAGGCATACGCCTTTTTGTATGGGCTGGTTGCCGCCTGTTGGGTCAATCTCGTATGCTGCCTTTCCATCCAGCCAGTTATATGCGCCGCAGAGACCGAGCCTCTCTGGTGTGATAACGCATACATGACTCGGTGCGAATGACTGGCAGAGCAGGCATGAGTAGAAGAGATCAACAGCTTCGTCAGTAAGGCTGCCGAGCCTGCTGTCCCTCTCCTTGTATGCTGCGCGCGCCTCTTCAAGCATCTTCTTCACATCCTGCTCATCAGTAAACAGGGTCACCTGCACCTTGTCCACTATCGAACGGAACCTGTTGTGCGTCATCGCGATATTCACTATGCCTAGATGCTCAAGGGTGAAGCCATCTTTTTTTGCGTTGTTGCTTATCCTCACCCAGTTTATGTCGCGCTGACCCATATGCCATATGCCCTGGGCCTCGTTTATGTTTGAGTGTATCTTTCTTTCAATTACAGATTCGAAATCCTTCTGCATCTTTCTGCCTGCGACCTCTATGAGTATGCCGAGCGGCATCTGGCCTCCGGCCTCGTAACGCTCCTGCCACCTGTCGCCCTTGATAATAACCTTGCCGTCCTCGATGGCATCCATCTCAGTCATCCTGACCCACTCGAAGCATGGAGTCCTCTGGCCGCCGAACTCGATGAAGGTGTCTTCCTTGCGTATCCTCTCTCCTTCAAACGCAGGGCCGTAGGCAACAGGGATAGGAGGTTTTTCTACTGTGATTTTGAGGCCTCTTATCTCGATCGCCCTCTGCACTATCTTTGAGTGGTCAAGCTCTTTCTCAACCTCTTCGTACGTGCAGACTCCTGTCGGATGTATGACAGGCACATCAGTGTCGCAGACAGCAGGGAAGCCCATATTGATTGCGCCTGCTCCTGTTGCCCACTTGATGTCATCCATAGGCCCAAGGGCTATGGCAAACGCAAAGACCCTGTCCTTCTGGTACTTGAGGTGTTCTTTGAAATCTCCGGCCTTTTTGCCGCCGAAGATGAGTGATGCCCTTATCGCCCAGTCCAGAGCGTAGAGCGTGTGTTCTGTGTCAGGCCCAAGCGGAACAATTCTTGTGTCCCAGCCGAGCTCCACTTTCTGTCTCAGCAGCTGCTTTGTTACTGAATCGCCGTTTGACTGGCCGGACAGAAATGTGAGTATATTCTTCTCCTGGAGTCCGCGCACAATTTTTACTGCTGTTTCATCATCAGGAGCAGCACCTATGATCGCTGCAAACCCAGGCATTGTGCCGTCAACAAGCTGAACGCCAAGGTTTCGCTGTATGGTATCGGAAATGAATCCGTTGTATACATAACCTGTCTCAGGGTCAGTACACGGCTCCAGGCCGTTTATGTACTTCAAAGCAAATATTATCTCTTCAGCAAAGAGAGTGGCCATGCCCGAGTCGAGCGCTTCGCCAAGATAAGGCTTCCAGAGCTTTTCATCAGGCTCAGGATGCAGAAGCTCCTTCACAAAACCGAGAGCAGCCTTCATGTCTCCGACTGTCTTGACCGCAAATCCTGTCATCGCGTAGATCATCGGCAGATAGTAGGCAGTGTCAGGAAACTCAAAAGCATAATCCCTGCCTTTTTCAGCAATCGCCTTTTCGAGCATCTCTTCAGCCTGTTTCGCAAGCACATGCGCCCCGCGGATTGCAGCAGATGCAATTAGTTTGGACATCTTTCCTCCCTCTTTTCTTAACCCGGCAGTTGCAGCAAGCCGGGAGGTATTCACTTACTCAGAATCAGTTCTTTGTCTTGAGGAACGCAGGAAGCGCATTCGCCTCTCTGGGGCCTACAATAACCTTCCAGCCAGGCAGCTTCTCCTCTATCGCGCCGCTCAGTATCGCAACATATCCGGGTATGATCAATTCTTTTTTGGATATCTTGTTCTCCACACCGCTTTCCTGTATGAACTGCGCTATCTTGGATGCGGTGAATTTGCCTGCTGCCCATGCTGTGAGCACAGAGAGTCCTTCTGAATCCATAACAGCAAGCCTCACAGGGACCTTGCTGTTTTCAACCTCTCCAGAGACTATGAAAAATGTGAGCGAGAAGTTTGTGGTAATCATAAGCGGCGCATCAGCGTTTGTCTCTCCGATGTCGTATATCTTCTGCTCCACCTGCATCGGGACCTGCGGGTCTGTGTATATGTTCTGCCTGAGAGTAAAGAGGGCAAGGCTCTTCCACTTTTCAACGCTGCTTATAACAACTATTGATGAATATTTGGATATGCAGAGCGATGCAACAAGTGCTTCAAGCATATGGTCATCTCTCTGAGCAAATGATATTACCGGATAGCCGACAGACTTGACGCTCTTTTTGATGGCAGCGCGTCTGATGAATGTGTTGTCCCTGAGCATATCACCGGCAGTTCTTGATCCAGGGTCTATAACCATGTCCTCAACACCCAGTGCCTTTATCTTTTCCGTAAGGGTTGAAAGCGCATCTAGGTTTGGCGCGCTCACTCCGAGTATTGCCTTATGCTTCTTTGCTGTCTGGGCCATTGACTCTGCATTTGACTCATTTGCTCCGTAGAGTATAGGCCTCTTGCCTGGTATCTTCTCGATCGCAGCGTCAGCGGCAGCAGCATTGGTTGTGGATATTATGAGCGGGATTTCAGGCCCCTGTGCAGCAACCAGCGCAACAGCCTGAACCAGCTTTGCAGGATCGCCTGATGCATCCTTTATCAGTATCGCATCTATTCTGAGCTTCTGCCCAACGCGGTCTATCTCTGAATCAAGCACTGCTGCAACAACAGCCTTTATGCTCTCTTCGCTGTCAGTGTCCTTCACCTCAACAGCAATGGCGCAAGGATTGACGAACTTCTTTTCGTGCCTGAACAGCACGGTCTCCTCTCCCATCTTCACAGCCTTGCTGCCTGCACCGAGAGTGATCGGCCTGAATGGAGGCGCTGAAGCCTCACCGAGCTTCATCTTTGCTTCTTCAGACACATCAGGGCACGCATCCAGCGAGGCCTGTCTCTGCGCCAGCTTCATGGCAAAGGCCAGGCATGTTGGATGCCCGCACTTTTTGCAGTTGGTCTTTGGCAGAAGCTTAAATATCTCAACGCCGCTTAAAGCCATATATCCTCCTTAACAACCTTCGGTTTTGAATTTATTGTCAGCATGCTTTACAGCTCATCAACGAATTTCTGCACCGCACTCACTGCGTCCGGGTGCCTCATTATAAGCAGCTCTGCTCCTGCGAGCAGAAGCGCACCTGCTGTGACAACCTCCCATGCAATGCCTCTTTCCTTGAGAGCGCCCCACTTGGGCAGATCAGCCTCAGCAGCCTGAGACTCCTTCACCTTCCATACATACATGCCTATGTCAGCGAGCATGGGCGGCTGCATCACAGCGTCATTCTGAGCCAGCGCCGCAAGCCTTATCCTCTCCATAACCGAATAGGTATACTCTATTCCATAGCCGAGTGCTGAGCACATCGGGTCTGTTATCAGCTTTTCCTTGTCAAAACCCATTTGGGTTATAAGTATGCCGAGCTGTTTTGAAAGGTTTATGTCCAACTCCGACATGGCAACAAGTTTGTGGTTCTGCGCCATTGCAGCAGCTGCAATGGTCTTGTAATTTGCTTCCTGTGCCTTTCCGATAATGCAGTTGCGTCCGCTTGCTGCATTGGCAGCAGCCACAAGCACTGCCGCGTCTTTTTCAACATGATTGCTGCCGAGTATTATGAGAGGCACATCTATTTTGTCCAGAACATCTTTTACGGTCTTTGCAGCATCTTCAGCAGACCTGTCCTGCCTGTCAGGGTGTGTGCCTGTCAGCCTCAGTGCTATTGCCTGGGCCTTCAGCTCATTCTGGCAGAAGAGCGCCCATTTTACAGGGTCTGAAGCTGCGTCTCCATATACCTCTCTAACCGCGTCCGGCCAGTCTTCAGGAGCAACATCCTGTATTTCGTAGGCGATAACAGGCTTGTTCGGCACACTGCCGTCGAATTTGTGAAATGGCAGCACATTTTCACCGCCGAACACCGCTGTTTTTGCAGTGCCGATTGTAACCTCAAAAACCTTTCCCGGATAAGTCTCTGTAGGAGCAGCTAAAGCCATTGTTTCCTCCTTATATTAAGCGGACTTCATAGCCCTTGATTAAAATTTTCTACATCTCAAGATACGAATGAGCATACAGGGTCTTGCCTGTAATAACATCTATCGTCTTTGTTGTCTCAGCCATCTTTGCAGCATCAGTAATGGTCTTGCCTGCAAGCACATCATCGATCTGCGGTTTAAGTTTCATTGCCTCGGCTATCTCGTTGGCATCTGCAATAGCAGCGGTAAGCCCTGCGTTCATGAGCATCACAAAAAAGTGCTTGTTCAGCACAGGCCTCACATGCTTCGGGCATCCGTTGGACACATTGCTGAGCCCGACAACAGTCTTCATCGCAGGCTCATTCATCTCCTGGAACATCTTTACAGCCCTGATAACCTGGAGCGCGTGATCCTGGGATGTGGCTATCTGGAGCACAAGCGGGTCGAGATAGAGGTCTTCTAACGGCAATCCGTATTCCATGGCCCTGCCCATGATCTCTGCTGCTATCGCTGATCTCTCTTCTGCATCAGCAGGCAGCCCGCCCTTTCCTACTGTGAGGCCGATTATCTGGCAGTTGTGCTTCACAGCGAGTTCGAGCATGGGGAATCTTTCAGGATCATTTGATGTGGAATTGATAAGAGGCTTGCCCCACTGGTTGTTATGAATTTTGAGTCCGGCCTCAATAGCCTTGAAGTTTGTTGTATCAAGACAGACCGGAAGCGGGACAACCTCCTGAATGGTTGTGACCATCCACTGCATAAGGTCTTCGCCATTGTCTTCAGCAGGCCCGATGTTGGCATCTATCATGCCTGATCCTGCTTTCCATTGGGCTGTTGCGATCTCCTGGATAGGACCTTTGTCCTTGTTGAGCATCGCCTCTCTTACTCTCTTGGCAATAATGCTAAGCTTCTCTCCTATAATCAGCATTTCTGTCTCCTTTGATAAATTTTATGGTTCCGTTATGTTGAAAATATGAATTCTCAAAAATCCGGATTGTTAAATAAAAGGTTAACAGAAATAATATTGCCTGTAAACACAAAAACTTATGATTTTTTCTTATCTGTTTATAGGAATTTATTCTTAATTATAAAACAACTTCAATCCGGGAAAATCATAAGTTTTTTTTATAAGTTCATAGTCTTGAACAAAGCACAAAAAAGGTATGCGCTTCAATGTGCAAAACTAAACTTTCAACTTCATGTCTCATGGCATTGAAAGCTTGTCTAGCATGTCAGAGAGCGCAACAAATGATACAGCATCATCCGGCAGCTCAACAACAGGCCTGCCCCTTAGGTCCACTTCAGCTATCTCACTGTCCTGCGGTATCATCGCTCCGATCTCAAGATCGAGGCTCTGCGCAAGCTTTTGAAGTTCATCCTGTCTGCTGTCAGACACCCTGTTTACAACCAGCACCCTTTTATTGATATCCAGCTTCAACTCATCCACAAGCTCGTTAATCCTCTTTGCTGTCTGGAGCCCCTTTACAGTGGGATCGCTTACTATAATGAGCACGTCAACAGCATGAGTGGTTCTTCTGCTAAGATGCTCCATGCCTGCTTCATTGTCAATTACAGCGTATGGGTATTTGTCAGAGAGAATATCAGTATATTTCCGTATTATATTATTGGCAGCGCAGTAGCAGCCTGGGCCTTCAGGCCTGCCCATGACCATAAGATCAACTCCCTTTGACTCTATGAGCGACTGCTGCACCTGGTAGTCGAAAAGCTCTTCCATTGCCATGCCGCCTGGCCTCTCTCCGCTGCGCACAGCATCAAGAGACTCTTCGCGCAGCCTGCCGACTGTTGCATGCACCTTTAATCCAAGCGCTTCATTAAGGCAGGCATTGCTGTCAGCATCAACAGCCAGTATGGGCTGCTTGTTGTGTTTGAGCAGATATTTTATAGTGAGTCCGGCAAGGCTTGTCTTGCCTGTGCCGCCTTTGCCTGCAAATGCGATGGTAAATGCCATCAATGCCTCCCTAAAAACCCCTTACAGAGTCTACGGCTTCTTTTTCTCTATCTTAACCAGAACATCTGGCAGTTCCGCAATACTGTTTATCAAAAAATCCGCGCCTGCAAGTTTTTCAGCCGGCCTATATCCGCAGGTGAGCGCAACTGTAGTTATGCCCGCTGCCCTGCCAGCGTCAATATCATAGGTGCTGTCCCCAACTATTATTGTTTCATGTTTGGCAGCTCCAAGCTCTTTCATGGCGTGAAACACAGGCATTGGCGAAGGCTTTTTTTCAGGCAATGCGTCGCTGCCGAGCACAAAGCTGAAATAATCATATATCCCAAGGCCTTTGAGTATTTTGATGGATGACGCTGTGCGCTTGTTGGAGACCACAACCTTGTTTATGCTGCGCAGAGACTCAAGCGTCTCTCTTACGCCTGGGTAAAGCACGGTATTATCCAGAAGATGCTCTTCGTAAAAAGCAAGAAATCTTGACAGCATGGCTTTAAGCTCGGACATGGGGATCGAATATTTCAGCGCAACCTTTTCCATCAGCCTGGTAACGCCTTCGCCGATCAGCGATATTGTCTCTTCAATGCTGAGCGGCAAAACTCCGTAAGGCTTTATCGCGTGATTTATTGAATTGCAAAGGTCAAGACTCGAATCAACAAGCGTGCCGTCCAGATCAAAGATGATGAGCTTAATCTGCATGATTTATCTTACAGAGTCAAGAAGCCGCAATGCATTGCCGCGCAGTATCAGCTGCTCATATTCGCTGCTCAGGCCGAGCGACATAAATTTTTCGAGTGTCTCATCCTGCTCTGTCCACGGCGAGTCAGTGCCAAAGAGCACATATTCCTTTGGATGATTCCTTATCATGGATGCTGCGGTCTCTTTATCGATAAATTCCAATGCAAACGATATCTCCATATATATCGGCTTACCTATAAGATGCTCGCGCACCTCTTCCCACTGCTGCCACGATCCGAAATGCGTTGATACGAACTTCATCTCAGGAAACTTATTCATCACATTCGCTATCTGCCGGGGCCCTGCAAGATCAACCCTTGTGAATGCGATGTCATATCCAGTATGCATCACCAGGATGAGGCCTTCGCGGCAGACTGATTCATAAAAACTGAACATGGCATCATCATCCGCAACAAACTCCTGGTAATATGGATGCATCTTTATGCCTTTAAATCCTTCTGCCTTTATCACCCTTAAATGTTCATCAAAATCAGGGTCAGCAGGGTGCACTGAAGGCAATGGCATTATGCGGTCAGAGGCGATTTCAGCAGACCATTTGAGTATCGGATCAAACTGGGAAGGCTTGGTAGCTATTGAGCAGAGCACGCTCTTTTCAATACCGTTTGCATCCATTGAGCGCAGAAGATCAGCAAGCGTGCCGTTGAGCTTTGTGGTCATATCAGCCTTTTCACAGAGAGACTTCATAGCTCTTTCCGCAAGCGCGTCAGGGAATGCGTGTGTATGAAAATCAATTATTCCTCGCATGCGACATTATAACAAAAACCAAAAACCAGAACAGCGGCACGACACCAAAGGCAGCTGGCCCGATTTCCTAGGCTTGAAACTACCTGGGTATATGGGTTGATGGTTGATAGACATTAAAGCAGTATCCAGATATAGAGCCTCAGTCTCCCGCTTCGACTCTCGACTGAGTAGCAGTTACCCGTGACAAGCTACGGAAATCAAACCACCTGCCTTGGCTGTTGTTTGTCCCGTTTCTTGATTAAACCATCTTCATATGTTTATTTTGAAAGGTATGACATCAGATCACAAAGCGGCTGCTCCGCATAATAAAGATACAGCGCAGCTAAGCCTGTTTAATATCCACACACCTGAAAGCCTCGCAGCCTTTCTCAGCAGCGTGACCGGGTGCAATGTGCTGCTTACGCTTACTGAAAACACATCCAGCATGCTATCCGCACAAAAAAACTGCAACAGCTACAAGGTGCGGCTGCACAGGATGTTTCTGCATGCTGACGAAGATGTGCTGCACCAGACCGCGCTCTTTATATCCGGCAGGATGTCCAGAGCGCCTCTGCTCAGGAGCTTCATCAACAGCTCAAGCCGCTTCATTCAGAAAAAGCCGCGAAAAAGAAACCTTGCAGCACAGGGCAGGATATACAACCTGCATGGCATATTAGAAGATCTGAACGCTGAGTATTTCAGTTCAGCGCTGAAGAGCAAAATCACATGGGGCCGCAAGACCAGGCGCAGGGCAAGGAGGCAGGTGACTTTAGGCAGCTACAACCTGCACTCAGACACCATAACCATTAACAGATCGTTAGACAGCGCGGCTGTGCCGAGATATTTTGTTGAATTCATTGTTTACCACGAAATGCTGCATGCGCTGCTTGGAGTTGACGAAAAAAACGGCAGGAGCGTAATCCACTCAAAAGAGTTCAGACGCATGGAAAAGAAGTTCAGCCACTATCAAAAAGCCTCTGACTGGGAAAAAAGAAAAACCTAGGAAAAGAGTTTCTGCTGTTCGCTGCTGTCCGGCTTGACAAGCAGCTTTTTAAACTCTTCATAAGAGACCACCTTTACACCGAGCGCCTGGGCCTTCTGGAGTTTTGAGCCCGGGTCATCTCCGCAGACAAGGTAATCAGTGCTCTGCGAAACAGCTGATGCAACATGCCCGCCCAGCTCCTCGATGATCTTTTCAACATCTTTTCGCGGCAATGGAAGCGTGCCTGTTATAACAAATGTCCTGCCCTCAAGATGCCCTGATGCTTCTCTGTCAGCCTCTGACCTGAAATCAGGATTGCTCAACCTTATGCCTGCTGCCTTGAGCGATTTCAAGGCCCTGATATTTTCAGGGTCGCTGAAAAAAAGCGAAACAGCATTTGCTGTCTTTTCACCTATCTGCTCAATAGCGAGCAGCTTGTCTGTCTTGATGCCGGTCAGGTCTTCAAGCGTTCTGAAATTGCGAGCAAGCAGCCTGGCTGAGTATTCTCCGACATGCATTATGCCTAGCGCATATATAAAGCGGGCCAGCGTAGTCTGTCTGCTGCGGTCTATGGCTGCTATGAGATTGTCAGCAGATTTTTCAGCAAATCTCGGCAGGCTAAGCAGATCGGATTTTTTGAGTCTGTATATATCCTC
>JAJFVG010000091.1 GCA_021371915.1 Nitrospiraceae bacterium
TGTCTTGTTCACCTTCTGGCCGCCCTTGCCTGATGAGCGGACGAACTTTTCCTCAATATCCTTTTCATGGATATCAAGAGCCTCCATCCGCTCTTTGAGCCATTGGTTCTTTTCAGGGCTTACAGCAAAGTCAGTCATGCAAGCCTGCTGCGCGTATTATTTCATCAAATGTGGTCTGGCCCTTTATCATCTTGTTTACAGCGCACTCCCTCAGGGTTCTGAAGCCCTCGGTCTTTGCTGCTGCGCCGATCTCATCAGGCCCTGTTTTTTCGTTTATCTTCTCTTTTATTTTTCTGGTGATCTCCAAAACCTCGAATATGCCGCTCCGGCCATAGTATCCTGTACCCCTGCATTTGAGGCATCCCTTGCCCATGAATACAGAAGTGTTGATAGCAGCAGGGTCTGTTATGCCAAGCATCATGCACTCTTCCTTCGAGAGGTTGTATTCTTCAGCGCATTCAGGGCAGACCTTTCTGACGAGGCGCTGCGCTATTATGCCGATGAGCGTTGAGTTGATCAGAAACGGAGGCACTCCGAGGTCAACAAGCCTTGTTATGCTGCTGGGCGCATCATTTGTGTGAAGCGTAGAGAGCACCAGGTGTCCTGTAAGCGCAGCCTGGATCGCGTTTTCTGCTGTCTCGTGGTCTCTTATCTCTCCGACCATGATGATGTCAGGGTCCTGCCGCAGTATTGTCCTTAGCGCGTTTGCGAATGTCACCCCGATAGAGTGCTGCACCGATGTCTGGTTGAATTCTCCGTATATCATCTCAATGGGGTCTTCGATGGTTGTGATATTTACTTCAGGCGAAGCGAGCATCTTCATTGCTGAATAGAGCGTTGTTGTCTTGCCGCTGCCTGTCGGCCCTGTAACAAGTATCAGGCCGTGCGGAGCAGAGATGAAGGATTTAAAGAGCGAGAGGTCACGGTCTGCAAGCCCGAGATTTTCAGGATTCTGTATGAGTATGCTCGGATCAAATATCCTGATAACAACCTTTTCTCCGAATGCAACCGGCAGGGTTGATATTCTCAGCTCTATTTCTTTGTCATCCTTCTCTGTTTTTATCCTGCCGTCTTGAGGCCGCCGCTTTTCTGCTATGTCCATTCTCGATAAAGTTTTTATTCTCGATACAAAGGCAAGATGCACGGCCTTGGGCATTTTGTGTATGTCATGCAGAACGCCGTCGATTCTGAATCTGATAAGGCTGTGTTCTCTCTTTGGTTCAATGTGTATGTCTGATGCACGCTGAGAGTACGCATAGTGCAGCATGTATTCAACAGCATTGATTATGTGCTTGTCTGTTCCGCCAAGCTCTGCAACAGGCTTCAGCTTCACAAACTGTTCCAGATTGCCGAGATCAATTCCAGAGGAAAGTTCTTTGTCTGCTGCTGCAACAGAGGATTTGAAGCCGTAGAACTCTGTGATTATTCTGTGCAGATCTTTTTTGGATGCGAGACAGACATTGATGTCATAGTGCGTTGTCATCCTGAGCCACTCTATGCCGTCTTTCTGAAACGGCCTTGATGTGGCTATTGTGAGTGTATTGCCTGACAAGCCGACAGGTATGAGTTGGTGCTTTATGGCATAAGGCCTTGAGACTATGCCTGTGACAATATCCGCATCCAGCTTCAGGGGGTCTATTTTTATAAAAGGCAGGTTGAGGTGGCTGGCGATCCGCTCCATGATTATATCTTCAGTAAGATACTTGCCGTCAGAGCCCGGCAGTTCAAGATTAAGAGAATCTATTACATCAATTATGTTTATATCATGCTGGACAACCTGTCCGCGCCTGGCTGCGCCTGATTTTGTTTTCATGATCCTGGCTGTGTAGGCATCTTCATTGGAGAGGATCTTTTTTATCTGCTCTTCTGTTAAAAGCCCTGCGCTTTTTAAGATGTCTAGAACAAGATTTTTTGCCTTATCATCCACCAAACACCTCCGACCAAGATATAACACATTGAAATATAATGATTATCTCAATACAACAATAGTGATGCCTGCGCCTCCCTCTTCTTTTGTGCCTGACCTGAGTTCAGAAACAAGCGGATGCCCTTTCAGGTGCTCTTTTATGCCTTTTGAAAGAGCGCCTGTGCCTATGCCATGTATTATCACAACCTCTGAAAGTCCGGTCATTGATGCGTGGTTCAAAAACGGCTCCAGCTCTATAATGGCGTCATCAACCCTGAAGCCGATCAGATTGATTCTGTTTGATGCTGCATCAGCGCCTGCATCTATGACAATGCTGCCTGTTGTTTCTTTTTGCGCTTTTTCTGCAAGTGATATTTCAGACAGGGGCATCTCTACTTCTTTGCCGCTTATTGACAGGCGCACACGCATGGTCTTTGGGTCTGCTGCCTGTACGATTGCATCAGCTTTTAACGACGGCACTCTCACCATGACTCCTGGCTCTATGTCATCGATATTCAGCAAAGACTGTTTAACAGGAGCAAGGTCTCTGGCTTTTTGTGTCAGAGCCTTGTATTCAGCCTCTGTCTGCTGCATAAGTTCCTTCTGCTTCTTTCTTTCTGACTTTTTCATCTCATCGATAAATGAGTTCATCTTATGCTTGGCTGAAAGCACTATTTTGGAGGCCTCTTCATACGCGTGAGCAAGGGCCTCTTTTGCCTGTGCAGCCAGTTTGGTTTTTTTTTCTATAAGATCAGCCTCTTTTTGTGCGAGTTCAACCACCTTAAATTGAGTTTCAGCAAGTTTCTGCTCATAATCAGCACGCTTTGCATTCAGATCAGATATCAGGCTGTCTATCTCAACTCGCGCAGATCCGAGCATCTGTTTGGCCTCATCGATTATGCGCTGTGGAAGGCCATATCTTGCTGCTGTGTCTATTGCGTGGGACTGGCCCGGCTCGCCAACACGCAGTCTGTAGAGGGGCGAGAGGGTCTGTTTGTCAAATTCCATAGAAGCATTTATCATGCCCTCGGTTTTGTGAACAAATCCTTTTATATCAGTAAGGTGCGTTGTAGCAAATACCAGCGCGCCCCGTGTCTTCAACTCCTTCAGCACAGCGCAGGCCAAGGCCCCGCCTTCTGAGGGGTCAGTGCCTGTGCCGAGCTCATCCACCAGCACAAGAGAGTCTGTGTCAGCGCTTTCAAGTATATTCGCTATGTTCGATATGTGCGCAGAGAAGGTGGACTGATTGGCTTCTATGGACTGCTCATCACCAATGTCCACAAGCACATTCTTTATCATTGGTATTACAGAAGAGGAGTCTGCCGGTATGGGCATTCCTGACAGCGCCATAAGGGTCAGAAGCCCTACGGTCTTTATGGCTATGGTCTTGCCCCCTGCATTTGAGCCGGTTATGACCATTACACTGTTTTCTTCAGCAAGCTCTGCATCAAGAGGCACAACAGACCTGTCGAGCCCCTTGTTTATATAAGCTATCATTAGCAGGGGATGTCTTGCCCTGGAAAATCTGATAAGGGATGTGTCCTCGCTTATAAGCGGAACCTGCATCTGGAGCGAATCGGAAAATATGGCTATGCTCCTGAAAATGTCTATCTGCACAAGAGCCGCATGCTCTGCTGCGAGCGCATCCGCCAGCAATCTTATTTGACTGCTTATCTCGCGCAGTATGCGTATTTCCTCTGTCTTGTGTTCTGCAATGGCATTTTCAAGCTCATTTGATATGCCGATTATCTCAAGGGGCTCTATAAAGGCTGTCTCTCCTGTGTTTGATACATCATGCACAACTCCGGGCACCTGGCCCTTGGAGTCCATGCGCACAGGTATGACCCATCTGCCTGACCGCTGGGTAACAAAGTCATCTTGCAGGAATACAGAGAGCCGCTCATCCTTGGTTATATCTTCAAGCCTGCGCCTTATCCGCGCCTCAAGTGTGCGGAGCTTTGAGCGGAGTCTGCCAAGCTCTCCGGATGCTGTGTCCAAAATGGTGCCTTCAGGCCCTATGGAGCTCCTGAGTATGCGCAGCAGATCCGGCTGGCCTGTAAGAGGCTTGGCAAGCTCTTTGAGATTAGCCGAGTCAGGCTGTTGTGATATCTGGGTGGTTATATCCAGCGCAGCGCCAAGGAACTCCAGTATTCCGGCAAGTTCAACAGGGTCCAGTATAGAGCCGGCAGGCTTCACCTTCTGGAGCAAGAGGGTTATATCGCAAAACTCAGAGAGCTGCAAGGGGGAATCTTTTTGTGAAAGAAGCCTTATTTCTTCAATAATGGCAAAGCGTTTATTGATCTCGATCGGGTCTGCAAGCGGCCTTAGATTTAGCAGCCCGTCCTTGGCAGCGCTGCTCTTTGCGTATGAGGATACTATATCCAGCAGCCTGTCGAATTCTATTATCTGGAAAATGCCCTGGCCCGGCATATCAGAAATGTTCCACGTGGAACACTAAAGCACCATCCATCTTTGTGGAAAGAAGATGCGCTCGTATTCCATGAGCGCGAAGCGGTCTGTCATGCCGGCAACAAAGTCGCATACGCTTGCGGGCCTCTTGCTGGCTGGAATGTTAGAGAATAGTTCATCTGGGTTGGTGGAGTAGTGTGCGTACAGGGAGCTCAGCATGCCTTCTGCTTTGGCAAATTCCTGCATTATCTTTTTGGATTCATATACATTTTCAAAGAGAAATCTGCGCAGCCTGTTGAGGATATCTGACATGCTCTCATCAATCATTATGTTTTTCATGTCTGATTTGAGGCTTGTGATTATCACATTTCTGACCATTGTATCAATGCGGCTGGCATAAGCGCTGCCAATGGCGCTTGTTATATCCTTTGGCACACCCGATTTTTTTATAACCCCTGCCCGTATTGCATCATCAAGGTCATGGTTTGCATAGGCAATAAGGTCGGATATGCGGACTATCTGGCCTTCAAGAGTAGCAGGTTTTTCCTTTGGATTGCTTGATACTATTGCCCCGCCCTTTCCCTTGGAGTGCTTGACTATCCCGTCTCTTACCTCCTGAGTAAGGTTCAGTCCTTCCCCATCATGCTCCAAAAAATCCACAACCCTCAGACTCTGCTTTGCGTGCTCAAACCCGCCTGGATGAATCTTGTTAAGCACAGCCTCGCCTGCATGGCCAAAGGGAGTATGGCCGAGATCATGGCCAAGGGCTATCGCCTCTGTAAGGTCTTCGTTCAGGCGGAGGGATCTTGCTATAGTTCGTGCTATCTGCGAAACTTCAAGCACATGAGTAAGTCTTGTGCGGTAGTGGTCTCCTTTTGGAGCGAGAAATACCTGGGTCTTATGCTTAAGCCTGCGGAATGCCTTTGAGTGTATTATCCTGTCTCTGTCGCGCTGAAAGCAGGTCCTGATATCATCCTCTTTTTCAGGCTTTGCCCTGCCTTTGCTTTTTGAGCTTAGGCAGGCGTTGGCATGAAGCACCTTTTTCTCTATATCTTCGGTCTGCTCTCGTATAGTCATTTTCTGTATCTGTTATTTAAGTGCGAGCGCTGCCGCAGCAGCATTTATAACCTCGCTCGTCTCTTCATCTCTTATTGTTCTTGCATCCAGCAGCAGGGCATTATCCTTTATCCTGCAGATAACAGGAGGATTATGCCTGCGCATTGCTGCTTCGAGCTGGCTTGCAGAGGCATTTTCAGGTTTGATTGATACAACAAAGGTTGCAAATCCCACCTCAGGCAGGGCTCCGCCGCCTGATTGCGACTCATCTTCTATCACTGAAATAGCTGCTGCTGGTGCAGCTGCCTGTATGCCTGACATGATGCGCTCAGCCCTTGCGCGTATTTCCTGCGGCTGCTGAAAGAGCATCCTTAGTGTCTCCACTTTCTTTTTTGCGACATTTTCATCCAGATAATACATGAGGGTTGCTTCGAACGCAGCGAGTGTCAGTTTATCGATCCTGACAGCACGCATAAGTGGATTTTTAGCAATAATATCAATGAGTTTCTTCTTTCCAGCGATTATTCCGGCTTGCGGCCCGCCAAGCAGTTTGTCCCCGCTAAATGTCACTATGTCAGCCCCTGCTGCAACAACTTCCTGCACAGTCAGCTCATTATTTATGCCGGCAGGCTTCATGTCTATCAGGCATCCGCTGCCTAAGTCATACATAACAGGTATGCTGCGCTCCTTGCCGAGAGAAACAAGCTCTGCGGTTGAGACAGCCTCTGTAAAGCCGATCATCCTGAAGTTGGATTGATGCACCTGCATAAGCAGGGCAGTATTCTCATTTATCGCATTTTCATAGTCATAGAGATGTGTTTTATTTGTTGTGCCGACTTCCTTAAGCGTGCATCCGCTGTGCGCCATAACATCAGGCACCCTGAACGCGCCGCCTATCTCAACAAGTTCTCCTCTGGAGACTATAACCTCTTTGCCTTTTGAAAGTGCGCTCAGGCATACGAGCACAGCAGCAGCATTGTTGTTCACGATGAGGCTGCTCTCTGCGCCGGTTATTTCGTTAAGAAGCGACTGCACATGCGAATACCTTTTGCCGCGTTTACCTGTATCAAGGTCATATTCAAGATTTGAGTATCCTGAAGCTATCTCAGCTGCACGCTCAAGCACCTCTTCAGAGAGCACAGAGCGGCCCAGGTTTGTATGGATAACCACTCCGGTTGCGTTTATCACACGCTTGAGACTGAAGTCAGAGAGCTTTTTGATGCGTTCTTCTATATGGGATTCAAAATGTTCAGGCACTTCTGAATGAAGCCCGTCAAGTATGGCCTGCCGCGTTTCATCTATTATCTCGCGTATAGCCTGGAGCACTTTTTTGCGGGGAAACGATTTGAGCCAGTGAATGCCTTTAACGGATTTGAGAATCTCATCCACTGACGGCAAAGAGGATAAAATGGATTTCTTGCTCATCGCATTTGGCAGAAGCCCGAAAGGCCTGCTGCCCCTCCCATAAGGTATTTGATTTTGTGATTATTGTACTCTTTTATAAAATACTTTTCAAAGACAATACATTTGTATTAATATAGATACTCATTTCCATAATCGTTATTATCAACTTTACGCTAAACAACTAACGGAGGATAACAAAATGATCAAAAGATATTTGCTCGCGCCCGGACCAACGCCTGTTCCACCTGAGGTGCTTTTATCAATGGCTATGCCGATGATACATCATCGCGCACCGGATTTTATCCCGATACTCGAGTCTGCAAAGAACGGACTCAAGTGGCTCTTCCAGACAAAGAGCGATGTTCTCATCCTGAGCTCAACAGGCACAGGAGGCATGGTCGGAGCTGTGAACAACTTTTTCAATCCCGGCGACAAGGTTATTGTCATAAACGGCGGAAAGTTCGGCGAGAGATGGACAAAGATAGCACAGGCCTACGGACTTACAGTGCAGGAGGTTGTTGCAGAATGGGGCTACACAGTAAAGCCTGCTGATGTTGATGCTATACTCTCGAAGGACAAGAGCATCAAGGCTGTGTTTGTGCAGGCCTGTGAAACATCCACCGGCGTTTATCACGACATAGAGGGACTCGGCAAGGTGGTCAAGAAGTATGAGGACACACTTTTTGTTGTCGATGCTATCAGCGCGCTCGTTGCAGAAGACCTTAGGACAGATGAGTGGGGCATAGACATAATGGTGGGCGGCTCGCAAAAAGGACTTATGCTTCCTCCTGGCCTCGCATTTGTGAGCATAAGCGAAAAGGCATGGAAGAGAAACGCTGCATCAAAGATGACCAGATTTTATTTCAACTTTAAAAAAGAGAAAGAGAATCTGGACAAGAACCAGACCAACTTTACATCAGCGGTCACGCTTATAATCGGACTGAATGAGGCGATAAAGATGCTCCAGAAAGAGGGGCTCGAAAATGTGTTCAAAAGACACAAGACACTTGCGGAGGCAACAAGAGCTGGCGCAAAGGCGATAGGGCTCGGCCTCTACGCAAAAGAGTCGCCAAGCAACTCGGTTACATCAATTGAAGCGCCCGCAGGCATAGACGGACAGCTCATTTATAAAACACTCCGCGAAAAGTATGGTGTAACAGCAGCAGGCGGACAGGACAGGGCTAAAGGCAAGATATTCAGATTCGCGCACCTTGGCTATGCTGACACATTTGATGTCATAACCGGTATAGCAGCGCTCGAGATGGTGCTCAAAGGCCTTGGACACGATGTTGCACTCGGCAAGGGTGTGGCAGCTGCGCAGGAAATTTTGCTGGCATAAGATAATTATAAAAATAGAGGGAGCAGAATAATGAAAGTTCTTGTTAGTGACAGCATATCTCAAAACGGCGTTGACATACTTAAAAACGCGGGCCTTGATGTTGATGTAAAGACAGGACTCAAACCTGATGAACTCAAGGCGATAATCGGCCAGTACCACGCGCTCATAGTAAGAAGCGCGACAAAGGCTACTGCCGAGATAATAGAGGCAGCGGACAATCTCAAGGTAATAGGCCGCGCAGGCTCAGGTCTTGATAATGTGGACAAGGCAGCAGCATCCAAAAAAGGTATTGTTGTGATGAACACTCCAGGCGGCAACACAGTAACAACTGCCGAGCATACAATAGCGATGATGTTTGCTGTTGCGAGAAAGGTTCCGCAGGCGAGCGCATCCATGGCGCGCGGAGAGTGGGAGAAGAAGAAGTTCATGGGCGTTGAGCTGTACAACAAGACTCTTGGAGTTATCGGGCTCGGCAATATAGGCGGAGAAGTAGCAAAGAGGGCGCAGGGTTTTGGCATGAATGTAATCGCATACGACCCGTTCCTCAATGATGAAAAGGCAAAAGAGATGGGCGTGCAGAAGATGTCTATACCTGATGTTATAAAACAGGCGGACTTTATCACAGTGCATACTCCGCTGACAGCTGAGACAAAGGGCTTAATCAACAAAGAGAGCATAAAGACGATGAAAGACGGCGCATTTGTGATCAACTGCGCGCGCGGCGGAATAATAAATGAGGCTGACCTGCTCGAAGCTCTCAATAGCGGCAAAATCGCAGGCGCAGCGCTTGATGTGTTTGAGGTGGAGCCTCCGGTCAACAACCCGCTTGTTGGACACGAAAAGGTTGTATGCACCCCGCATCTGGGCGCATCCACACAGGAGGCACAGGAGAATGTTGCAATAGCAATAGCAGAGCAGGTTGTGGACTACCTTATAAAAGGTACGATACGCCATGCTGTGAATTTTCCTTCAATCCCTGCTGATCAGGTTGCAGTGCTTCAGCCGTACATCAATCTTTCTGAAAAGCTCGGGTCATTCTGCGCGCAGATATTCGACAGCGAGATAACAGGTATAACCATCGAGTACAAGGGCGAGGCAGCTGAACTCAATATCTCTCCGATAACTATTGCAGCGGTAAAAGGTCTGCTTACCCCAATACTTGAGTCGACTGTGAATTTTGTAAATGCTCCGCTCATAGCAAAAGAGCGCGGCATAGAGGTGAAAGAGACAAAGAGCAGGGATGCGGGAGACTTTCAGAGCCTGATCGTTGTGAGGATTATATCCCAGAACAAAGTGCTTGCAGTGGCTGGTACGCTCTTCAGCAAAAAAGACCCGCGCATAGTGAAGATAGACAACTTTACTGTTGAGATAGTGCCTGAGGGCAATATGCTTGTCATGTTCAACCATGACAAGCCGGGTGTTATAGGCAATATCGGCAATCTAATGGGCAAAAACAACATAAACATAGCTCGCATGCATTTCGGCAGAGAGAGCGAGGGCGGCAGGGCAATATCAGTTGTCAATATTGATTCATCAGCAAGCCAGCAGGTATTGAAAGAGATCAAAGAGCTGCCCAATATCATTGAGCTCAAGGTCATAAGGCTCTAAATCAAGAGCATTAAAGGTAGAACGAGGTAGATTATGTCTAATGTAATTATTGTGGGTGCCCAGTGGGGTGATGAAGGCAAGGGCAAGATCGTCGATGTGCTGACAGAGAGGGCTGATGTTGTTGCGCGTTATCAGGGCGGCAACAATGCAGGCCACACTGTTGTCATCGGTAATGACAAATATATTCTGCACCTTATCCCTTCAGGCATACTGCACAAAGGCAAACAGTGCATTATCGGCAACGGAGTTGTTATAGACCCGGCATCGCTGATAAAAGAGATGGATGGTCTGATAGAGAAGGCGATAGATTTTGAAGGAAACTTTTTCATATCAAAAAGCGCGCATATCGTAATGCCTTATCACATTGCTCTTGATCAGCAATGCGAATCCAAAAAGGCTGCTTCCAAGATCGGCACAACAGGCAGAGGCATTGGCCCTGCGTATACTGACAAGATCGCAAGGCACGGCATAAGGGCAGCGGACCTGCTCAATCCGGCAGTGTTCAGGCAGAAGCTGGAGGCTAATCTTGAGATCGCAAACTTCGTATTGACCAACTACTACAAGGCTGAAACGCTTGATGCTGAGACAATATACGCACAGTATATGAAGTATGCAGAGCGGCTCGGCAAATACATTGCAGACACTGACATACTTATCAATGATGCCATTGATACTGACAAAAAGATACTTTTTGAAGGAGCACAGGGCACGCTGCTGGATGTTGATCACGGCACATACCCGTTTGTCACCTCATCAAATACAACAGCAGGCGGAGCCTGCATAGGTATGGGCATAGGGCCTACAAAGATTAAAAGGGTGCTGGGTATAGCTAAGGCATACACAACCAGAGTTGGTGAAGGCCCTTTCCCAACAGAGATGAAAGATGCTCTTGGAGAGTCTATCAGACAGAAAGGCGGAGAGTTTGGAGCAACAACAGGCAGGGCAAGAAGATGCGGATGGCTCGATGTTGTTATCCTGAGGCATTCTGCAAGGATCAACGGACTCACAGGCATTGCGCTAACAAAGCTCGACATACTTGACGGTATGGACAAACTTAAAATATGCGTTGGATATAAGTACAACGGAGAGACAACAGAGCACTTCCCAAAAGAGATCGATATTGTACAGAACAGTGAACCTGTTTATATTGAACTTGACGGTTGGAAGGAGAGCACGCTCGGCATCAAGAGCTTTGACAAGCTTCCGGAAAATGCCAAGAAGTATATAAGAAAGATTGAAGAACTTTCAGGTGTGAGTATAGACATAATATCAACCGGACAGAAGAGGGACGAGATAATCGTTCTCAGAGAGCAGCTTTAACAACATTAATGAGGGCTCGCAAACGCGAGCCCTCATTTTCAAGAGCAGTTTTTTCCAATTAATGTTCGATAAAATGTTTAATCTTTTTTTCCCTTCCAAATGTCCTGTCTGCGAGGCAGACTCTGACAACCGCGCCACAAATCCGATATGTTCGTCATGCTGGGTACAGATAAAAAAATTCAACGGCCCGCGCTGTCAGATATGTGGACTGCCTGTTGTTTCGGAATTCGCCTCGCTCTGCGCTGCATGCATTGAAGAAAGGCCGCACTTTGAAAAGATCCATTACTATGCGAGTTATACAGGAGTAATTAAAGAGGCTATACATCTGATGAAGTTCAGCGGAATAAGAAGATTAGCCAAGCCTTTGGCAAAACTGCTTGGCGATATTCAGTTGTCTGTTTGCGATGTCGTTATTCCTGTGCCTCTGCACAGGACAAAACTGATCGCAAGAGAGTTTAACCAGACCGCTGCGCTCGCAAAACATATTTCAAAAAATACAGGAGCCAGGCTTTTAACCTCAGCGCTAATAAAAACAAAGCTCACACAGCCGCAAACCTCGCTCTCCGGCGTTGACAGAAGAAAGAATTTGAAAAAGGCGTTTGCAGTTTGTGAAGATATAAGCGGTTTGAAGATACTCCTTGTTGATGATGTTATAACAACAGGAGCAACAGTAGCAGAATGTGCCAGGGTTCTTAAAAAAGCCGGCGCAGCAGAGGTGCATGTTGCAGCGCTCGCAAGGTCGCTACCGAAGCATTAGAGGATTAATGAGAATATTCGCATTATTAAAAGAAAAGATCAGGATGCTCAAGCAGCAGACCCTGGTGGTATATTTTGCAGCACGCGATCCGCGCACTCCGCTTTTTGTACGGCTGCTTGCGCTTGCAACAGCAGCATATGCGCTCAGTCCGATAGATCTCATCCCTGACTTTGTGCCGTTTCTCGGTTATGTTGATGATCTTTTTTTTGTAACGCTCGGGTTTGCGCTTGTTATTTGGCTGACCCCTGAAGAGGTGATTGAATCTGCCAGACTAAAAGCAGCGCAGGTGAGCGACAAAGTAGTGAGCTATGCTGCCGCAGCGGTTATTGTAACAGTATGGTCGCTGTTGCTATGGTTTGGAGTAAGCTGGTTTATAAAATAACTCATCAGTCAAGATGGATATATCCTTTTGCGTAGAGTGCAGCGCGGCCTGATATATTTACACGGTCATGCAGGTTCTCACAAAACAGCTCTCCCCCGCGCTTTGATAGTTGATGAGCAGTCAGTTTATCCTTGCCAAGTCTTTCTGCCCAATATGGTATTAGCGTACAGTGGGCAGAGCCGGTTACAGGGTCTTCGGGTATACCTGCATTCGGCGCAAAAAATCGTGAAACAAAATCAGATTTCAGGCCTGGTGCTGTAACAATAATTCCAAAGCAGTCTTTAATCAGCCGCAGCTTGTCAAAATCAGGGTTCATATTACCTACAATCGATTCATTATCAAAAACAGCCATAAGGTCTCTTGATCGTAAAACCTTAACCGGCTCTGCTCCAAGCGCTTCAGAAAGCAGGAGCGGCATTTCGGCTGGCATAGGTTTTCGTGCAGGGAAGTTCATCGAGAGCAGATTATCTGATTTTAAAACTGTTAATTTGCCGCTCTTTGTATCGAAATCAACTGATGAAAGCGAACTGTTTATGAACGAGAAGATCACAAACGCGCTTGCGAGTGTGGCATGGCCGCAAAGGTCGACCTCTATCTCAGGGGTGAACCATCTTAGATGGTAGCTGCTATCTGACGCAGGTACAATGAAGGCTGTTTCTGACAGATTGTTTTCAGCAGCAATGCAAAGCAGCACATTGTCATCAAGCCATTTGTCCAGCAGGCATACAGCAGCAGGATTGCCGCTGAATATTTTTGATGTGAATGCGTCAATATGATAATAAGGTATCTGCATGGATCATTATAAAATAATGTGGTAATATTCGGTGTTCTGATAAAAGTTAACAGGGAAATGAAAATATGGGCAGTATGATTACAGAAAGTTTATTCCACTATTTATTTAATACTCAATTCGG
>JAJFVG010000103.1 GCA_021371915.1 Nitrospiraceae bacterium
GGCCGAGGCTGTCTAACGCCTCTCGCAGTGATATTGCTGTAATCTCATAAGGCTCTTTACTGCTGATGGACTGAAGGGCCCCTGACAATGAAATTACAGCATTGTCTATAAGTGTTTTGTGCCTCACATTTGTGATGAGAAGGCCTTCTGCATGTGCTGCTCCACATGGACTCACGCACATGTCATGCAGCATCTGCTTCAGGCTGTCAAGCCCGAGGCCTGTTGATGCTGATACGCGCATAAGCGGCATCTCTGCCGAGTTTTCCTGCACCCTCACGAACTCCGCGCCTGTGTCAGCGCGTCTTACACTTATGCCTCTTGTGTCCTTTAGATCAGCAGAAGGGTTTTTGTCAGACTTGTTGAAAACAGCAATAGTCCTTTTGAAAGATGCCTTTTCGAGCACCTCCCTGTCAGCCTCATCAGCCGGTCTGCCTGCATCAAGCAGCGCGACCACAACATCAGCGCCCTCGAGCGCCTTGAGGCTGCGGCGAACTCCTTCCACTTCAGCAAGGTCATGCGCCTCGCGTATGCCTGCTGTATCCATTATCCTTACAGGCAGGCCCTTGATGTTAAGCATCTCTTCAAGCACATCCCTTGTTGTGCCCGGCAGGTCAGTTACTATCGCCCTGTCTCTCCTGATCAGGCTGTTCAAGAGTGAAGACTTGCCCACATTGGGCTTGCCCACTATGGCAACAGACACACCCTCCCTGAAAAATCTGGCCTCGTCATATCCTCTTGAGAGGTCTTCAAGAGCGCTAATTATCGATCCCACACTCTCTGCAAGCTGGCCAAGTGTCAGTTGGTCAATGTCTTCTTCAGGAAAGTCTATGTATGCCTCTATGTGGGCACAGACATCAGTAAGCCTGGATATCTGGCCTTTTATCTCATCAGAGAGCCTGCCTTCGAGCTGCTGCATGGCTATCTGCTCAGAGACTTCTGTTCTGGACTTGATGATATCCATAACAGCCTCTGCCTGCGAAAGGTCTATCCTTCCGTTGAGAAACGCCCTCTTTGTGAACTCTCCAGGCTCTGCCAGCCTTGCGCCATGTTTGAGCACAAGCTGGAGCACCGCTCTAACAGGCATCATGCCGCCATGGCAGTTTATCTCTGCTGTATCTTCGCGCGTGTAGGTCTTTGGCCCGGGCATAAGGTGCAGTATAACCTCATCTATTCTGCGGCCTGTTTCAGGATCAACAATATAGCCGACACGGGATATTTTTCTACTCGGCACAGACAACTGCCTGCTGCTCTTTGACTGGAAGAGATCAGCAGCTATTTTGAGAGCTTCAGGCCCGCTGAGCCTCACTATGCCAATGCCGCCTTCACCCGGCGGGGTTGATACAGCAGCGATAGTGTCGTCTAAATAGTTCATTTTCGGTATGAATTATACCAGAGTTACAAGTGCAAAACCATGCGGGGAATTGCCTCATTATTGAAATCTATTCAAAAGTGACATGTTCCCATTTCAGGTGCCAAGCATAATTAGAATACTACAGCCTATCTTTTCCTGATGAAGCCTTGCAAATTCGACCGGTGTAGGGTTGTTCAATGAACTGTACGGAAGCTCATTGTTGATAGAAGGTCTTTGATTTATTTTTCTTTATCTGTTTTCAGCTATTCTGTACCGTTTACCATTCCAGTAAACAAGTGATGAGTCCTCACTGCCATATGAAAAAATAAGCATAATTGATTTTCTGCCTTTATAATATTT
>JAJFVG010000126.1 GCA_021371915.1 Nitrospiraceae bacterium
CCCCTCAAGCGCAAAGTATTCACACTGCACAGGCACAATAACAGACTGTGCTGCAACAAGCGCATTGAGCGTGAGCAGGCCGAAGGATGGCGGGCAGTCTATGAATATGTACCTGTAGTTATCCTTGTAAGGCTTCAATACGTTGCTGAGCATATTTTCCCTGTCAGGCTGCTCAAGAAGCTCTAGCTCAACAGCAAAAAGATCCATTGTTGTGGGAATGATATGGAGATTGGGTATGACGGAATGCAGCATCACATCATCGAACTCAGCCTTGCCTGAATAGATTTCATACAGCCCGGCCTTTATGCTCTCTCTCTTGATGCCGAGTCCGCTTGTGAGGTTGCCCTGCGGGTCTGAATCTATAACGAGAATATTCTCATCAGCGAGCGCCAGAGATGACGCCAGATTGAGGGCGGTTGTTGTCTTGCCGACCCCGCCCTTTTGGTTGGTGATAGCGATTATTTTACCCACATTCCGCCTGAGTTAAGCACCATTTTTTATAGCAACCTGCTGCTTATTTTTTTGCTGTGCCGCGCTATTTTACTGCTGTTTCACTGCACTGCTGCGCTGTACTGTTGCTGGTGGACGGTAGGGGATTCGAACCCCCGGCCCCCACGTTGCGAACGTGATGCTCTCCCAGCTGAGCTAACCGCCCAGAGCAGTAATACTACTGAACAGACGCAAGCAGCTTCTGAAACTCTTCAAGATGTTCTTCTTCTTCATGGAGAATGTGCGTAAGCACTTTTTTGATCTTCTCATCAGGTATTTCTGCGATATGCTCTCTGTACATCGCGATGGCCTCTTTTTCGAGTGTAACAAGTCTGGAGAGATACCCCTTTAAGGTATGACCGCCGAAATTAAGCGGCCTGTGTTCCATTGTCGGCACGCCGCCAAGGTCAACAATAAGTTCAGCCAGTTTTTCAGCGTGTCTCATCTCGTCCTTTGCTATCTCTTCCATCTCTCTGCTCGGCTTGCAGTCATCCGTCACAAAGCTGTCGCGCATATAAACCAATATGGCTTCTATCTCGCCCGACAGGTCATGATTAAGCATGGTCACAATTTCTTCGTTTGTCATAGCAGCACCTCCTTTGCCAATAATTACCCATTATATCATTTTCAGCCGGCTGCAACAGAACACGCTGGCAGACCACGGATTTTGGTGTTGTATTAATCAACTTAAATATATATAATTTCAAGGGATCCAACGCCAATGAATATGAAGATCGGACATCAGCGCCTTGGTGAGCGGCCGCTTATAGCAGGCGTGCTGACTGATGCTGGTGTGGATATGCCGGACAATGAGTCTATAAAGTGCACTGACATAATCGAGCTGCGCGTGGACATGTTCAAAAACCTGGATCCGGATCATATTGTCAATACCTTCAAGCTTGCCAAAGAAAAGTTCCACAAACCCATCATCGGCACAGTACGCGACATAAGCGAGGGCGCAAAGGTAAAAGTGCCTGACAGGCTTCAGCTCTACAAGATTATAGCACCGCTCTCAGATGCACTTGATGTGGAGATACAGCAGGAGACAACCACGGCTCAGGTGAAAAAACTCTGCATCGCAAACAAAATCCTTCTGATAGGTTCATACCACAATTTCACAAGCACTCCGCAGGATATTTTCCTTGATAGCATAGAGCTTAAAGGCAGGCGGCTCGGGGCGGATATAGTAAAGGTTGCTACAACCGCTTCCATGCGCGAAGATCTGATACGCGTGGCGACCTTCACTCTGAAGCACAGGCACGCCGGTGTTATAGCTATAGCAATGGGGGAGGCAGGGCTTCCTTCAAGGGTCTTCAGTCCTGTATTCGGCTCTCTTATAACTTACGCGTACATTAATGAAGCATCAGCTCCAGGACAGTTTTCTGCATGCGAGCTATTTGACATCTTCAAAAAACTGCACATCATTTAACTTCATCTTAGCCTTGTCGCCTGCGATCACAATAACGTAATTCGCATCAAAAAGATATTTCTGCGCCACACGCAGCACATCCTGCTTTGTGACGGAATTGATGTAGGAGCTGTACTTCCGGATATAATCCTCAGGCAGGCCGTAGAACCTGGCTGCAACGAGAAAGTCCGCTATCTTACCGCTCGTTTCGAATCTGCGCGGAAAGCTGCCTGTAAGAAATGACTTTGCATCACCCAGCTCTGAGTCACTCACCTGCTCTGTTCTCATTCTTCTGATTTCTGATTTTATGAGTCCGAGCACCTCTTCTGCTGACTCGTTCTTTGTCTGCACTTCCACTGAAAATGCACCGGGTTCCTTCAGCGCGTTAAAGTGGCTGTATATGCCATAGGTAAGCCCTCTTTTTTCGCGCACCGCATCCATCAGCCGCGATGCAAACCCTCCGCCACCAAGGATGTAGTTCATCACAGAAACAGCATAGTAGTCAGGATTGCTCCTGGATATACCGGGATGACCTAATATTATTGAAGCCTGCGTTGTCTTTTTGTCTATCAGTATTGCCTTTGTAGATGCAAGCGGCTTGATGGCAGCATCAGCTTTTTTGATGCCATCGCTGCCTGCTGCATGCCAGTTGCTGAAATATTTTTTTGCAAGAGCAACAAGCTCTTCATGCGAAATGTCTCCCACAACAGAAAGCAGAGCGTGGTCAGGTCTGTATTTCTGCCTGTGATACTCTTGCAAATCAGTTCTGGTTATCCTGTCGATCTCATCCGGCGAGCCTGACACAAGCCTGCCGTAAGGATGCTGTGGGCCGAACAGCTCTTTCATGAATCTCTTTTCAACAACATAGGAAGGATCTTCCTCTCTCTGGAGCAGCGAACCTTTGAGTATCCGCTTTTTACGGATCAACTCGGACTCAGGGAATACAGGATTGATCACAACATCAGAGAACAGCTCAAAGCCCTTTGCAGCATCTTTTTTGAGCACGGATAAAGAGATCATCGTAAAGTCGCTGTTTGTTGACGCGCCGAGTGACGCGCCCATAAACTCTGTCTCTTTGCTTATCTGAAGCCCTATCCTGGTACTTGTGCCCTCTGTAAGCATAGCGGAAGTAAGATAAGCGACACCCGGTTTTTGAGCAGGTTCGTAAAGAGGTGATGCCTTTATCAGCATCGAAGCCATCACAACAGGCAGGCCTGTCCTCTGCACATAAATAATGGTGAGTCCGTTTTCGAGTTTTATCTCTTTTTTATCCAGCGCTTCGCTGTATCCTGAGCATACTGTCAACAAGATCAGGGCTGCGAAAGCTGATAATAAACTTTTCATTGCTCCGCCTTTTTGAGCGGCACCAATATGCCTGTGGTGCTGTTATCTTCTACAAGATATTTTCTTGTTACTGCCTGCAGATCAGCAGCTGTAACCTTTCTGATGCCTTCGAGATATTTTTCAGAAAGCCTCCAGCTACCAAGCCTTTCGAACATGCCGGCGTATAATGCCTTTGAATAGTTGGAGTCCTGCGCAAATATGAAAGATGCCTCTATCTGGTTTTTTGCCTTTTGCAACTCTGCCTCGGCAACCGGTTCAGAAGATACCTTTTTGATCTCAGCCCATAGCGCATCAACAAGTGTCTCAGCAGTCACTCCTTTTGATGCTGTGCCGCCAATAATAAACAAAAACGGATCTCTATAAAGGCCGTTATAACTTGCAAACTCATCTACAGCAACAGCCTGCGTGAGTACAAGGCTCTGATAGAACCTGGCGCTCTTGCCGCCTGAAAGGATTACTGACAGCACATCAAGAGCAAAACTGTCAGGATGAGGAAATGACGGAGCATGAAATGCCATAACAACATAAGGCAGTTCAGCCTCCTTGCGCAGATAAATCCTCTTTGGCCCTTCCTGCTGCGGCTCTTCGGCAACAGAAAGTCTCGGCCGCTTCACAGCAGCTGGTATATTTTCAAACTTCTCATTTATCATTGTTGTCACTTTTGAGGGATCAACATCACCGGCCACAACTATGAACGCATTTGAAGGCGAGTAGTAGGTTGAATAATAGTCGAACATGTCCTCTCTTGTTATCGATGCAAGAGTTGAGGGCCAGCCTATAACAGGGTCTCTGTATGAGTGAGCCATGAATGCGGTTGACATGACATCCTCATAAAGCAGTGCCTGCGGATCATTCTCATACCTCTGTCTTCTCTCTTCGAGCACCACATTGCGTTCTGAATTCAGTTCTTTTGGATCGAACAGCAGATTTTTCATCCTGTCAGATTCCAGCTCAACAGACAGATGCAGCCTGTCAGAAGACATGTTCTGATAGTATGTTGTGTAGTCCTTTGTGGTAAAGGCATTGTCCATGCCGCCATTGCGCTGGATTATGTTTGTGAATTCCTTTGGCCCGTATTTTTTTGTGCCCTTGAACATCATATGCTCAAGCAGATGGCTTATGCCCTTTTTGCCCTCAGGCTCGTTCCTAGATCCAACCTTATACCATATCTGGAACGTGGCAAGCGGTGATTTGTGATCTTCGATGATGATAACCTTCAAGCCATTTGCGAGGGTATGTTCAGTAACAGGAAAGCTCTGTGCAGCGAGTGCTGCCGGAACAAGGATGAGGACTATGAACAGAAAAAATACAGCGCGTCTCATAAGAGATATTTGTCAGTCTCTCCAGACCTGTATGGCTATGTCAGGGCATACTGTGGCGCATATTGCGCAGCCTGTGCATTTGTCAGCATGTGCAAATATAGCCGGAAAGTACCCTGCTGAGTTTATATTCCTGTCCATCTCGATGCAGTTCTTTGGACATGCTGCTACGCAATAAGTACAGCCCTTGCAGACATCCCTATTTATTATTATTTTGCCTTTGGCTGCTTTTGTTGCCTGCTCAGACATCTTTCCTCCGAATCCTATTTTTTCTATATTAACATATATAGTCCAGCAGAACAGCACATCAATCTTTTAAAAACTTATACTCTATCTTCTGTATGAACTTTTTAACCTTCGGCTCTATCACTATTTTACAGTAGCCTTCATCAGGATTATTCTCATAATAGTTCTGATGATAATGTTCAGCCTTATAGAATGCAGCAAAAGGCTGCACCTCTGTAACAATAGCGTCCTTGAACTCAGACTGCATCTCAGCGATGATCTGTTTGGCTATATTACGCTGCGCTTCATCATGAGCAAAGATCACGCTACGATACTGCGTACCTCTGTCAGAGCCCTGCTGATTCAGGGTTGTAGGGTCATGGCTCATGAAATGCAGACGCAGAATATCAGCATAGCTGATCAGATCATTATCAAAAGTTATCTGCACAACCTCGGCATGACCAGTATCTCCTCTGCATACATCTTTGTAGCTCGGATTATTCAGAGCGCCTCCGCTGTATCCGCTCTCAACCCTGAGAACACCCTTCACTATTTTGAAGAAAGCCTCCGTGCACCAGAAACATCCGCCGCCAAAAGTCGCTGTCTCTATCATCTGATAACCTTCTTCAGTACAACAGCATTAATGCAGTATCTCAGGCCGGACGGCTCAGGACCGTCAGGGAACACATGCCCGAGATGCGCTCCGCATGTATTGCACACAGCCTCTATGCGCTGCATGCCGTGGGAGTTGTCAGTGTAGTACGCTATGGCATTGGATTTGACAGGTTGAGTAAAAGAAGGCCAGCCAGTGCCTGACTGGAATTTGTCTGTTGAGTCGAACAGCTCGCTTGAACAACATACGCACGCATAAATTCCAGGCTCGAATATGTTGCACATCTCAGAACTGAAGCTCCGTTCTGTGCCTTTTTGTCTCGCTACATGGTACTGCTCTGGCGTAAGCTGAGCGCGCCACTCATTATCAGGCTTTGATACCCTGTATTCAGGCTCAGGATTGCCATGTCTCGCGTATCTGATCACATCATCCCATAGCAGCATAAAATGCCTTTTATTGCTTTGTCTCGCTCTCTATAAAGCGATAAACCATGGCGCCGAGCATACCTCCGATTATCGGAGCCACCCAGAAAAGCCAAAGCTGCGAAATCGCCCAATCGCCCACAAACACCGCAACAGCAGTACTACGCGCAGGATTTACCGAGGTATTTGTAACAGGTATGCTGATTAAATGAATGAGGGTCAGGCACAAGCCAATCGCTATTGGCGCAAACCCCTGCGGCGCGCGTTTATCGGTTGCACCAAGGATGACAAATATAAATACCATCGTCATGACCACTTCTGTTATAAAAGCAGACAGCAAACCATACCCTCCGGGCGAGTGTTCGCCATATCCGTTTGCAGCAAAGCCGGCGGCTATATCAAACCCTGCCTTGCCGGAAGCAATAAGATACAAAACACCGGCTGCTAAAATTCCTCCAAGCACCTGAGCGATAATATAGGGCAGCAAATCTCTTGTCGGCAAACGGCCGCCTGCCCAAAGCCCCACAGAAACAGCCGGGTTGAGATGGCATCCGGATATATGCCCGATAGCAAAAGCCATTGTCAGCAGAGTTAATCCAAAGGCAAGCGCAACACCAAGAAAGCCTATGCCCAGATGAGGAAACGCTGCGGACAGCACAGCGCTGCCGCACCCGCCAAGAACCAGCCAAAAAGTTCCAAAAAATTCCGCGCTGTACTTTTTCATTTTGCCTCCTTCTCATTGCTGAGTGCTGATAAACATACGGGTTATATGCACAGACAAAGGGCTATTTTTTTATCACCCTGTACAATATCAACAAAAGAATAGCGCCTCCGATAGCCAGCACTATGCTTCCTAAATTAAATCCGGTAATTGATCCGAGCCCAAGAAAAGAACCAATGAACCCGCCGACAAAAGCGCCGGCTATTCCAAGAAGAATGGTAATAAAAATTCCTCCAGGGTCTTTGCCCGGCATGATAAACTTTGCAACCAATCCAACGATCAGGCCCATCACAATCCAAGATAAAATCCCCATTTCCGACCTCCATCATATTTTACACATGTGGCCAGGCATAACAAATGCCCAACCACGCGGCAATGCCGCATAATGAATTAAATTATTAATTCATTATTGCTCCATTTTGACAATTTTAATAGTTTTTTTACAGGACAGGGTCTTGACTGTTTTGTAGCACTAATATGTTTTATTTTTAATTTGAAAGGATTTGTTCAATTCTATTCACCTGCCAAAAGCTCTGCCGCGTGCTTGAGTGAGGATTCTGTTACATAACCATCTGCTATTTAGCTCTGCCTTTCAACTTTTTCTGCGCCTTCTTTGGCGGGAGAAAATTCTCTCCTGTAACTACACGCCTGCCGGTCTTGTGCTCGAGCTCCAGCCGTGCCTTTTTTGCTATGCTGCCGCCTTTTTTGCCTGCTTCAGAATTTTCGATCATGCCTGTAGCGTCAACGCTCTCAGCAATCTGCCTTGTTGAAAGTTCCGCAAGCGCTGTAAAAATCAGCTCTGCTTCGCTCATATGATCACGCAAGTTCTGGGTTTTTAATCCCTTGATCTCTTTATGCTTCCTGACTGACACGCCGCTCCACTCCTGATGAATGATGTTAGTCAGAATGGCAAACTCATCTTCGTCCTTAATGGAATGATTTTTCCAGTAATCCGTCAACTTATTCCTGGTCTCCTGCCCCATCATACGCTGCTGTATCCATTTTTCGCTGCGGCCATGTTGCTTCCAGTACTGCCGTGCGCGGTCGAGTGAACGGGCAGGGTCGCTCATATCCTGAATGCGCTCATAGCCTACTTTTGCAAGCCAGAGCTTTATAGGCTCAGCCTTTGGGCTTGGCACAGACTGTATAAGGCGCAATAGAACCTCAGCGCTTGCAACATCAGTGAGGCGCATCTTTCCGTCTTCTGCAACCATTTTCAACTGGTTACATTTTGTAACCGTTTCGCTACCCTCTTTGTTAAGCCTATTTTTCAAGACCTTCCAGTAGTTTCTTGCCACCTGGAAATCAGGCTGCTGAAGCAGCGCTGCTATAATATCAATCACAGAAAAATACCATATCTCTTTCTGCTCATCATACACCCTGCGTATTTTATAGGCTTCAAAAACAGCTAATGGATATTCCTTATTAATTGTGTCCTCCTGCCAAAAGCTCTGCCGCGTGCTTGAGCGAGGATTCTGTAACATTGCCGCTGAGCATGCGCGCTATCTCTGCCTGCCTTTCTTTACCGGAGATAGACTCTGCCTTAACTTTTACTGAATCTGTTTTAACGCTCTTGTCTATCTTTATATGCCTGCCTGCCATGGCAGCTATCTGCGGCAGATGCGTTATGCAGAGGGCCTGATATCCTGCTGCCACGTTCCGCAGACGAGCGCCCACCTGCTGAGCTGTAACTCCCCCTATGCCTGAGTCCACCTCATCGAATATGAGAGTTTTGCTGACAGACTCTGCGCCTGTCTTTTCGGCTGCTGCAAACTCTATGCACTTTAGCGCAAGCATTATGCGCGAAAGCTCTCCGCCTGATGCGACTTTTATGAGCGGCCTTGCTGTCTCTCCCGGGTTTGCCGAGAAGATGAACTCAACATCATCAATGCCGTTTATGCCGGGATCAGTCTCTTTAAATCGCAACTCAAATACAGCCTTCTGGAACCCGACCTTGCGCAGTTCATCCAGAACATCATTCTGCATCTTTTTGCATGATGCCTTTCTCTTTTCAGAGAGAGCCTGCGCCTTTTTAAGCAGCGCTCCCTCTTTGGCAGCAAGTTCAGCGTCAACGCTGCCTATCTCTTCATCAATGCGCTCGAGCTGTTCAAGCTCCTGCATAGCTTTGTCATTGTAGGCAAGCGCGGCTTCTATGCTGCTGCCATACTTCTTTTCGATCTTCTTTATCTGCTCAAGCCGCTCTTCAACAGCATCGAGCCTTGCGGGGTCAGCGTCATATTTTGATCTTATGCTGCGCATAAATAGCGCTGCATCCTGAAGCAGCGGTTCGGATGATGTGAGGGATGAGAGTGCATCTGTCATCTCAGCATCCACCTGCGCTGCCTCGCGCATCTTTGTAATTACGGTGGAGAGCTGCGTGATGATTGAGTTGTCTGCTTCATAA
>JAJFVG010000152.1 GCA_021371915.1 Nitrospiraceae bacterium
GCTGAGCGCTGATCTGTGCGGTTACAAAGACGCAAGACGCGACCACCTTGCAGCAATAATCGAGTCAATCCACACAGCCTCGCTGCTTCATGATGATGTTATAGACAGCGCAGACACCAGGAGGGGCAAACCCACTGCCCACGCATTATGGGGCAACCAGATTGTGATACTCGTTGGAGACTATCTCTACTCAAACGCGCTTAGACTGGCTGTTGCGCAGAAGAGCCAGAAGATAATGGAGTCTCTTGCAGAGGCAACAACAAGGATGACAGAGGGCGAGATACTACAGCTGCACAGAATAGCTGATCCATCCATCACAATGGAGGACTATTACACTATTATCTCAGCCAAGACAGGCATACTCATATCAGCAGCATGCAGGATAGGCGGCGTGCTTGCAGGAGTTGATGACCGGAAAGAGCAGGCGCTCGCTTCATTCGGGCTGAAGACAGGCATAGCATTTCAGCTTGCTGACGATATACTCGACTACACCGCAGAATCTGATGACCTCGGCAAAAAACTCGGCAAGGACCTTGGCGAGGGCAAAATAACCCTGCCAATGATCTGCCTGCTGAAAGCAGTTTCTGCTGAGGAAAAGTCAGAGCTTGAAGAGATAATCAAAAATCATGCAAAAAAAGGAAACCAGAGAAACCTCAGGCGCATACTGAAGCTCTTTTCGAAGTATAATGTTATTGAAGAGTCGATGAAAATAGCTCAGGCGTTAATAGAGGAAGCAAAGGCAGAGCTTGCAGAATTCCCTGATAAGGAAGCAAAACAGGCTCTATGCGTAATGGCAGACTACTCCATGAAACGGAGAAAGTAGTCATGCATCCCTATGTTGAGCTCGCTAAGGCAGCTGTTGAAGAATATGTGCGCAACCGCAGGATACTTTCCGAACCCCCGGATTTAAGCAGCGACCTGAAAGCAAAATCCGCTGTATTCATATGCCTTAAGGCTTATGGAGATTTAAGAGGATGTATCGGCACATTCATGCCGGCCCATAAGAATCTTTTTCATGAGATAGTGAACAATTCCATAGCTGCTGCAGTAAAAGACCCGCGCTTTGAGCCTGTTTCTGAAGATGAACTTGATGACATCAAATACACGGTGGATGTCTTGTCAGAGCCTGAAGAGATAAGCAGTATTTCAGAGCTCGATCCGAAAAAGTACGGCGTAATCGTATCAAAGGGAAATTGCAGGGGCCTGCTGCTGCCTGATCTTGAGGGCGTGGATACAGTGGAAGAGCAGCTCAGGATAGCGAAGATTAAAGCATATATAGATCCGGACGATCATAATATAAGCATATCCAGATTCTCTGTTCAGAGGTTTAAATAACGGCCTATGGAAAAAATCAAGGTTCTGCTTGTTGATGACACGCCTTCTGTCCGCAGGTTCATACGGCTCGGCATAGAAAAGAGCTTTCCCAATGTTGATATAGACGAAGCTGCAAATGGACTTGCTGCCAAGACCAAGCTCGAAAACCATCACTATTCACTCGTTCTGTGCGATTGGGAAATGCCTGAAATGAATGGCGAAGAGCTTCTTAAATGGCTCAAACAGCACCCCACACTGCATTCAACCCCTTTTATAATGGTTACTGCTAAAAGTGAGAAGGATGATGTGATGAAGGCCATACAGGAAGGCGTTACAGGATATATTGTAAAGCCGTTTACAATAGAGAGCCTTGTGCAGAAGATTACCAGCGTTGTTGACAGATTCGACAGGCGGCAGTACGAGAGGGTTTCAGCAACAGGTCCTATTGTCATAGAGTTTGGTTCAAACAGAATGGACGGAAAGCTTATAGATGTGAGCCAGGGCGGACTGCTGTCAATATTCGAGAGCAGGTATATATTCCCGAAAGTACTGGAGTCAGTTACAGTGCATATTGACCCTAGCGGCAAGAATGGGGTTAAAGCTATTGATTCTTTTGTTCTGAGGCTCCAGGCTGCTGATGCGTTTCAGGAGTCTGAGTTCATAAAACTTGCTGTAAAGTTTATGGACCTTGACGACCAAAAACAGACAGCAATAACAAACTACATAAAATCTCTGAAAAATGGCGGTTAGGTTTTCTGCGGAGCAATATACTCTCCGCTTTTGCCGCCCCTCTTTTCCAAAAGCCGTATGTCTGATATGATCATGGCCCTGTCAACTGCCTTGCACATGTCATAAATAGTGAGCGCAGCAACAGATGCTGCTGTCAGCGCTTCCATCTCTATGCCGGTCTGTCCAACAACTTTTGCAGTAGCTTTTATGTCTATTCTGGAGGCAGGCTCATCAATTGAGAAGTCTATTTTTACAGAAGTTATATTAAGTGGGTGGCACATTGGAATAAGCTCAAAGGTCTTTTTTGCTGCCATTATGCCGGCTACTCTTGCAACTCCCAGCACATCGCCCTTTTCCATGCCGCCTTTTTTGATCAGCGCGAGGGTTTCGGGCTTCATAGTTATGGAACCTCCTGCAACAGCTTCTCTATGAGTTGCTGTCTTTGCAGAGACATCCACCATTATAGCCTTGCCATACTTATCAAAATGGGTGAGTTCCATATCTCTCCTCCAGGGCTGTTGATCAAGACATAATTCTAAGGCAATTCTGAATATATTAGCAAACAGAAGCATCAGCACAGCAGCAAAAAGATCATAAAGGCAGCTTGTTCAATTTCCTAGGCTTGAAACTATTCGACACCACTCCTCAGTCTTCCGCTTCGACTCTCGACTGAGTAACAGTTACCCGTGACAAGCTACGGAAATCAAACCATCTGCCTTTATTGTTCAGGTTGTTTTTTGTGCTGTTAGCTAAAATCTTTTATGTTGCTATCTGTTTTACTCAAAGTGAGCTATATTGTGGTATATGATGAAATTCAAGGGGATAGTTAAATAGTTGCGTTACTATTAAACAATTAATATAATTTAG
>JAJFVG010000146.1 GCA_021371915.1 Nitrospiraceae bacterium
ATGTACGGTGTTCCTCTTAAGGTTGAACCTCTCAAGCCAACTGAAAAAGAACTTGACGAGATCAAAGCTGCTGTAAATGAGCTTAATGTATTGAGCGAAAGGGCAGAGACCCTTAATGATACCGGGATGAAAGAGCTGACAAGGGTAAAGGAAGAGATGCAGGGCCTTAAAAAAAAGATCAATGCCCTGCTCAAGACAAATTCCAGGGCTGCGGTTGACTCAGAGCTTGCGCTTGTTCGCGAAGGCGCTTATCAGCTTGATGGCTGGGTGTTGAATCGGATGTTCGCGGTTTACAAAAACAAGACAATGCAGAATATGCCGCAGCGCATTATGATGGTGAGCCGGCTTGACGGTCCTGACAAGGCTACTGTCGCAAGGATGATAAATGACAGTATTGCTGCTGAAGAAAATGGGCTGACTGGCAAGGCATATTTTGATGCCCAATGGCCGTATTCAAAAGAAAAGAGTGCGGATTATTACAGATTTTATGATCTTTCAATACATAAGGCTGCAAAGATAGTTCAGGACAGCGGAAAGATGGAGTCTGTCCTGGATCAAAACAGCAGCGTGCTGCAGCCGGGCACTGCGCCTGATGCAGCGCTCTATTGCGGGTGGTACAGCCTGGGCAATTATGTTGATGCTTTTAAATGGAGCAGGGGAGCAGTCGGATATCACATAGCTAGTGCTGAGTGTGTTACCCTCAAGACCAGTGACAACAGAGGATGGTGCAGGATGATGCTGCTGAAAGGAGCAGCTGCCACAATAGGCCCTGTTGCTGAGCCATATGTAAACGCGTTCCCTTTGCCATCACTCTTTTTTGGCCTGCTTATTGATGGCAGGGTTTCTCTTGCAGAGGCGTATGCGCTCTCTGTTCCATACTGGTCATGGCAGATGGTGCTGATAGGCGACCCGCTTTACAGACCATTTAAAAACAAAACGATTGTAAACAGAAACTAAGTTCAGGGAGATAGATTATGTCTAAAAAAATACTTGTGACAGGCGCGGCAGGTTTTATCGGTTCAACGCTGAGCATCAGGCTGCTTGACCGCGGCGATACTGTTGTCGGCATAGACAACATGAACGATTACTATGATGTAACTCTTAAGGAAGCGCGGCTCGCTCGTCTTGCAACCAGGCAGGGCTTTACGTTCGTCAAGCTCGATATAGCTGACCGCAGCGGCATGGAGAGACTCTTTGCTGAACACAATTTCGATGCAGTGATGAACCTTGCAGCACAGGCAGGAGTGAGGTATTCTCTCATAAATCCATATTCATACATCGAGAGCAATATAATGGGATTTACCAATATTCTTGAAGGCTGCCGCCACACCAAGGTAAAGCATCTGGTCTATGCATCTTCGAGCTCTGTTTATGGCGCAAACACAAAGATGCCGTTTTCCGTGCATCACAATGTTGATCATCCTGTTTCACTCTATGCTGCATCCAAAAAGGCTAATGAGCTGATGGCTCACACATATTCGCATCTTTTTAATATTCCAACAACAGGGCTCAGATTTTTTACAGTCTATGGTCCATGGGGCAGGCCTGATATGGCGCTGTTTCTCTTTACCAAGGCAATACTCGAAGGCAGGCCGATAGATGTTTTCAACAACGGCAAAATGCAGCGCGACTTTACATACATAGATGATATTGTTGAAGGCGTGATCCGTGTGATAGACAACATAGCTGCGCCGAATCCTGAATGGAGCGGAGATGCTCCTGATTCAGCAACAAGCAGAGCGCCATACAGGCTATACAACATAGGCAACAACAGTCCTGTTGAGCTGATGCGTTATATAGAGGTGCTCGAAGAGTGTCTCGGCAAGAAGGCACAGAAGAATATGCTGCCAATGCAGCCGGGTGATGTGCCTGCAACATATGCTGATGTTGATGATCTTACACGAGATGTCGGCTTCAAGCCTGCTACTCCTATCGAAACAGGCATAAAGAATTTTGTTGAGTGGTACAGGGGATACTACAAGGTATAACAGGGAGAGAGCCATGCTTGCCAGAATACTGCCATTCATAATCTACATGTCATTTGTCGGAGTTGAGGAGCTGCTGCATCTGATGACTGAAAATGGACTGCTATCGGTCACTTCTGACCAGATGCTGTATCTGTATCCGGTGAAGATCAGCCTTGTAATCCTCTCTTTGGTATGGTTCAGAAAGAGCTACACAGAGCTGAATGTTACTGATCTGAAAAACAGCTCTGCCAGTTTACTGAGCATAATCACAGGTCTTGTTGTTTTTGTGCTCTGGATAAATATGGACTGGGGCTTTGCAACATTTGGCGATCCGAAAGGATACGATCCAATGGAAATAACTGATAGTAGCAGTCGCTTTTTCATGATAAGTACAAGACTGATCGGCGCTGCGCTTGTTGTGCCGATAATGGAAGAGATATTCTGGCGCTCATTTGCTGTGCGCTATATCATTAATCCTGAATTTCAGAAGGTGGCTGTCGGCGCATTTACGCCTGCGGCATTCATCATAAGCGTTGTATTATTTGGACTTGAACATAACTACTTTCTGGCAGGCATGATGGCCGGAGCAGCTTACAACCTTATTCTGTATCGTTCAAAGAGCATAGCTCAGTGTGTGCTGTCGCACGCTGTCACAAACCTGGCGCTCGGCATTTATGTGCTTTGCAGCAGCAACTGGAAGTTCTGGTGATAATGGATCAACTAATAATTATGAGGTGATAATGGGGAGAGAACAAGTTATGACATTTAAAGAGGCGATCAGCGAAAACAGGATATGGTTTGCGGTATTTATTGTTATCATTGCTGTGATGTACTTCAAAATTGCGTCGGGTATGGCTGTGCAGTGGTATGAAGATGAAAATTATTCTCATGGGTTTCTGGTGCCGCTTATAGCCGGTTATTTTCTGTACCAGCGGCTGCCAGCGATTTTTGCGACAGCAGCAAGGCCTGCCAATTCAGGCGCTCTGGTGATCGCCCTTGCCGTGGTTATGTATGTGCTGGGCAACGTTGGCGCAGAGTACTTTACCCAGAGAGTTTCGATGGTGATCTTGCTGATAGGTCTGGTGATCTACTCATTCGGATACGAGGTATTCAAAAAGATGGCGCTCCCGCTGGGATACCTGTTTTTAATGGTGCCGCTGCCGTATATTGTGTATGATTCGTTCGCCTTTCCCCTGAAGATATTTGTCACAAAGGTTTCCGTAATAGCACTAAAGCTGATGGGGATAATAGTGCTGAGAGAGGGCAATATAATAATGTTTCCGAATATAGTGCTTGAAGTCGCTGACGCATGCAGCGGCATGAGATCGATGGTCTCGCTGCTTGCGTTGAGCGTTGCCATAGCATTTGTCGGCAATTTCAGCTCAGCGAAAAAGTGGATGATTGTGCTCGCTGCTGTGCCTGTTGCGATAATTACAAACGCGCTGCGGGTGATCATAACCGGGTTATTGGCGCAGTTCTGGGGAGCTGCTGCTGCTGAGGGCTTTTTTCATGAATTTGCCGGTCTTGTTGTTTTTGGGCTTGCAATGGTCATGCTGATAGTTTTTGCAGCTGTTTTAAGGAGGAAGGCATGATGAAAGGATTCGTTAGGTTTGGGATCATCGCTGTCGTACTCATGTTTAGCGCTGTCTTCGTGCATCTGCGCCATGATATCGTTGTGCCGACGAACAAGCCGTTTGCAATCTTCCCGGGCAAGCACCTGGACTGGAGCCTTACCAGTGAAGACACGTTCAATGAAAGAGTGCTGGAGGTGCTTAAGCCAACAGACTATCTGTCAAGAAGCTATACCAAGCCTGACGGAACCAGGGTTCATCTTTATATAGGTTATCACAGCGGAGGAAAGGGAAGCGGAGTTATCCATTCTCCAAAACATTGCATGCCAGGCGGCGGCTGGTTTGAGGTGTCATCAGAGGCAAAAAGCATAGGACTTGCCGCCGGAAATGTGAATATAGTAAATACCATCTATAAAAAGGGTGAAGAAAAAGAGATGTTCCTCTACTGGTATCAGCTCAAAGGCAGGGTTATAACAAATGATTATCTGCTGAAAATATATGAGGTTGTCAATTCGATGATATATAACCGCAGGGAGTCAGCCTTTATTCGAGTATCTGTTTCATTCAAGGGAGAGCCTGATGCAGCATACAAGGCTGGATCAGAATTCATTAAAGACTTTTATCCGCTCATCAGGGAGTTTCTTCCTCAGTAAGCAGAGGCTTTGTCCATGATTGAACTGATCAAATATTCCATAGCGCTGGTATCTCTCTTTGGTCTTGTTTCAGCAGCGGTCGTTATACTGCTGAAGAACAGAAGCGCGCAGAATATTGCGCTCGCCGGTCTGTTCATGCTCCTTGCTGCAATGGAAGTATCTGACAGACTCTTTATAAGCAGTGCCCTGTCTTTTAATTTGTCAGCAAGGCTGAGCATTGTCCTTCAGTCCCTGCTGCCGGGCGTGTTTTTACTGGTTTCACGAACATATATATTGAGTGGTTCAGGCGTAAGAATATCCGGCGCTAAAATTGTGCTTGGTGTTGCGGCAGTGATATGTTTTGGCACGGCAGTGGCAATACCTCTTGATGACTTTTTCTACACCCCTGATCTTGCTGCTGAACAGATGCTTTTTCTTGACCCCGTGGGCTTCTGGTTTAATGTGCTTTTGCTGCTCAGCATGGTCGCGGTTATGATAATTTTTGAGTTTATTTTTTCCGCCACTACAGGGGCTGCAAGATGGAGGATCAAGTTTGAGTACCTGGGCATAGCAAGCATAGCTGCTGTACTGGTTTTTTATTACAGCCAGGGCCTGCTTTACCGGACCATCAATATGAATCTGCTTCCTGTAAGATCAGGGGTATTCTTTTTGAGCGCTGCATTTATAGCCTACTCCAAGATAGTAAGAAGCGGAGATGAAAAGGTTGCTGTCTCGCGCTTTATTGTCTACAGATCGCTCACCCTGATACTTGTCGGCGGGTATCTGCTCGCACTCGGACTTATCGGCGAAGGCATGAAGTATTTCGGCGAGACCTTCGCCAAAAACATGCTGCTGCTCATACTCTTCGGCACAGGCATATTTGTCGCTTCGTTGCTGCTTTCGGAAGGAGTGCGCAGGAAGGCAAAGGTCTTTATCAACAAGCATTTTTACAAGCAAAAATATGACTACCGCGAGGTGTGGCTCAGGTTTACAGGCAGTCTTTCGATGTGCATTTCCCTGGAGGATGCACAGAACACAATACTCGGTTTATACAGGGATGTTTTCGGACTTCAGGGATCGCAGCTCTTTTTGAGAGTGCGTAATACAAATAAATTCAGACTCAGCTCAAGCTATGAGATGGATGATACCGCAAGATCGGTCAGGTTTTCAGATGACCTGATAATGTATATGAAAAACGGCGACAGGATACTCGATCCTGCTGATGGCGAGCACAAGCTGAATGATGATGAACGCGCCTTTATAAACACTGTGAAAGCCACGCTTATAGTGCCGCTCAACAGTAGTGACGGGCTGGAGGGTTTTATAGTTTTCGGCAGCCTGCTGGCTGAGGAAGAGTTGATATATGAAGACTTCGATCTTATGAAGACCATGGCGCGGCAGGCAGCGCTCTCCCTCAGAAATATCAGACTCTCGGAGGAGCTGGCAGAGGCAAGAGAGATAGCCGCAGTTGCCAGGATATCTTCATTCATCATACATGACCTCAAGAATCTTTCCTATACATTATCGCTGATGCTCGAAAACGCAGCAGAGCATATAGGCAATCAGGAGTTCCAGAAGGATATGCTCAATACTCTTGGCAACACGGTAAGCAGGATGCAGACTCTGATACAGAAGCTCAGAAATGTGCCTGAAAAGGATCTGCTCAACAAAGAGATGGCTGACCTTATGGATATAGCAAAAGAGTCGGTCGACATGCTCAAACCCTTGCGACCGAATATACATATCAACTGTCAGGGCGCAGTGTCAAAGGCGCTGGTTGACAGAGACGAGATGAGAAAGGTTGCTTTGAACCTGCTGCTAAACGCATCAGATGCCGTGTCTGACGGCGACAGTATAACCGTGGAGACTGGTTCAGACAGCAGGGGCAGTTTTCTGACAGTGTCCGACACCGGCGTGGGCATGACAGAGGAATTTGCAACGCGGTATCTTTTCAGGCCTTTCAGGAGCACAAAGAAAACAGGGCTTGGCATAGGTCTGTATCAGTGCAAGCAGATAGTGGAGGCTCACGGCGGGAGCATAGAGGTTGACAGTAAACCAGGCAGGGGCACGGTCTTTTCCGTAATACTGCCTCAAGAGATAAAAAGCAAATAAGGTGGAGAACGATGGAAGACCTGCTGATAGTTGATGACAATGAGGACATAAGGACGCAGCTCAAATGGGGGCTCGGCAGCGAGTATTCAGTACGCATGGCGAGTGATGCTCAGGAGGCAATCAAGGCCTTCACAGAGAGTCCGGCAGGTATAGTGCTGCTTGATCTGGGGCTGCCGCCTGATCCTGATGGAGTTGACGAAGGCTTCAAATGCCTGGACAGGATGACGGCTTCAGGGCCTTCCACAAAGGTAATTGTTGTGACAGGACGCAATGAGAGGGAACATGCCCTGCGCGCAATACAGGCCGGAGCTTATGACTTTTACCAGAAGCCTATCGACCTCAAGGAGTTGAAGATTATAATCAGCAGGGCAGCGCATCTGAACAGGCTGGAGGCAGAGAACAGGCAGCTGATGCACGCTGCTGCTGAAAAAAGAGACGGCATGGCAGGCATGCTCGGATCATGCCCTGCTATGCAGGGTGTATTTGAGACAATAAGAAAGATATCCTCTTCTGATGTGCCTGTGTTGATAATAGGCGAAAGCGGCACAGGAAAAGAACTTGTGGCTCGCGCAATACACGAGAACAGCCCGAGGCACCAGAAAACATTTGTTGCGATAAATTGCGGTGCAATACCAGAGACTCTTCTTGAGGCAGAGCTTTTCGGATATGAAAAGGGCGCATATACCGGCGCCACTGCCCAGACCCAGGGCAAGGTTGAGTACGCTCATGACGGCACGCTCTTTCTGGATGAGATAGCAGAGCTGACCATGCCGCTCCAGGTGAAGATGCTGCGTTTTCTGCAGGAAAAGACCATACAGAGAGTAGGCGGAAGAAAAGATATCGAAGTCAATGCGAGGATAATAGCTGCCACCAACGCTGACATCAAAAAAAGCATTGCTGATAACAAATTCAGGGAGGACCTGTATTACAGGCTAGGAGTCATCACAATATCACTGCCGCCTCTTCGCGAACGCGGGGATGATGTGGTCATGCTCGCCAACTACTTCCTCAACAAATACAGCCAGGACAGCCGCAAAAAGATAAAGGGTTTTGCTGCTGATGCTTTAAACTGCATAAAAAATTATGAGTGGCCCGGCAATGTGCGCGAACTCGAAAACAAGGTGCAGAGGGCTGTGCTTATGTCTGATGATAAACACGTGAGCATTGATGATCTCGGTCTTGCAGGAAGTGCATCTTCTGATTCTCCAAAATGCCTGCTAACGCTGAAGGAAGCAAAAGAGAGGCTCGAAAAGCAGATGCTGCTGGAGGCACAGAAGCGGCATGACGGCAACATGACCCGCATATCAGATGAATTGGGAGTGAGCAGAACCACTCTCTACGATATCATGAAGCGGCACGGACTGCTCTAGTATTACTCACCCAGCTGCTAGCAGAATATCTTGCCTGGGTTGAGCATGCCCGATGGATCAAAGACTTTTTTAATGCCCCTCATAAGTTCCATTTCCCTGCTTTTTATCTCCATGTCCAGATACGGAGCCTTTGTTATGCCTATGCCGTGCTCTCCTGAAATCGATCCCCTGTAGCCCAGAGTTATTTCAAAAAGCTTTTTTACAATAGACAACCCCTGCCTGTATTCTTCAGGGTTGTTTTTATCCGTCATTATGTTCACATGCAAATTGCCGTCCCCAGCGTGGCCGAAGCTGATTATGCGTGTGCCTGTCTCTTCTGAGAGTTTTCTTATGTCCCGCAGCACAGCTGGAATCTTGTCCCTCGGCACGACAATGTCCTCGTTTATCTTTGACGGTTTTATGTGATAAAGGGCCGGAGAGATCGATCTGCGCGCCTCCCACAAAAGCTCTCTCGCGTTTTCATCCTCTGCAACAATTGCCTCTCCACCGAGGGCGCTGCACATGTCAACAACGGATTCAGCCTCTTTCTGTATGGCAGCAGAATGCCCGTCCAGCTCTATCAGCAGCAGCGCCTCTGCATCATGCGGCAGGCCGGTTGACTTGTAGTTCTCCACCGCCTCTATAGAAAGCCTGTCCATCAGCTCCATTGTGCGCGGTATCACATTTGAAGAGAGTATCTTTGTGACTGCTGTGCCTGCTGCCTCAAGGTCTTTAAAGATAACCAGCAGTGTGATCACATCTTCAGGCAGTGGCAGTATTCTTAGCCGTATCCTAGTGGACAGGGCAAGAGTGCCTTCAGAGCCGACCAGCAGATTTCTCAGATCATAGCCCACTGCTCTTTTGTGTGTCCTGCCTCCGGCATTAATAACACTCCCATCAGCTGTAACAGCCTCTATCTCCATTACGTAGTCGCGGGTAACACCGTATTTCACAGCCCTCGGGCCGCCTGCATTTGTTGCCACATTGCCGCCGATGGTGCTTATGTTCAGGCTTGCTGGATCAGGGGGATAAAAGAATCCGAGCACACGCAGTTCTCTTTGCAAGGTGGCGTTGAGAATGCCCGGCTCAACAACCACGGTCATATTTTTTGTATCTACCTCGATCATCTTGCGCATCTTCTCGAAACTCACCACAATGCACTCTGTTGCAACAGGCACTGAAGAGCCTGCCATGCCTGTGCCGGCGCCTCTTGGTATGAGAGAGATGTTATGGGCTGATGCGTATTTTACCAGCCTCACGACCTGCTCTGTGCTGCGCGGCCACGCAACTGCCCTGGGTATTTCAGGGGCTGCGATAGAGGAGTCGTAGCTGTAGCAGACAAGGTCTTCTTTTTCTGTTGTTAGCTCTATGCCGTCGAGCTGATCGATGGTGTTCATCCGGATATTATACTCCTGTTGGATTTATCAGTATAAGAGGCCGAACAGAACAGCAAAGGCCGCGCCCTTTGCTGCTTCTATCCATCCTGTTGTCCTCAACTTGGCATGGTAAAGCGTAATGGCAAAAACAATATTCTCTATGAGCGGCAGCAGTGCAGCAACAGGAAGTCCGAGAAAAATATACGCAATGCAGCAGAAGAGCGCATATGAAATCATCTTCGATTTTTCATGCGGCGTCCTCCTGAGCTGGAGCTTTACCTTGAAGACTCCGGCTGAGAAGAAGAGCGCTGTGCCCAAATATATGTTCAGGTCAATCTTGCCTGCTGATGCTGCCGCAGCAAGGGCAGCAAGGGTTAATGTCCAGAACCCCGCAAGCTCTGTAAGTGTTTTGTGTTCTCCATAAAAAAACACCAGCGCAAGGTAGAAGCATGGTATAAGGCCGAAGGGCATAAGTTTGCCAATCTGCGGATAAAATATCCATGCGAGCGCTGATGCAGCAGGCAGCATCTGGCAGCAGAAGACGAGCATAGATGTTGATGGCCGCACCTTTCTTGACCATAGGGTGTAAGCCTGCTTTGAATTTATGAGCAGGCAGAGACACAGAAATACGAGGGCTGAAACAGCAGATGCGCTGCCCGCTGCCAGCAGGCCAGCGATGAACGAAAGAGTGAGTATTGTCCAGGCGCCGTATTCTTTGAGGATATAGTCACGAATCATATTCAAACTCCAAATTGCGGTTTTCAGGCATTAAGCAAGAAATTATAAACAGGAAAATCAAAACTGCATACCATAAGGTTTATAATTACCAGCTTTGTGCTTGCAGTTATGCTACTTCTGAGAACTGAAGCGAAATAGCCTTTGATGACCCAGGCTCTTCCATTGTTATGCCGTAAAGATAGTCCGCAACTTCCATTGAAGTCCTGTTGTGGGTGATGACTATAAACTGAGTCTCATTTGAGAGGCTTTTTATCATCTGCGCAAAGCGGACTGTGTTGGATTCATCAAGCGGAGCATCAGCTTCGTCCAGTATGCAGAGCGGGCTCGGTTTTATCAGGAACCCTGCAAAGAGCAGCGCCAGCGATGTGAGTGCCTTTTCTCCGCCTGAGAGCAGGTTGATGTTTTGTAATTTTTTGCCCGGAGGCTGTGCAACTATGTC
>JAJFVG010000017.1 GCA_021371915.1 Nitrospiraceae bacterium
AGCCCACCCCAAGATGAAGTCTCCCAGGGAGCAATCCCTCTGAAGGTCTGTGGAAGACTACCACGTCGATAGGCTGGAAGTGTAAGTGCGGTAACGCATTCAGCTCACCAGTACTAATAGACCGTGTGCCTTGACTATATATTCCAGATTGTCAATAAGACAAAATTTTTTTCTTGCATTTTGTATTATTGATATGTTAATCTAAATTTCTGGTGGTAATGCCGGAGAGGCCACACCCGTTCCCATCCCGAACACGGAAGTTAAGCTCTCCATGGCCGATGATACTATAGCCGCGAGGCAATGGGAAAGTAGGTAGCCGCCGGATTCAGAAAGGCCGAGTTAATCCTCGGCCTTTTTTTTATTCTCTTAATATCCCGAAGCAATTCTACATCTTTAAAAGATCTTTTAAGCTTAAATGCTCAAGTGTTTTACCTTCGGTTTCATCGATTGATACTATGAACTTTTTTATAGGCGAATCAACAGGCTCGCGCTTCCATGGCAGATAAAATGCGCTGTCATCCTTGCGTATTATTTCCACGGCTTCTGAAAGCTTTATGCTGTCGATGTCTCTGGCAGGTATATATGATTGGTCATCTTCAAGTTTAATCAGTATCCCAGCCCTTACAAACTCATGAAGAATCTCACTTACAGGCTCTGGAGGCAGCTTCAATCTGTGCGCCAGGCTTGTGAGTGTCCAGCGGTTTTTGTTCTGCGTAAAGTGCAGGCCGATCACATATAGGATCATTATGGCAAGTCTGTCCCTCTGTCTCATTGTCAGTTGGCGCTCATCTTTTGCGTTTAAGAGCTCAGGATACTGCCTGTAAAATGCTATCTTTGATCCGAGCAGCAGTATAAGCCAGTTGAAGTAAAGCCAGATCATAAAGAGAAGCACAATAGCGAATCCCGAATATATGGCTTTGTATTGCGCTGATGACATCACAAAGTAAGAAAAAAGCCATCCCATGGATTGCCAGGCAATACCGGCAAATATGCCTCCTGCCAAAGCTGATTTAAGCTCAACCCTCGTGTTCGGCAGAAGAAGATATATCAAGGTGAATGAGATTATTATCATGATGTATGGTATGGATTTGCCTGCGAGCAGCAGTAGTGTGCCAAAGGGTTCAATGGATTTAAGAGCGCCTGCAACTGAACTGTTCATTAAAGTGGTTGTCATGCCGACCGCTGTTGTCATAAGCACCGGACCGATCAGCAGGACAGCAAGATAATCCCGGACTCTTTTTAAAAATTTCCTACCCTCTTTCACCTGCCAGGCATAATTAAAAGCGGATTCGATTTTCTGCACAGTGGACATCGCTGTGTATAAAAGCGCTGCCAGTCCTGCTGTGCCGAGGACGCCGACTTTTATGTTGTTTACATATTTGACAATAGTGAGAGCGATTTCTTCTCCCTTGTCTCCAAGGGGGTCCAGAAGGTTTACGAGGAAAGGCTGAACCATATTATGAAAGCCGAATGCCTTGAGCAGCGAAAACGCGACAGCAATAAGGGGCACGAATGAGAGTATGGTTATGTATACAAGGCTTTGCGATCTGGTTGCCAGCTGTCCACTTTGAATTTCATAAACAAGCTTGACTGCTGCCTGGAGGGTTCGCCTGAGGCATTTTTTTGCAGTGCGTTCAGCTTCGTTGAAAGTGTCCCACAGGCCGTTGTTGAAAAAGTCGATTATTGTCAGGATTAATTTTTTCATGAATAAGTTATAACGCATCAGTCTTATATTTGCAAGCGGAAAGTCATGTTGAATACGAGATTTATGTTATTGTAAAAATATTTGCATGCCAGGAGGGTGTATTGAGGAAATTTTATTCTGTTGTAATGGTAATTCTGTTTTTATCACAGTGCTGCGGATGTGCAGCTGTTGTAGTGGCAGGAGCAAGCGGCGGAGTGGCATATACACTGACCAATGTTGCCTACAAGACTGTAAACTATCCGCTTGCCCAGGTTAAGCTTGCATCACATAATGCCCTTAAAAATATGGGGATATCCGAAAGGGACGTTCGTCCTATTGACGGAGGCTACAGAATAACAGGCGCTACGGACAGACTTACTATTGAGGTGGAGCTTGAAATGATAACCTCCAAGTCAACCAAGATATCAGTTGATGCAAGGAAGAACATTGTTGTAAAGGACAAGGCAACAGCTACGGAACTTATAGACCAGATAGTAAGAATACTTCAGTAGAATGGAAGAAAAGATACGGGCCGATTGCCTTTGGCAATCGGCCCGTTGTTAATGAAATATCTTCCGTTTAGTTGCCGCAGCAAAGGCGCTTCATCTTTCTTTTGCCGGTGGCTGAAACAGCCAGGACAACATCTATTTTGTTGCCGCACAGGCTGCAGTTCTGGCCCTTGCCCTTGTTTTCGGCTCTTGCTGAAACGTCTGTCTTTGACTTCTTTTTCTTCTCTGCCATAATGCATCCTCCTTTGGACCTTCCTGTATATGAATGTCCGCAATATCAAAATAAACATGCCAATGGACTCAAGCTGCTGTCAGTTCTCCGCACAGATGAAGCAAAAGGGGTAGCGACTGTCTGAATCCGTCATTTAAAGCGTGCTGTATAATATAGTAATATCAATCAGATTATGTCAAATCAGGAGGCGCAAATGCCCTATGTAAATGTGAAGATCACAAAGGATGGAGCAACAAAGGAGCAAAAAGCAGAGCTTATAAAAGGCATCACAAAACTGCTGGCTGATCTGCTTGGCAAGAATCCTCAAACCACAATGGTTGTTATAGATGAGGTTGAAACCGACAACTGGGGCATCGGCGGAGAGACAGTAACAGAAAGAAGAAAATGCGGTTGATTATCTGGTCGCTATAAAAAAGTCAGCAGCTAAATGGTTACGCGGCTTTTGTTGAATACCTGCACCCTATAATCTTGTTGTTTCTTGACAACCCAATGTTTTGCGTCAAACTTATGATAGCCTTTTAATTATTCCTGTATACCTTGTGTTAAAAGCGCTTGTCCGGGATATGTATTAATCCTCAACACTTATCAGGAGGTATCACATGGCTTGCACACCGTATAATCCGGCAGTTGGTCTTTTTATCAATGATATCACTGCCAGTTGGAACACCACTCCTTCATCAGGCTCATGGAATTTTCAGTACAATCGAGATCAGGGCGGGTTTGTTGTCTATCGTCTCAGCCACAGCGGCTCGATGATGGATGAACTCTTTATCCCATCCGGCGGAGCAGTGGCCTGGGTCTATTTCGGCAGTTATCTCGCTGTGAGAAATGTGGCAACATCAGCAGGATTTGCGACCTACAGGATATGGATTTACAAACTCAATACATCAGGGGTAACAAGTTATGAACTGGGTGGCGGGCCGTATACAGCTTCGGGTGGCACGCCTCAGTTGCAGTTCCAATATTCTTCTGATGGAGAGGCATTCTTTATTTTCATAGGAGGTGACAGCGGCCCGAACTCAACTCACACCCACAAGGTGTTCAGAACAGGCACTGGAGATGAGCTGTGCAGCTGGGGTCCTATAAGCAGTGTTGTAGCAGCAAGGCATGCTGAGATAACGGTTGCGCGAACCGTCAGGATAAAGACCCTGCCGGGAGCGCCTCCTGACGGCGACATATATGCAGAATGTCCGCTGCCGAGCGGTGAGTGCGAGGTGACTCCTTCTTCGCAGACATTCACTGATGTGTATGTTGGCGGCTGCGCATTCACACCCCAAACAAAACAGTTCACGATAAAAAATTCAGGAGACGATTGCCTGACTGTAAGCGCGATCGGCAACAATACGCCTTTTACAGTACAGTCCACTACTCCAGCGCTCCCTGCAACTCTCGCAAAGAATGAGACCGTTAGCGTAACAGTAGTGTTCAATCCGTCTTCAGCAGGCAACTGGAATTCATCTGCCCTTGCAGTGACAACCAGTCCGGCCAATGGCGACAATGAACTAATCTGCAAAGGTAAGGCCCTGACTGCTGAGTTCAAGGTGCAGTTCAGCAGCACATCATTCAACTTTGGCAAGCATCCGGTCGGAACTCCTGCTCCCGGCAAGACGCTTACCATAACCAACAACGGATCAAAACCTCTGCCTGTGAGCGTGCCTGTGCTTAATGTCTCAGGCTTTACATGCGCGGGCTACAACGGCACTCTCAACTGCGGCGATTCTCAACCCATTGCGCTTGGATTCACTCCGCAGTCAGAAGGCACTGCATCCGCATCGCTGAGCATAACAAGCAGCGCATCCGGCAGTCCCCACAACATAAACCTGAGTGGTGAGGGCTGCATTGCGAATGCAGAAATCAATCCTCCATCAACAGCGCCTATCTCATTCGGTGCAATACAGCGCGGATTCCGTACGGTCAGATTTGTTAAGGTGCAGAACACAGGCGACGGCCAGCTGACATTCAGGGCGAGCGTTTCTGGTGCAGATGCAGCACTGTTCGGATTGCAGCCTCCATCAGGCTCTGTACTCGACGTTCAGAGTACAAGACAGTATTCTGTTGATCCTGTGTCCGCATGCGGTTCTCTTGCAACAGGCAGCGGAGAGGTGATTGTTGCTGTTGCTTTTTATGCCAATGATGTCCCCCGGAGTGTGAGCGCTGATCTTGTGATAGACAGTCACAACGCCACCAACACAACAACAGCGAGCTGGACGATTCCGCTACAGGCGCAAATAATCGCTGTAGAAGCTATAGACGCGATTCTTGTGCTTGACCGGTCTGGCAGTATGGATGAATCCCTAGGCAGCAGAAAGAAGATTGATGCTGCTATTTCAGGAGGCCAGCTCTTTGCGCAGCTGTCGCGTGAAAATGTGGAAGACAGGCTCGGCATTGTGAGGTACAACCAGAATCCTGAAATAGTACAGGCTATCACAGCTATAACCACTGCAAACAAACCATCAATGGTGGCACAGTTCAACAATACCAATTTCTCTCCTGACGGCACAACAGCCATAGCAGGGGGCATGATGGTCGGTATAAATGATATGTCAACGCCTCGGGCCTCAGGTCCTCCGGTGCTGCACAAGGCGCTTGTTGTACTAACTGATGGCATGGATAATACCGGTTATCTGAATCCGGCTGACAACCAGTGGTACAGTCTTTTAGGCGGAGAGGTTTGGCACCCAAATGGCGGCAATGTTAATACTGTTCCGATAAGTATGCCATCTGACATTAAGGTGTATGGCATAGGTCTTGGCACAAATGAGGATGTTGACAGTGGGAGATTAAGCGTAATCAGTTCAGGTACAGGAGCGCCTTTCAGAGTGACAGGAGATCTTTCCGGAGAGGCATATTTCACTCTCGAAAAGTATTTTACAGAGATATACATGGAGGTCGCCTCGAATGCGCTGATCATGGACCCTGTATGGACGATCAATTCCGGACAGGAACACAGAATCGATTTTGATATGCTCAAAGGAGATGTGAGCGCGCTGGTTGTTATCTATGATCAAAACGGCATAAGGCTGCCTTTCCACCTGGAGACTCCAACCGGCGAGATAATTGATGTTACGAGCGTGCCGCCCGGTTTTCAGCTCAGGAGCGGCCTGAGCGCAACAGCCCGGTTTATTGAGCTGCGCGTTCCGCAGGGCGAACCTCTCAGATACGCAGGCCGGTGGCAGGTTGTTGTTAACCATCCCGGCGAGGTCTGCTACGGTGGAGTGCCTGGTTATGCAACACATGCTGCCATGACCCACATGCCTGACTACAATGCATCCATCGGCTTTGGTTTTGTTGTTGGTGATAAATGCGTGCAGTATGACAGCCCTGTTAATTATGGTCTTGCGATAGGCGCTGGTTCAAACTTCAGGATGCAGCCGTTTGTAACCCCGGGTATAGTGCATACAGGAGAGCCGATATTGCTATCAGCAATGGTGAGCGAAGCCGGATTGCCTGTTACAGGATGTACAGTAACGGTCAAGGCAGTATCGCCAAGCGGAGTTGTGCGGAATCTTATGCTTTATGATGACGGCATGCATGATGACGGTGAAGAGGATGACGGAGAGTATGCTTCAGTCTTTACCAATACTGCTGAGGCCGGAGGCTACCAGTTCACATTCCGCGCAGAGGGCAGAAGCAGGGACAACGAGCCTGTTGTAAGGGAGACCACGCTCTCCAAATATATTGAAGGCAGAATAAGCATCGGGCCTGATCCGGGCAAGCCTGCAACATTTGGAGACAGGTGCTGCCGCAGGATTGTGCTGCTTCTGACAATAGAGGCTCTGATCCTGATAGTTATTCTAATAGTTTTACTGCGCAGGCTTTAAGAGGCAAGAGGATATATTAATAGGCAGAGGCGATCCTTCGCTTATAAGCGA
>JAJFVG010000026.1 GCA_021371915.1 Nitrospiraceae bacterium
CTGTAAGGGAGATGCTTCTTGCCCAGTCGAGCGACTGGCTTTTTCTGATGCAGAAGAACAGGGCCAGGGCTTATGCTGAAAAGAGACTGGCAGATCACATAAAAAACTTTCTTTCGATTTTTGATCAGGTTATGCAGAACAGGATTGATGATGCGATGTTATCGGAGCTGGAGAGGCAGTCGCCTTATCCGGCTGGATACTGTCTTCAGGACTTCAGATCAATAAAATGCTTTTCATAAGGATAGGCCTTCAGGTATGAGGTGAATTCATCCACAGAATGTGACATTACCGCATTTTTTGGCAGCAGCAGGGAAAAGTTTCTGAGCATCTTCTCTTCTTTCAGATTTATAATTTTAAGGGTTCCGTATTTTACCTCTTTCCTGATTGCCCACTTCGAGATAATCGATACTCCCATGCCGTTTTCAACAGCCTCTTTTATTGATGCCGTGCCGCCGGCCACAAGCGCTATCTTCATATCGCCTATGGATATGCCGTGAGAAGTGAGATATTTTTCTATAACCTGTCTTGTGCCTGATCCCTCTTCCCTGATTATGAATGGCTCTTTTGTGAGCTCAAGGATCGACACCACCTTGCGTTTTACCCACGGATGAAGCGGTGGCACTATAAGAGTAAGTTCATCAACAACAACAGGTTCGCTTTTTACCTTGTTCTTTGCAACCTCTCCTTCAACCAGTCCCATGTCGAATGTGCCTGCTGTGAGAAGCTCAACAACCCTTTTGGTATTTTTTATGTGCAGGTTGATCCTTATCTTGGGATGAGTCCTTTTGAAGTCAGCTATTATGGCAGGGAGCATATAGTTGCCGATTGTTGTGCTCGCGCCTATTGTTATGCTGCCCTTGATAAGTCCTGTTATCTTGCCGATCTCCTTGTCGAGTTCAGCATAAAGGCTGAGAATGTCTTTGGCGTATTTGTACAGGATCTCTCCTGCCGGAGTGAGGGATATGGTATTGCTGGAGCGGTCGAAGAGTTTTGTTTCGTATAATTCTTCGAGCGCCTGAACCTGTAGGCTGACAGCAGGCTGCGTGAGATAGATTATCTCGGAGGTCTTGGAGAAGCTCTTGGTCTCCGCGACCGTGCAGAACACTTTTAGCTTGTGGTCTTCCATTCCCATGATTGAAATTATAACATGAAAAAAATAAAAGATATTGATTTTGGATGTTTATTTTTAGTTAATTTTAATGCAGGCCGGATAGTCAGGAATTGTCAGAGTTGTCTCTGAAGTAGAGTATTCTTCTGCACTGCGGGCAATGGATTATTTCGGAGTTGCTCTTGATCTCCACAAACATCTGTGGAGGTATGTGCATATTGCAGCCGTGGCACAGCTCGTTTGATGTGTTCACAACAGCCAATCCGCGTTTTGTCTTGAGTATGCCCATATAGAGATCATAAGTGCTTTTCTCGATCTGCTTGACAAGGACTCTTCTCTTGTCTATAACAACCTTAAGCTCCTGCTCTGCTTCAGCAGCCTCTTTGTTCAGCTCCTCTTTTATGCTGCTTATTTTGCCCTCTTCAGTCTTTACGGATTCTTTGCAAACGTTTATATCTTTTGAAATGGATTCGAGTGATCCAGTAATAGCTGAAGCTGCTTCCTCTGCTGTCTTGAGGGACTTCTCGGCGTTTTCGATTTCTTTTAGATGGGCCTGGTACTCTTTGTTGTTTTTTATTTCCGAAGAGCGGGTCTTGAGTTTGGAGACCTTTTGTTTCAGTTCATCGATCTCCTGATCCTTGTCTTTTTTCTTTTTATCTGTTGCTGAGAACTGCTGCTGTAGTTTATCGAGTGATGTTTGTGCTGCTTTGAGAGGGGCATCAAATTCTGTAATCTTTTGAGGAATGGAGTTGATCTTTGTCTTGGAATTAATGATGATGGTGTCTATTGCCTGAAGATCAATCAGCAGTTTGAGTTGTTCGTTCAATCTTTCCTCCGCCTCATTCTGAAGCCTCTGTAGGCCTCTTGCAGCTGTACATCCGGCCCAGGGAAATGAGCCTTGATTAAATGGTGGGCCCACCAGGACTCGAACCTGGGACCAACCGGTTATGAGCCGGTAGCTCTACCAACTGAGCTATGGGCCCTTGGCACCGGAAATCAGCTGAATGTAAATTGTAAAGGTTGATCAGTTGTTAAGTCAAGACCTGAGCATGAACTCCCTGAGCCATTTGCTGCGGGAAGGGTGCTTCAGCTTTTTGATTGCCTTTAACTCGATCTGGCGTATGCGCTCGCGGGTGACATCAAATGATTTGCCTACCTCTTCGAGTGTATGGGGACTGTCGTCTCCGAGACCGTAGCGCTTGCGGATAACAGCCTCTTCTTTGGGAGACAGGGTGCAGAGCACCTTGTCTATGTGGTTTTTGAGGTCTCCATGCAGCACCTCCTCAAGCGGTGAAAGATTGGACTTGTCCACAATAAAGTCCTTCAGCATGCTCTCTTCTTCCTCACCAACCGGCGTCTCGATAGAGATCGGCTCTCTTGTCAGCTTGAGAGTTGCGGTAACCTTGTCAACAGGCAGTTTGGACCTTTCAGATATCTCTTCATAAGATGGTTCAGAGCCGCTCTCCTGAACAAGCTCCTTTATGGCCTTGCTTATCCTGTTCATGCTTTCGATCATGTGAACAGGTATTCTTATTGTGCGGGACTGGTCAGCGATTGCCCTGCTGATCGCCTGTCTTATCCACCATGTGGCATAGGTGCTGAACTTGTAGCCCCTGCGGTACTCGAATTTGTCCACAGCCTTCATCAGGCCGATGTTGCCCTCCTGTATCAGATCGCTCAGGCTTAATCCTTTGCCAATATAGCGCTTTGCAACGCTTATGACCAGCCGCAGATTCGATTCGATGAGCTGGCTTTTGGCCATATGCATTTCTGTCTCTGTCTGTTCCAGGCCGTCCATCTTTGCAGACATTACCGATGCCGATAGGCCGAGGTTTTTTTCGAGCTTGAGCAGCTCTTTTTTAAGGAGATCGAGTTCTTCAGAACTCTTCTTTTTTGATTTGCTGATGCGCTTTATGTTCGAGGATACTGTCCATATGTCTTCATATATCCTCCTGAACTCTTCTGAAAAAGCACTGATAACATCTTCCACAAGGTTCAGTTTTGTTATCAGCTCAAGAGTGAGATCATCATTCTCTTCGAGTTGTTTCTTGAGTTTTTCTTCGGGCTGGGTCTCTTTTTTCTCACTGATCGATTTCAGCAGCTTTATTCTTTTTGCCGTCAGCGCGGCTATCTCTTTTGTTGTTGCTGAGAACTGCTCCTTTGCAGACATCAGGTCATCTTCCTGAAGATCTTCCGCATCCTGTATGATCTCCATGAACGGGGCCTCGCCGTTTTCAACCAGCTCGCCGAGCGCTGTAAGCTTGTTCAGGATCAAGGGGGTGGTGAAGAGTATTCTCAGGATGCTGTTTCTGCCCGCTTCAATCTGTTTTGCAATCTCCACTTCACGGGCTTTTGTGAGCAGCGGTATCGAGCTTATGCCCTTGAGGTATGCCCTGATGGGATCATACTCAAGATCGAGAGATTCTTTTATAGCCTCCGAGTAGAGAGTGTCTTCGTCTTCTTCAGCAGGCATTGTGTCATCAGTATCTTCGGAGAATCGGGTATCCTGATGTTCGGAGTCATCTTCGTAAAGCTCGTAAGGTGATTTCAATATATTCCCCCTGAAACAGTTTGCTGGTTAGCATTATGCCCCGGCGATTATACGGGTTTTTTCGGTCCGAAGACGCATTATTGCTGTCTCGTCCCCCTGGTCTTCAGCTTCCCTCATGGCACTGTCAATGCGTCTCAAGCTTATTTTCTTGAGACAGTCCCGGATATTGTTATTTACCTCTTGAGCATCCACCTGGAGCTTTACCGAATGGCGCGATACGAATACCTGTTCCTCCGGCTCGCATTCGCGCATCAGCTGTTCTTCAGACAATGATGATTCATTCCCCTCAGTGATGCGTTTTATCTTTTCAAAAATACTTCTTATTATAGGTGTTTCTATATGAGACAAGTCCAGTTTTTTGATTATCTGTTCAGCAGCGTCAGGTATGCCGAGCGCTATGTTCAGCAGCAGTTCTTCCTCTGTGTTGGCCATGACTGTACTGCGCCGTGATGCAGCAACATCGCCTGGTCTGGCTGAGTGCTGTGATTTTTTTGATGAGCTGATCAGCTCATCTCTCAGTGCTGACTCGTTTATTTTTGATCTGTCGGCAAGCTGGCGTATTGTCTCATCCCTGAGCAGATGATCCGGGCAGGCATTAAGCATCTTCAATGTTTCGCGCACAGCAGCGAGCCGGTCTTTTGTTGTCCTTAGCATGAAGTCAGCAGGCGTGATGGCCTTTGCCATTGCGCTGCGCATGGATGCAGCGCCTTTTGCCCTCAGAAAGGTGTCAGGGTCGTCGCCTTTTGGCAGCAAGAGTATTTTGGATATGAATGCTTCTGCAAAGAGCAGCTCAAGAGACCTCTTTGTTGCAGATACGCCTGCGGGGTCTCCGTCAAAAACCAGCAGTATCTTGTTTGTGAAGCGCTTCAGCCTTGCGAGATGTCCGGAAGTGAGCGCAGTGCCCAAAGGGGCAATTACATTCTGTATGCCGTGCTGGTGGCACATTATAACGTCGAAGTAGCCTTCCACTATTATGCAGTAGCCTTTCTGGGTGATGCTGTTTTTGGCCTGTGACAGGCCGTAGCAGGTCTCGCCTTTCTTGAATACAGGGCTGTCTGATGAGTTGATGTATTTCGGCAGGCTGCTTTCAGCCTGCATTACCCTGCCTCCGAATGCGATGATCCTTGACTGCTGGTCTGTAATGGTGAACATGAGCCTGTTCCTGAAAAAATCGAGCGGCCCCCTGTCGCCGAAGAATACGAGCCCTGATGCCTTTATGTCTTCATCCGTGTAGTCCTTGCTGCGCAGATGCCTGTAGAGCCTGTCTTTGTCGCTCTTTGAGAAGCCGAGGCCGAATGTGCTGATAGTTGCTTCTTCGATGCCGCGTTTCCTGAGGTACTGCATGGCTGTATTGTTTCCTTGCAGGTTTTCAGAGAAGAGGGCAGCTGCCTCGGAGTTTATCGCGTATATCTTTTCCTTCAGGCCGCGGTTTTTTTTGCCTGCGCCTTTGTAGCTGTCGAGATCGAGTCCTGCCCTGCGGCCAAGCTGCTCTGCGGCTTCTCCGAAGGTGATATTTTCATACTGCATGACAAAGGTGAACATGTCGCCGCCGGTGTTGCAGCCGAAGCAGTGAAATATCTGCTTTGAAGGATTGACCATAAAGGAGGGGGTCTTTTCAGTATGAAAAGGGCAGATACCCTTGAGGTTCTGCCCTGATTTCTTCAGTTCAACATAGTCGGATACAACATCCTCTATGTTGAGCCTGGATTTTATGTCTTCAATAAGATTGTCTGACTTCATTTCTGGTGAGTCAGCAGCATCTGCGGACAGCGCCGCATGCCCCTGGTCAGATCCTGCTGAACCGTCTGAATCCGGAACACTCTATGATATTGATACGCTTGCCTTTGAAGACCTCATCCAGCAGCAGGTTCAGTCCGAGGTTGTCGCTCGATATGTGGCCTGCTATAACGACATTGATGTGGTTTTTTTCAGCCTCTTTCCTATGCTCTTCGCTTATATGCATGCCTACGATTGTGTTGACGCCTCCGGCAGTAAGGCTCTGGAATATGTCCTTTGCGCCCTCAGTGCCTCCTGTCATGTCCACAAATATTTTGCCGGCCTTTCTCCTGCCTGAACCGAGCACTATTTTTGGTCCGGCATGATTCTTTTTGGCCTCTCTGTATTCCGGTATCTTCATCAGCATGCCGATTATGTCATCCAGGGTGGCGGGTTTATTCTTGTCGAACATCTTCTGCAGGTATGTTGCCACCATATTGTCGGCAGCGGTATGCAGACACATAAGCGGCATGTCGAGCAGTCTTGCAGCGTCAACAGTGCGGGTATGATTTGTCGGCATCAACTTGCGCTCCACTTCACGCACCCTGCTTTCCGTGAGGTTCTCTGCTATGTTTACAGGAACGCCGTACAGGCTGAGTATGTCTGCCTGCATGTACATGACCGAGTAAAGGTTTGCGAGCGCTCCTCCTGACGGATGGTGTGATATGACAAGATCAACAGCCTTTTTTTGTGTTTTGAGCGTAGAAGCAATTATAAGCTCGGAAGGGTCTATGTCCACGCCGACCATTACGGAGCTGATATGTTTGCTGCCATTTCCATACAGGATTCTTGAATCAGAATAGGGATTCGCAAGGCTCTCTTTGTCAAAGAACTCCTTTTCCGATGGTTTTATATCGTTAAATGCTTTTTTTCTTGCAGCAAGTTCTGCTTTTACAGCAGCCTTTCCGCGCGGATCGTTATTGATGGCTGTTTCTATTGCCTTGTTGTAGATTTCGGAGAGCAGCATGATACCACCTTTTGTCCCTATTGATTAACAGGCGCTGATCAGCCCTGTTTTTCGGTAAGCAGTTCTTTTACCCTGTTGTTTACGGTCTTTCCGTCAGCCTGGCCTTTTGTCTTTGGCGAAACAATCTTCATCACCTTCCCTGCTTCAGCCGGCGATGCTGCGCCGGATTCCTTTATGGCAGCCAGGATTATTTCATCAAGCTCCTGTGGCGAAAGCTGTTTCGGAAGGAATGTCTGGATTATTCTGAGCTCTTTTTCTTCCTTTTCAGCCAGATCAGGCCTTGATGCAGCATTGTACTGCTCTATTGATTCCCTTCTCTGTTTTGAGAGTGTGGAGAGGACTGTTATGATGTCATCGCCAGAGAGGGGAGACATCTTTTCGATCTCTTTATTTTTTAAAGAGGCCTTGACCATCCTGAGGGTGGAGACTTTAATCTCGTCCCTGGCTTTCAAGGCCTCTTTGAGTTCTATGTCCAGCTTTTGAAGGACAGTTTCCATTTGATTCCCGTTTTGTTTGGAGCGCGCCGTTTATTTGCGGACGGTCTTGAGCATTATCTGCTCGATGATATCCTTACTCTTTTGGCAGCTTTCTTACGGGCAGCGAGTATCTTCTTTTTCTTTTTGACGCTCGGCTTCTCGTAATGCTCCCTCTTTTTGATTTCTGAAAGTATGCCTTCGCGTTCGCACTGCTTCTTGAACTGCTTCAGCGCTGACTCGAATGACTCGGTGTCTTTTACTTTTACAGAGGGCATGTAATATGCTCACCCCGCTCTCTTTTTGGATTTTTAGGTAATTTATCAGTATATGTTGATTACTGTCAAGGTTTATTTACAGTGGATTAATTCTCTTGACATGAAATATTTGGCCTGTTTACAATAAAAAGAGTGAATTGGTTTTTGGCCAAAAAGTACAAACGAAAGGTGGTGAAAGACATGAAAAAGATGGTAACAATGGTACTTGCAGTATGCTTCGTAATCGCATTCTCATCAGTCGTAATGGCTGCTGAATGGGATAAATGCGCTGCTTGCCACAAGGCTGGCGACAAGCCTTCATTTTCAAAAGAGACCCTTCTGAAAAAGCACAAGACCGCTGATGCATTCATCAAGGCTGCAAAGGATTCAAAAAGCCCTATGATGAACGCATTCAAGAATGATGCATTGCTCGCTCCTGTAGCAAAGGAACTCTACAAATAATCTGAAAACAATACCTGCAAAGGTTTTGCTCGGACAGGGAAGACGGTAACATGTCTTCCCTTTTTCTATGTTTGATTGCCGGATGAAAGCTGTTGGATTAATTGGTTGCTGCTGTGCAGTTATGCCTGAGGCTATTTTACCGGTGTGAGCCAGGAGCTGTATTTTTTGGTTTTGTTTCTGCCGCGCACTATGTCAAAGAAGGCGGCCTGTAGTTTTTTGGTTGTCTTGCCTGCCTTGCCCTCTCCGATCTTTCTAGCGTCCAGTTCTCTTATCGGAGTAACCTCGGCAGCAGTGCCTGTGAAGAATGCCTCATCGCTTATGTAGACCTCATCGCGCGTAAACCTCTCTTCAACAACCTCGATGCCGGAGTTGCGTGCTATCTCGATGATGCTGTCTCTTGTTATGCCTTCGAGTATGGATGTGAGGGGCGTTGTTTTGAGCGCTCCGTTTCTTGCGATAAATACATTCTCGCCGCTTCCTTCTGATACGTACCCCTCTGTGTCGAGCAGCAGGGCCTCGTCATATCCGCAGGATATAGCCTCTTTTTTTGCTATCTGCGAGTTGACATAGTACCCGCAGACCTTGCCTCTGGACATGCTTGAGTTCACATGGTTTCTGATGAAAGATGAGGTCTTTACTCTTATGCCCTTTTCGAGCCCGTCTTCGCCAAGATACGCGCCCCAGGGCCAGGCAGCTATCGAGACATCAACCGGATTGCCTTTTGGGTAAAGCCCCATGGCTCCGTAACCTATATAGACGATCGGTCTTATATAACACTCTTTCAGTTTGTTGGCCTTCACTGTGTCTATAATCGCTTTTTTGATCTGGGCCTCTGTATATGGAATCTCCATGAGGAAGATGTGAGCTGACTGAAAAAGCCTGTGCACATGCTCATCCAGTCTGAATATTGAAGGGCCTTTTGGCGTGTTATAACAACGTATGCCTTCGAAAACGCCGAGTCCGTAATGAAGCGTGTGGGTGAGTACATGGACTTTTGCATCATCCCATGCGACCAGCTTTCCGTTCATCCATATCTTTTCTGTTTTGTCGAGCATAATTGTATAATTTATAACATTGATTTTTTGAAGTGTCAATGAAATTATTGCACCAAAAGGTTGAAGATCGATTATGCATGAAAAGAAACTCACTGTTATAGGAGCAGGGCTTGCCGGATGCGAGGCTGCATGGCAGGCTGCTGAGGCAGGCGCAGAGGTGCTGCTTTACGAAATGCGTCCGCTAAGGAATACAGAGGCGCACAGGACGGATATGCTGGCTGAGCTGGTCTGCTCCAATTCGCTCAGGTCTGATGAGCTGACAACAGGCCCCGGACTGCTCAAAAAGGAGATGGAGGCTGCCGGCTCTCTTGTGATGCGGATTGCCAGGCAATCCTCAGTTGCAGCAGGCTCTGCCCTGGCTGTTGACAGGGAGATATTTGCAGGACTGATTACTGAAAAGATCAGTTCACATCCGCGAATAAAAGTCGTGAGGCAGGAGGTAGCGCAGCTGCCGGACAGCCTCACAATACTTGCAACAGGTCCGCTCACATCACAGCCGATGGCTGAGGAAGTCGCGCGGATTGTTGGCAGCAGCTCGCTCTATTTTTATGACGCAATCGCGCCAATCATAGATGCTGACAGCATAAACAGCGCTGAGATATTCTGCGCATCCAGATACGGCAAGGGCGGTGATGATTATATCAACTGCCCGATGAGCAGGGAAGAGTATGAGGCATTTTATAACGCGCTTGTTGAGGCAGACACTGCGCTGGCGCATGAGTTTGAGGAGATAAAGGTTTTTGAGGGCTGTATGCCTGTTGAGGTGATGGCCCATAGGGGGGTGGACACTCTCAGGTTCGGACCGTTAAAACCTGTCGGTCTGAAAGACCCTTCAACAGGCAAAACCCCGTATGCTGTTGTGCAGCTCAGGCAGGAAAACAGGCAGAAGACAGCCTACAACATGGTTGGATTTCAGACCAGGCTGAGGCAACCTGAACAAAAGCGTGTATTCCGCATGATACCGGGCCTGCGCAAGGCAGAGTTTCTGCGCTTTGGCAGCATTCACAGAAACACATTCATAAATTCACCACGCCATCTTAACAGTGATCTCAGCCTTAAGCAGCGACCTCATGTGTATGTTGCAGGCCAGCTCTCCGGAGTCGAGGGATATATAGAGTCAGCAGCAATGGGTTTTATTGCGGGCATCAATGCAACAAAAAGATTGTCCGGCAAAGAGGCTGTTGTGCCTCCTCGCACAACAGCGCATGGCGCGCTGATAGCTCATATAACAAAAGCAGACCCTGATGTTTTTCAGCCGAGCAATATCAACTTCGGGCTTATTGAGCAGCATCCTGACGTTGTCCGGCTCAGGGACAAAAAAGAGAAGAGGCGCACGATGGCTGATATTGCTTTAAGCCACTGGGCAGAGTATATTTATAAAGCATTGCCGGCTGAACGAGTTTAGCAAAGGGAAAAATGCCGAAAAACGATCTTGCATCATGCATATCAAAATTCATCCAGTACCTTGAGGTGGAAAGAGGCGCGTCAGCCCACACCATCAGGGCCTACGAAAAAGACCTGAAGGACTTCTGTGAGGTCTGCTCATGCGGGTCTGACCGTCCTGACAGCATAACCCAGGTGGAGATAAGAGGGTATGTATCAGGGCTGATAATGAACGGCAGCTCAAAGAGCACTGTATCGAGAAAACTTGCCAGCGTAAGATCATTTTTCTCATACCTTTACAGGGAGGGCAGGATAAAGCTTAATCCCGCAAGGATGGTGCCTTCTCCGAAAAATCCAAAGCTGCTGCCGAATTTTCTGACTGTTGATGACTCCTTCAACCTTGTGCAGCAGCCGCAAGGAATTGGTCTGCGGCCGGTAAGGGACAGAGCCATACTGGAGCTTTTATATTCCAGCGGTCTTAGAGTGAGCGAACTTGCCGGACTTGACGTGGATGACCTGAACATAAAAGAAGGACTCGTCAAGGCAAGGGGCAAAGGGAAAAAAGAGCGCATAGTGCCTGTCGGCAACAAGGCGCTCGAGGCTCTCAAGTCATACATTGTTGAGAGAATGGTTTACAGAAAAAGCAGGTTCTACAAAGATGGAGAAAAGGCGCTCTTCCTCAGTACAACAGGCGGCAGGCTCACAGACCGCCAGGTGCGCAGGATAGTGGTAAAGTACGCGCGCACAGCAGGCATAGAGGGCCAGATCGGGCCGCACACGCTCAGACACACATTTGCGACACATCTGCTTATGGGCGGCGCTGATTTGAGATCAATACAGGAGATGCTGGGCCACAGCTCGCTCTCCACAACACAGAAATATACCCATCTGGACATAAGCCATCTGATGCAGGTTTATGACAATGCTCATCCGCTAAGCAAAAAGGATGGAGAATAGATCCGGCATATAGCAGCAGGGAGGTATCGATGTTTCATGCAACAACCATATTGTGCGTAAGAAGAAACGGCAAGGTCGCGATGGCGAGCGACGGACAGGTGACGCTCGGCAGCACTGTGCTCAAGCACAACGCAAAAAAGACAAGGCGTATGTACGATGACAAGGTGATAGCCGGCTTTGCCGGAGCTACTGCTGACGCGTTCACGCTTTTTGAAAAATTCGAGTCAAAGCTCCAGTCATACAGGGGCAACATAACAAGGGCTGCTGTTGAGCTGGCAAAGGATTGGAGAACAGACAAGATACTCAGAAGACTTGAAGCACTTCTGATAATAGCGGACAAAGAGCATACCCTCATCATCTCCGGAAACGGAGATGTGATAGAGCCTGAGACAGGAGTGGCTGCAATAGGTTCAGGAGGGCCGTATGCCCAGGCAGCAGCAACAGCGCTGGCTGAAAATACCGAACTGTCCGCCCTGGAGATAGTCAAAAAGGCTATGGAGATAGCAGGCGGCATATGCATTTACACGAACAAAAATATCACGATCGAGGAGCTGGATGGATAATCTCACGCCGAAAAAAATAGTTCAGGAGCTTGACCGTTTTGTCATAGGCCAGGACAAGGCTAAAAGGGCAGTTGCCATAGCGCTCAGAAACAGATGGAGGAGGCAGCGCCTCTCTGAAGACCTGCGGGATGAGGTGCTTCCGAAAAACATAATCATGATCGGCCCCACCGGAGTCGGCAAGACAGAGATAGCACGCAGGCTCGCAAAGCTGGCGGCAGCGCCGTTTCTGAAGGTGGAGGCATCCAAGTTTACAGAGGTGGGCTATGTGGGCCGCGATGTTGAATCCATGATAAGAGACCTCACAGAAATATCCATGAGCATGGTCAGGTCCGAACACATAGAAAAGGTGCAGGAAAAGGCAAAGGGCCTAGCTGAGGAGCGTATTTTGGACCTGCTGCTTCCGCCGCAGCGTAGTTCAAAGAATTCGTCTTTGGATGATGAGAAGGAGAAAGAAAAAGAGAAGCATAAAGAGACAAGAGAGCGCCTGAGACAGCAGCTCAGGGACGGCAAGCTCGATACAAGATACATAGACATAGAGGTAAAGGAAAAGACAGTTCCGTTCGGCATCATGTCGAATGTGGGGCTTGAGGAGATGGAGATAAACCTCAAGGAGATGCTAGGCAACTTCCTGCCTGAGAAGTCCAAGCGCAAAAAGGTGAAGGTTGCAGAGGCCCTGGTCATGTTGACCAATGAAGAGGCGAACAAGCTGATCGACATGGACAAGGTGACTAAAGAGGCTATAACCCGCGTTGAACAGACAGGCATAGTTTTCATAGACGAGATTGACAAGGTTGCATCAAGGGGCCACGGTCAGGGGCCTGATGTGTCGCGCGAAGGCGTGCAGAGAGACCTGCTGCCGATTGTGGAAGGATCAACAGTATCCACAAAGCACGGCACAGTCAATACGGACCACATCCTGTTCATAGCTGCGGGTGCTTTTCATGTTGCAAAGCCGTCAGACCTTATACCAGAGCTGCAGGGCAGATTCCCGATAAGGGTTGAGCTCGATGCGCTCGGCAAGGACGAGTTTGTGAGGATACTTACAGAGCCGCACAATGCGCTCACAAAACAGTATGTGGAGCTGATGAAAACAGAGGGCGTTGAGATAGAGTTTATGACAGAGGCTATTGACGAGCTTGCTGCCATCGCGGTTTCTGTGAATGAAAAGACCGAGAATATAGGGGCCAGAAGGCTGCATACAGCTCTTGAAAGGCTGCTTGAGGATGTTTCGTTCAATGCCCCTGAAATGCAGGGCGCAAAGGTCGGGATAGACAGAAAGTATGTTCAGGAAAAGCTGTCAGGAATAGTCAGTGATGAGGATTTGAGCAGATACATTCTCTGATTTTTGAGGAGGGATTTGATGCCTGTATTCCGCACGGGTAGTCTTGTGTTTGCTGTAATTCTGTTTTTGGCATCGCTTGTTTTAACAGCCTGCTCGGGCACAAGGCAGGTTGTGATACCATCTGACACTGATTCGGGCACTGTTGCAGGCACGCAGCAGATACCGCAACAAAAACCGCAGACCAGGGAGCCTGCTGTAACCAGTCAGCAGAAGCCTAGCTTGTCCCAGCCGCAGTCTGAATATGAGCAGTACAGAAAGCAGGTGATTGCATCATGGTATGGCCGCGACTTTCATGGCAAGCCTACTGCATCAGGCGAAATATACAATATGCACGGCATGACCTGCGCGCACAAGGAGCTGCCGTTTGGAACCAGGCTGAAGGTAGTTAATACTGCCAACAATCTTGAGGTGGAATGCATTGTTAATGACAGGGGGCCTTTTGTTGCAGGCAGGGACCTGGACATGTCTTACGGCGCTGCTATGGGCATAGAGATGATAGGCACTGGCACAGCCCTTGTAAACATCGAGGCAACAGGCAGGGATATGCGCTATGTGAAGTATGTGAAATATTCAGGAGCAATCGGAACAGTTACCATACAGATAGGCTCTTTCAAGGATGAGGGCAATGCAAAGCGGCTCAAGCTCGGACTCGAACTAAAGTACCAGAATGTATACATCATGCAGGCCAATGTGAACGGCAACTCGTGGTACAGAGTGCGGATAGGAAAGTTCAAGGCAAAGGATGATGCAGTTGTGCTGGGCAGGCAGCTTGCTGAAGAGGGATACCCTGTGCTTATAACGAAGCATGAACAGCAGCTCTAAATACAAGATCAGCATTACATATACAAAAACGTTGATTGTTGAGCGTATGATTGTATAATAGAGACAAAAATCTTCAGGAGAGAGCGCGATGAAGAGACTCATAGAAAAGGCCAATGCACTTACCGAATCCCTGCCGTACATAAAAAAGTTCTATGGCAAGACCTTTGTAATCAAATACGGAGGCGCTGCACAGGTGAAGGAAGAACTCAAGGCTCCGTTTGCGAGCGACATAGTGCTTCTCAACCTGATAGGCATACGCACTGTTATAGTGCATGGAGGAGGCCCGAAGATAAGCGATACCATGAAGCGCATGGGCAAGGAGCCTGTCTTTGTGCATGGCCAGCGCATAACTGACGAAGAGACCATGGACATAGTGGAGATGGTGCTGGGCGGGCTTGTGAACAAGGAGATAGTGGCGCTCATCAATGCGCATGGCGGCAAGGCAGTGGGTCTTAGCGGCAAGGACGGCGGCCTTATACTCGCAAAAAAGAAGCTGCTCAAACGCTCAACAGGCAAGGATGACGAGAGCATAGACATAGGGCTTGTCGGTGAAGTGGAGCATGTATCCCCTGACATACTCAATGCACTTGAGCGCGAAGGGTTCATCCCTGTAATTTCACCCATAGGCGGCGGCCTCAACGGAGAGACCTTCAACGTCAATGCTGATGATGTGGCAGCGTCTGTTGCAGCTTCGGTAAAGGCGGAGAA
>JAJFVG010000029.1 GCA_021371915.1 Nitrospiraceae bacterium
GCAGCAGGGGACAGGCTCTTCAACTCATGGATAGGTGAGCATGACGGAGGCCATCCTGCAGGGTGCAGACTGATCCTCATCATGGATGTGTTTGAGCACGCTTTTATGCTCGACTACGGACTTAAAAGGGCTGACTACATAAACGCATTTTTCAAGAATATCGACTGGAAGGCAGCGGAAAAAAGACTCGGATAAGATTTTTTGGAAGAGGTCCCGCTGAGCGGGCCCTCTTTTTTTATTGCTCTTTTTTCAGCGGAATTGTTTTTGATGCAGTATAAGACCTGATGTAGGTTGTTACAGTATGTTTTTTGTATTTCAGAGTCATCTCTGACTGGTACCAGCTGAGGTCTGATTTAACATCAGCATCATTATCTGTTTTTTGCGGGTTTTGATAATGGATCACAGCCTGCCCGCCGTTATCAAGAAAGATCGTCTGCTCAATCGGCAGGTAGGTCTTTTTGTCCACAACAACCTTTCGTGAGGGATTGGCAAGAATAAATGCGGTATCTGTTTCTGAAAGGTCAAAGCCATTGAGCCTCCACCAGAAGAAGCCGTATTTTATTCCATCAACAAGCAGCAGAGCCCTGTCCCTGCTCAGTCTTGGCTTGCTGTTTACAACTCCGTTTTGTTCCTTGATCTCTGCTGCAAGAAAACCGAGATGGTATATCCTCATATCAAGACTGCTGCCTGTAAGTTCGAGCGCTGCGTCTCCAGACATTGTTATTTCGCCTGCTTCATATCCCATTCCCATTGAGGCGTTTATGCTCTGTATGTCATTCAGCCTTGCCATGTACTGAGAAAAGGATACGCCTGTCATATCAGGCAGCGCAGGCTTTTTTATTGAGCATGAACTGAGCAGAATGGTTGCGATGATAAGAAACGGCAGCAGTATATGCCTGGGTCTTATCTCAATTTCTGATGTACTGGAGCGCTTCATCAACATTTTTTACTCCTGTTATATTCATGCCGAAGTTGTGCTTGAGCCTGTCTGCGTTGCCTTTTGGTATGACAGCGTTTTTGAATCCTATTTTTGAGGCCTCTTTAAGTCTTGCTTCCGCGTGAGCTACTGCGCGCACTTCTCCTGAAAGCCCGACCTCGCCAAAAAAGAATGTGCCAGCCGGTATGGGTATTTCGCGGAATGAAGAGGCTATGGCAGCTATCAGCCCCAGGTCTGTTGCAGTCTCTGTAATCCGGAGACCGCCTACTATGTTTATGAAGACATCCATTGCTCCAAGATGCAGGCCTGCCTTTTTTTCGAGCACAGCGATAAGCAGATTCAGTCTGTTGAAGTCTATGCCCATGCTTGTGCGGCGCGGCATGCCGAATGTTGTTGGTGATACAAGGGCCTGCGCCTCTACAAGCAGGGGTCTTGTGCCTTCCATGCTCGCCACAACTGTTGAGCCTGATGCATCTGTAGGCCGCTCTGATAAAAAAAGCTCGGACGGATTTGTTATCTCCGTAAGTCCGCTGTCTGTCATCTCAAAGACGCCGATCTCGTTTGTGGAGCCGAAGCGGTTCTTTATTGTCCTCAATATCCTGAATGAGTGTCCCCTGTCGCCCTCAAAATAGAGCACTGTGTCAACAATATGCTCAAGCACTCTTGGGCCTGCTATTGCCCCGTCTTTTGTAACATGGCCGACAAGGAATACAGGCAGGTCTGATTTTTTGCCGAAGAACATCAGTTTTGCTGCTGATTCCCTTATCTGTCCGACAGAGCCGGGCGCTGATGTTAGTTCGTCAGTGTAAACTGTCTGGATCGAGTCTATAACCATGACAGAGGGCTTTATATCCTTTGCAGCTGATATGATGTTTTCAATCACTGTTTCAGGAAGCAGAATTATTTTGTCAGAGTCTATCGAAAGCCTCTCTGCACGCAGCTTTATCTGCTCAGGTGACTCCTCGCCTGATACATAAAGAACAGTCATATTCTTGTCAGCAAGTTTTGCTATTGTCTGTAGCAGTAGCGGTGATTTGCCTATCCCGGGGTCTCCGCCGATCAG
>JAJFVG010000047.1 GCA_021371915.1 Nitrospiraceae bacterium
TATGGCTATTGCAGAGAGAAATGGACTTCTGCACTGTCCGGACACATATATGGAAAAACTTGTTGTACGGCCTAGCGCAAAAGGAGTAGTTGATATCAGGGCTTCTGTCAAGGACAACCTCATGGCCATTGCCAAGGCAGAGGACAGGGACATCGATGATCTGGTCGTTGTTATACTCGACAGGCCAAGACATGAACAGATAATCAAGGATGTAAGGGCAACCGGCGCAAGGATAAAACTGATTACAGACGGCGACATAACGCCGGCGATTGCTGCTGTTGTTGAAGGCACAGGCATTCACGCACTTATGGGAATAGGCGGCGCGCCTGAAGGCGTGCTATCTGCTGCTGCTATAAAATGCCTCGGCGGCGAGATACAGGCCCGGATGAGATGGAGAAGTGAAGAGGAGAAAAAGAGGGCTAGCGCAATGGGCGTTGATCTCAGCGAAGACAAAGTATACACAACAGATGACCTTGCCCCGGGCAAGGATATAATTTTCGTTGCGAGCGGCGTGACAAAGGGCGACATAGTTGAAGGTGTCAGCTTTTTTGGCGGAGGCGCAAGGACTCATACAATAGCGCTTTCCAATATATCGAGGCAGATAAGGTTCATTGATTCAATACACATGCTGGATAGAGTCGGAAAGATTAAATTAAAATAGATGAATATGCAGGACAGAACATTCGAATCGCTGTTGCAGGAATCAGTCAGGGTGCATGGGCATCTCTGCCCGGGCCAGGTGCTCGGAGTAAGGATGTCCATGCTCGGGCTGAAACTTACAGGCATAGAAGACCCCAGGGGTAAAGACAGAAAGAGCATAATCGTGTTTGTAGAAATTGACAGATGCGCTACTGACGCTATCCAGTCTGTAACAGGATGCAGTCTCGGCCACCGCACAATGAAGTTTGTTGATCTTGGCAAGATGGCAGCCACCTTTTCGAATATCAAAACAGGCAGGGCTGTTCGTCTGATAGCCCGCGAGGATGCAAGAGCAAAGGCAAAGGAACTTTTCCCTGAGATGGAAAACAAGTACACAGCCCAGCTTGAGGCATACAAGGTTATGACTGATGATGAATTGTTTGACATAATGGATGTGCAGGTGGATATTAAGCCTGAGGATATGCCTGGAAGGCCGCTCAAGAGGGTGCGATGCGACGCCTGCGGAGAATATGTGCAGGATATGCGGGACATCGAAACAGGCGGCAAAATTCTTTGCAAAAGCTGTGATCAAAAATGTTATTATTCTGCTGTCAGCCTGGACTGACTTTTTTTGGAGGCTCGTTATGCGGAAAAGTCACAACGGCATTGAGATAAGATCAAAACTCTGGATAGAGATTGACGGAGAGCCGGTATTCGGCAGAGGCAGGGAGTTCCTGCTCACTGCTGTAGAGAGATATGGGTCTATAAACAGAGCAGCCAAAGAGATCAATATCTCGTACCGCAAGGCATGGAGCTATATAAAGGCAATGGAAGAGCGCCTGGGTATTAAACTTGTCGAGCGACAGGCAGGCGGCATCAATGGCGGCGGCGCTGTTCTCACGGATGCTGCCAGATCGTTCCTGAAAAAATATGAAGAGCTCGAAAAAGGTATCAAAGAGATGGTGGATAACCGTTTTGCGGATATATTCGGACAGAGATAGCTGTTTTTAAGGGGGCAGTATGTGCGATCTTAAACAGGCCGATATAAAAGAACGTCCTGGCGTGATGGTTGTGCGGGTAGCAGAGGCAGTGGGAATGGTGCTTGCGCACGATATTACAGAAGTCAAAAAGGACTGCTTCAAGGGCAGGGCTTTTCGTAAAGGCCACATCATTCAAAATGATGATATAGAGCGGCTCAGAAGCCTGGGCAAAGAGCATCTTTATGTGCTGTCAGTGGCAGATGATGAGATGCATGAGGATGATGCTGCGCACGCTCTTGCCAATGCACTTATGGGAAATTGCGTGCATATTGAAGGCGAGCCTAAAGAAGGCAAGATAAATATATTGGCATCTGAAAACGGCCTGCTCAAAATCAACATCGAGGCGCTTGCAGAGTTCAATGAGACAGGCGAGGTTATGTGCGCAACACTTCATAACAACACAATTGTAAATAAAGACAGGCTTGTTGCCGGCACAAGGGCAATACCGCTTGTAGTGAAAAAAGGCGCTGTTGATGAGGCTGTCAGCATTGCCCGCAGCAACTATCCTGTGATAGAAGTAATGAAGCTGAGGAAGCCGCGTGCAGGAGTAGTTATAACAGGCAATGAGGTATACCACGGCAGGATAAAGGATGCATTCAGGCCTGTAATTGAGGAAAAGATCAAGGCATTTGATGGAGAGATAGTCGGTCTGCACTATGCTCCTGATGATGAGGCTTTTATCGAGAAAAAGTTGAGAGAACTGGTCGAGGCAGGAGCTGATCTGCTTATTACAACCGGCGGCATGTCTGTTGATCCGGATGATGTAACACGATTTGCAATCAGAAAACTCGGCGCTTCCGACATATGCTATGGAGCGTCCGTGCTGCCCGGCGCAATGTTTCTGATAGCTTACCTAAGTAATCCTGAGGGCTTAGAGATACCTGTGCTCGGCATTCCTGCATGCGGCATGTACCATAGGACAACGATATTCGATCTTGTGCTTCCGCGCGTGCTTGCCGGTGACAGGATAGGCAGAAAAGAGATAGCTCAATACGGTCATGGCGGTCTTTGCCTTGCGTGTGATACATGCATTTATCCGCACTGCCCGTTCGGTAAGTAGTCAGTGTGTTTGACAGTGCCGGCCTTTTCTGATATTCTCTAACACAAATGAGAAGACTGCTCGCCATACTCATACCGGCGGTTTTTTTTGCCGTTTCCGCAGAAAGCTATGAGGTCAAGGGTCTACAGCCGCTGGCCCCATACGGAGTATTCTCCACTTTTAGCACAGAGACCCTGAAAGAAAACAAGTTTGATGCCGGGTTTGCCTTTGAGAAGGTGAACGGCCCTGACTTCTACAGAACAAATTTTCAGTTCGCATATGGACTAAAAAACAACATCGAATTGAGCGCAGCACTGCCATATGTTCTTGACTGGCAGGACAGGGTGGATGGATTCGAGGATTTTGCCTTCGGGTTCAAACATAGAATATTTGACGGCAATGCTGCTCTGCCCAGCGTCGCATATCTGCTTACTGTCTCCGGTTATTTAGGCAAGGATGAGTTTACAACAGAGGGCAGAATCGGCGGCGGACTTATACTGACCAAAAAAGTCGGGCCTTTTAAGGGCCACCTTAATCTTCTGTACTTCAAGCCCGTCAAACAGGGGCTGCATGATGAATACGCTCTGAATACAGGCGCTGAGCTGGCTGTGTCCAGCAGGTCTACAGTGCTTGTTGAATTGATCGGTAAAAAAGAGTTCGACAAGAACAAGATCAATATGGTTGAGTGGCGGCTTGGTTATAGGGCGCAGGCAGCTGATAATATATTTACAACAATAGGAGCCGGGTTTGACATAAAAAACCGGACCCCTGACTTCAGGCTCATGTTCTCGATCAACTTTATTCTCCCCACAGAAAAGATCAGGATTCATAAAGTTATTGAAGAGTGATTTTGTGCTATAATACCAAACTATGTTTGATCTGGGAATTCAGGAACTAATCGTAATATTCATTGTGGCGCTTCTTGTTTTCGGTCCTAAAAAATTACCGGAAATAGGACGTACTCTCGGACGCGGGATGAATGAGCTGAAACGCGCCATGCAGGGCGTCAAGGAACAGATGGATTCTGAGATGCACCAGATCACTGAATCAGAAGGACTCAAGGAACTAAAGGAAATAAAAGAGTCCGTTGCGCTGGGCAGCATTATCACCCCGGAGCAGCAAAATGGCGCTCACAAAGAATCATCTGAAGAGACCTCTCAGATGGAGCATACCCCTGCTGACAGTGAGGCTGCATCATGCGATTCATCTGATGACAAGTCATCGGATTTTGCGAGCGGCTATGGTGACATGGAGCCTGAAGAAAAACCAGCGCCAACCGAGACAGCACAGGATAAAACGGAAACACCACAGAAAAAAAGTGATAAAGGCACAGAAGGTGCTGCCTGATGCTCACTGACAAGCTGCCGATCACCAAACACCTTGAAGACCTAAGGAAGACCATAATCGTATCTCTCGTGGCAGTGCTTGCGACATTTATCGTGACATTCACCTTTTCAGAAGAGATATTCCGTTCGCTCATGTTCCCGCTGAAGTACACGCTCGATTTTTCAGTGCATGACATGTTTATAAATTTTGTGCCGCAGGACAAGCTCAAGGACATGAAGCTCGTTTTTCTGGGGCCGGCAGAGGCCTTCTGGATGAATATAAAAATAGCTTTTGTGGCCAGTATAGTGATGGCTTTGCCAGTGATCTTTTCGCAGCTATGGCGATTTATTTCTCCAGGACTGCACAACAAGGAAAAAAAATATGTCCTGCCGTTTATCGTTTCAGCAACTCTGCTCTTTCTGATTGGAGCTGCATTCTGTTTTTTTATAGTCCTGCCTTTTGCAATGAGCTTTCTGCTCACTTACAAGGTCGGCGATTTTCTTATGCCTATGCTCTCTGTGGGCCAGTATGCTGATTTCTGTCTTAAATTCATACTCGCATTCGGACTGGTATTTGAGCTTCCGATCATCATTCTCTTTTTGACAAGGATGAATATAATCTCCACCAGGACACTTGCCCGCAACAGAAAATATTCTGTTCTGATTGCCTTTATCCTTGCTGCTTTTCTTACGCCTACGCCTGACGCATTCAACCAGACGCTTATGGCAGTGCCTATTATTCTGCTTTATGAAATCGGCATTCTGTTGTCTGTTTTTATGGACAGGAAAAGGAAAAATGCCGGAGCTGATCAAGAGAAGCCTTGAGGCTGTGGCCTCGGATGTGGCTGAAGGGTTTGTCACAGTAAACCCGCTTTTTTTGAAGCGTATGGACAAGGATTCCATAAGGTCTCTGTTTGAGGCGCTTAAAAAGAAGCAGAATGAGATCAGGGCAGAACCATTTCCATTTAACGACACAATCAGCATACGCAAGAGAAACATGAGGCTACAGAGGCTCTTTAATTCAGTCATGATTATTAAAAACTTTGCGCGTGAAAAACCTTCTCCGTTCAAACAAAACTATTAGCTCAGGCGTATTCAGGAGGAATCTTGAAGATAGCGATCATCGGGCTCTCCAACTCAGGCAAGACAACTGTATTTAATGCGCTAACAAGACAGAATCTCGAAACAACCATCTATTCAACCGTATCAGGCGACCCGCACTTCGGCATGGTAAAGGTTCCTGACAGCAGGATAGAGAAGCTCAGGGATATGTACAACCCCAAAAAGACCACCTATGCTACAGTCGAGTATATTGATTACATCGGGCTCACAAAAGGAGATGCTGAACAGAATAAAAGGGTCTTTGATCTGATCAAGGATGCTGATGCCATTGTGCATGTTGTAAGAGCGTTTGAGAATGAGTCAATCGCTCATCCTGACGGCTCTGTTGACCCGATGAGAGACATAGCAACGCTCGAGCTGGAGCTTGTGTTTGCTGATCTTGAGTTTGTTGACAAGCGGCTCCAGAGGATGGAGGAGGCTTCAAAGAAAGGCAAGAAACCCGGTGAGACTGAAAAAAAGCTGATGCTGAAATGCAAAAGCCATCTTGAAAGTGAGCTGCCGCTTCGCAGCGCTTACTTTGATGAAGAAGAACTGAAATTGATGCGGCCGCTCCAGTTCATATCCATAAAGCCGGAGGTTATTTTAGTCAACCTGGCAGAGCATGACCTCGGCACTGATAAGTCCGCAGGTTTGGTCGGTTTGACACAAGAGTATATCAAAAGCAGGGCGATTGACCAGTTCACAAAAGTTGTGATGCTCTGCGGAAAGATAGAGATGGAACTTGCGCAGCTCAGCCCTGAAGATGCCCAGGCATTTCTGGCTGACCTCGGCATACAGGAGCCTGCTCTGAACAGGCTTATTAATGTATGCTACGACCTGCTCCAGCTTATCTCGTTCCTCACAGTCGGGGAGGATGAGGTGAGGGCATGGACAATATCAAAAGGCCTTGGCGCGCAAAAAGCAGCAGGCAAGATTCATTCTGATATCGAACGCGGTTTCATAAGGGCAGAGGTTATACATTATGATGACCTGATATCCTCTGGTTCAATGTCTGCAGCAAGGGACAAAGGGCTTCTGAGGCTTGAAGGCAAGACATATGAAGTTAAGGACGGAGATATAATAAACTTCAGATTCAATGTTTGAGCAAGAAAAAACTTCCTGTCCTCCGGAAAATATTTCCGTTAACCGGTCGCTTTTTTTGTTTGTCATGCCCATTAAGAGCTGTTCTGTTCTGGCCTGAATATTGCAACATTCAAATATACAATGAAGGCAGGCATACTAAAAAAGACCATACGGAATATCATCATTGCTGTTAATGCTGCCACCTCAGCTGCAAGGGGCATGGACTACAAGATGCTCAATAAATACATCATCAAGCTCAATGGGCTTAATGACATTGAGGAGGCTGTTAAGTGCACCTCCGAGTGCTTCAAGAATCTTCTTGATTATGAGGTGTTCGGTCTCGCATTGAATACGCAGGACAAGCTTAGGGTATGGGTGTATCCCGCGCTCCACGCTGATATTATTGCTGCAAGGGTTAAGGCTGATTTTGCCTGTCATGAGTTTGACGGCATATGCCGACTTTCGATTGATGGCGATGTTGAGGATTTTGACGGCAGGTTGAGGCTTGATCTTATTTCATACGATATTGAGGATGCAAATTTCAATGCAAAACTATATATTGCTCCGCGCAGAAAGAGGCTCGTTCATCATGATGAGATCATCAATATCATTGTTTCCTCTCTGAAGACAGTTCTTGAAAATATGATAAACATCCAGCGGCTTGAAGATGCTGCTGCAACAGATCCGCTAACCGGCTGTCTGAACAGGAGGGCGCTTTACAAGTATCTTGATCACGACATCTCTGTTGCAAAAAGATATGGCGGCAATCTCTCTTTGATAATGTTTGATATAGACAGATTCAAACAGATAAATGACACTTACGGGCATCAGTCCGGTGACAAAGTGCTTAAAGACGCATCTGAACTGATAATTTCTTCAATAAGAAAAAGCGATTATATATCCAGATACGGCGGCGAGGAGTTTATCATAGTTCTTCCCAACACAAGTCATCATATAGCCATCGGCCTGGCAGAGCGTTTAAGGATGAAATTCAGCTCCAGGGTTCTGAAGGTCGGAGGCGAAGGCCTGACATATACCGCAAGCTTCGGAGTGGCGAGCATGAACAAGTCATCAGACATAGAGAGTCTTGTTATAGATGCTGACAGAATGCTGTATATGGCAAAGAAGGCAGGACGGAATATGGTTATGCCGCATCATGTAAAGCACACAAAGCTGGATCGCTCTTCATGTATGTGCGGTGCAGCGGTCTGAAGATATCAGGGTTTTCTGAACAGCAATGTTATCCATTTGTCATCCCTGAATGTTTCCTTATGTGCCATGCCTGATCCGGTATAGGCATTAATTACATCAGCCTGCTGTCCATCGAGCATTCCAGATAGAATCAGCACTCCATGATCTGCAACAAGGCTGCTTATTGCGGATGCGTTTTCTATAAGTGTCTCTGATATCAGGTTCGCGGCAATCATCGAGAAAATGCCGTTTGCATATGATATTGTGCCGAGTACAATATCAATATTGTTGAGCCTGTTCAGCTCCCTGTTGATTTGTGCTGCATCATACGCCATTGCATCATTGTCTATCGCAATCACTCTTTTGAAGCCCAGTTTTGAAGCTGCTATGGAGAGTATTCCTGTGCCTGCGCCGAGGTCGAGAAAATCTGTCGGATCAGTATCTGAAGCGTGTTTTTCAATCAGCTCAAGGCAGCGCCGGGTTGTCTCGTGGTGGCCTGTGCCGAATGCCATTGCAGGATCAACGATTATCTCAGTGCGCGTTCCATCGGTTGCAAGCCAGGGTGGAGTTATCACCAGCGTGTTGCCGATTTTAATCGGAGTGAAGCTCTTCTTCCACTCCTCGTTCCAGTCAGTCTCAGGAAGGTATTGATGAACAATATCCATCCTTGATTCAGGATTGTCAATCGCAAGATGCTTCTCTAGCTCTTTGATTGATGCGAAGATATTTTGATAATCAGCCTGTTCATCAAAATACGCATTTATGAGCTCATCTTCATGTATGCCGTTCATTCCAAGCTCTTTTAGCAGGGCTATAAGCGGTTCCCTTGCATTTTCTGAAGCGTTAATTTTTATATGAAGATATTTCATGATATGGATCATAACACAGGATGAATTTTAAGAGATATTATGGAGCAGGCATATGTTAGAATTAAAACTATAATTATTATGAGGACTTATTTATATATAGGAGCCGGCGGTTTTTTCGGAGCTATTGCCAGATATGCCCTTTCTTCATGGATAGGACAGGGGTGGGGCAGAAATTTTCCTTTGGGTACGTTCCTGATCAACATGACCGGCTGCTTTATGATAGGCCTTGTTATGACCCTGCTGACAGAAAGGATGCTCGTAAATCCTAATATACGGTCATTCATATGCATCGGATTTCTCGGCGCTTATACCACTTTTTCAGCGTTCGAGTACGAAACCTCTGAACTGCTCAAGGATGGGGAGCAGTTAGTTGCAGCGCTGAATATTTTTTTGAGTGTTGTCGTCGGATTCGTATCGCTTAAAATTGGTGAAGCCCTGGCGCGGCTTGTATAGGTGAGGATATGAGACAGGAAAAGAGAAAGAAGATAACAGTTTACCTTGATGAGACCACAAAGCACGAAGGCAGGCCGGCATATGAGGCTGTGCTGGATCTCTGCTCAAGAGTGCATGCTTCAGGAGCGAGCGTTTTCAGGGGCATCGCTGGATACGGCAGCAGCGGCGTACTGCACAGGGCAAAGTTGATCGACCTGTCAGCTACGATGCCTGTAAAAATCGAGGTCATAGATACTGAAGAAAAAATCATGTCAATGCTTGATGAAATATGTATTATTGCGGCAAAAGGGCTTGTCGAAGTGACGGATGCTGTTGTTGTATGCAGATCCTGATTTTTAAAGAATTAATTGATACATTCGAATATATATGACATATGAATATTGCTGAAAACATAATAAGACCTTTGGGGGCCTGGGGTTTGGATGTGGTCAGAAGCATGGGCCACATGTTCATATTTTTATCCCGTACTGTCTACTACACATTTGCACCACCTTTCAAGTTCAGCCTGCTGCTCAAACAGATTCGCTTCATAGGCAGTAAATCCATGATAGTAATATTGCTGACAGGCGCATTTGCCGGCATGGTGTTGGCGCTGCAACTTTACTACACCCTGAGAAAGTTCGGATCAGAGGCCCTTCTGAGTCCGGCCATTGCCCTCAGTCTTATAAGGGAGCTCGGACCGGTGCTAGCTGCGCTGATGATAACAGGCAGGGCTGGTTCTGCAATATCCGCGGAGATAGGCATAAAACGCATCACAGAGCAGATCGATGCGCTCATCTCCATGGCATTAAATCCGTTCCGCTATCTCATAGTGCCGAACTTTGTTGCGAGCCTGATAGTCTTTCCACTGCTTGCAGCTATCTTTGATGTTGTAGGCATATTCGGCGGCTATATTGTTGCTGTCAAACTGCTGGGCCTCAGCCCAGGCACTTACTTTTCACAGATTGATGTATTTGTGACCATGACTGACATACGGATCGGATTGTATAAATCAATATCATTCGGCTTGATCGTCTCGTGGGTCTGCTGCTACAAGGGTTTCTACTCAGGCTATGGAGCTGAAGGTGTTAGCAGAGTGACAACGCAGGCAGTTGTGCTTTCATCAGTGCTCATACTTGTATGGGACTACTTCCTCGGATCAGTGCTGCTTTAGGAAAAGTAAATGATAAAGATAAATGCGCTCAGAAAATCTTTTGGCAGACAGCAGGTGCTCAGAGGCGTTGACCTCGAAATAAATGCCGGCGAGCTTATTGCTGTAATAGGAATGAGCGGCGGCGGCAAGAGCGTTCTGCTCAAACACCTGATCGGCCTTCTAAAGCCGGACAGCGGAGAAATTCTCGTTGACGGACGCGATATCGTTAATATGAGCCAGGATGAGCTTGATGTTATACGCAACAAAGTGGGGGTCCTTTTTCAGGGCGGAGCGCTTTTTGATTCCATGACTGTATACGAAAACACAGCCTTTCCGCTTGCTGAAAAGACTAAGCTCTCAAAAGAGCAGATAGAGTCAAAGGTTGCCGATGCACTCGAGGATGTTGGTCTGAACGGCATGGGCCATAAATATCCTGCTGAGATCAGCGGCGGAATGCGCAAGAGGGTCGGCCTTGCGAGGGCTCTCATATCAGAGCCTTCAATTGTGCTCTTTGACGAGCCAACAACCGGCCTGGACCCGATTACGCTGAACTCAATACACAGACTAATTAAAACTACCCAGCAGAAGTACGGCTTCACTGGCATTATAATTAGTCATGAGATACCCGAGATATTCGATATAGCTGACAGGGTAGCTGTTATCCATCAGGGAGTGATCGTCCAGTGCGGTACTGCTGATGAGGTGAGAAACTCCACCAACCCTGTTGTGCAGCAGTTTATATCCGGCGGACAGACCGGACCGATAATGACAATAGGTTGATTACTTTTCTGGAGGAGTTATGAAAAAAATAGATACAGAACTCTCGGTCGGGATATTTCTTCTGATCGGACTGCTCGCCTTGGGCTATCTGTCGATCAAGCTCGGCAAAATGGAGGTTATTGGAAGCGCAGGTTATACTGTGTATGCCAAGTTCGACAAGGCCGGCGGAATCAAGTCTGGCGCTGTTGTTGAAATTTCAGGAGTTGAGGTGGGCAAGGTAAAGGATGTTGTTCTGGACAAGGATTATCAGGCATTGATGAAGTTCAGTATAAGGGACGGCATAAAAATACAGGATGATGCAATAGCAGCTGTTCGCACAAAAGGCTTGATAGGAGAAAAATATATACTTATTAGTCCTGGCGGAAGTGAAAAATTCGTTAAAAACGGCGGGACGATAAGAGAGACGGAATCTCCTGTTGATATTGAAGAACTTATCGGCAAATATGTATTTGGAAAGGTTTAGGAGGAAGCCATGGGCAAATGCAGGATATCGCTATTGATGACTGTTTTTATTGCAGCGTTTGTTTTTGTCTCTTTTGCGTATGCTGAGGCAGATCAGACCAGAAAGTATACTCTTCAGGAGTGTCTTGAAATGGCTCTTGCCATAAGTCCTGAGATCGGAGAAGAGCGTTTTGATGTTGATGTATACAAGGCAAAGAAACAACAGGCAGAGGCTGCAAAATATCCACAGATAGATGCGCTCGCAATCGCAGGGCCGTCGCCGCGGGCTAAATACGAACATCTGAATCCAACAGTTCAGACATCAGTGGGTACATCAATCGATGGTGTTTTCGGCAGGCTCGATGCAACAGTAATCCAGCCGATATACACATTCGGGAAAATAAGTTCTTACAATGAAGCAGCATCAGGCGGTATAAAGGCATCAGAGGCTGCTGTAAAAAAGAAGACCGCTGATATAGCGCTCAGAATCAAGGAGCTCTACAACGGCATGCTTATGGCAAAAGAGATCAAAAGACTTCTGCTTGAGGTGAAGGATGATCTTGAAAGGTCCATTGACAAGGCAGAGAAGCAGATCAAGAACGAATCTCCATGGGCAGATGAAGCGAATGTATACAAGCTTCGCTCGTACATGGGCGAGGTGATGAGAAATCTCAATGAGGCTGAAAAGGGCTTTGCTATTGCGCGCGATGCACTTATGACGAGCATGGGACTGAAGCGCGGTACTGATTTTGATATCGCTGAAAACGACCTCAGGCCGCTCGATATAACTCCTGAGCCTGTTGATACCTATATGGCAAGATCAAAAGAGATGAGGCCGGAGTTTGCGCAGCTCAAGGAAGGCCTTGCAGCGCGCAGCGCACTGGTTGAGGCTGAAAAGAGCAACTACTATCCCCAGATTTTCCTGGGTGCAAAGATCGTGGGCGCAGCTGCCACCAATCGCGACAAAGTTGAAAACCCATACATTAACGATTATTTTAATTCTTCGTACGGCGCTGTTTTTCTCGGCATGAAGTGGTCGTTTGATTTCGGCATTACCAATGGCAGGGTGAATGAAGCTCTTGCAGAATACAACAAGCTTGCTGAGAAAAAACGCTTTGCTGATGAAGCTGTGCCGTTTCAGGTGAGGAAGGCTTATCTTGATCTTGATGAGGCCAGAAAAAACAGCATTGAAACAGAAAGGGCTTATATGAACGCACGCAAATGGCTTGTGACCGCTATGGCTAATTTTGATCTTGGTCTTGCTGACGCAAAGGAGATAGGTGATGCAGCGGCCCTTTATGCTCTGATGAAAGCAAACCACATAAAGTCTAACTACAATCAAAGAATGAGCTATGCCAACTTGCAGTATGCAGCCGGAGCAGCTCAGTCATCAAAATAGGGGGAGTTTATTTTATGTTCAGGACAATGGTATTACTTTTTGCGCTGGCATTTTCAGCTACTCTTTTTGTGCAGCATGCGGCTGCCGGAGAGGTTACGGATCAGATCAGGGTCTCGATTGACAAGGTTATTGATATCGTAAAGAACAAGGATCTTAAAAAACCTGAAAATACTTCAAAAAGAAGGTCGCTAATAAGAAAGGCGATAAGCGAGCATTTCGCTTTTGACGAGATGGCCAAAAGATCTCTGGGAATGCACTGGCGAGGCAGAACCGATGCTGAAAAGAAAGAGTTCGTTGCGCTCTTCACTGACCTGTTAGAGAGGTCTTACATCAACAAGATCGAATCATACTCGGATGAAAAGATAGCATACATTAGCGAGAGTGTCGAAAATGACCACGCAGTGGTCAGGACCAGGATGGTTACAACCAGGAATGTCGAGATACCTGTTGACTACAAGGCGTTTAAAGAAGGCAATAAATGGTTTGTATATGATGTTGTAATCGAGGGTGTCGGGCTAGTTAACAACTACCGCACACAGTTCAACAAGATCATCAGATCAAGCTCATATCAGGATCTGGTAAAACGCATGAAAAACAAACAGGATGAAGCTATTTTTGACGACAAATCCAAATAGCATCTAGATAATAAACCCCTTGTTGAAAACAAGGGGTTTATCTTTTATGAATACTTGACAAATTAAGTAAACTATTTGAAAATATATCATGCTTAGATTGACAACAAAAGGGCAGTACGGCGTGAGGGCTATGTTCGAGATCGCAAGAGGATACCCTGACACTCCTGTCAGCATAAAGGAGATATCAGAACGGCAGGATGTATCAACTGCCTATCTTATACAGATATTAAACAGGCTCAAAAAATCAGGGATCATAAAGAGCGTAAAAGGCCCTGGCGGCGGATACCTGCTCAGCAAGAGCCCGGAGCAGACAAGCATAGCAGAAATACTCAATGAGCTGGAGGGCCCCTTTGCGATAACATCATGCCTTGGCCCGGGCGGCGGCTGCGAAAGAATCGAACGCTGCGTAACGCATCTTTTGTGGAAGGCTCTGGGTCAGCAGATAGAGTCGTTCCTAAAGACAATAACCCTGCGCAACCTGTTGTCAGGCGACTTGAACATTTTGAAGACCAACTTTAACTGACAGGGGATATGAATGAAATTTGTTGAAGGCATAAAGGCTGACGCCACTGCGGATATTGTATATCTGATGTGCCCCATGCATCTGTTGAGGCTCGACGAGCTTATAAAGACTGTGAGTCCAGGTCAGGTGCTTGAGATACTTACAGACTATGATGGAGCGCTTGAAGATATTCCGGAGTGGTGCGAAAAGACAGGGAATGAGTTTATAGGTATTGAGGAGACTGGAGACTTTTTCAAGTTTTATGTCAGGAAAAAGTCCGATTGACTGTAGAATATCATTTCAGAATCAAAACAGGAGCTGTTTATGAGAAAGTGCTATTTTGATCATGTTGCTGCAAACCCTCTGCATCCGGAGGCGCTGGATGCGATGATGCCTTATCTTAGGGAAGAATACGGCAACCCCCTGAGTCTTTATCCGCTCGGCACAAATGCCCGCAGCGCCATAGAGAGCGCAAGGCAGAGTGTTGCAGAGCTTGTGAATGTAAAACCAGCGACAATCATATTCACATCAAGCGGAACAGAGGCGAACAATTTTGCGCTTCGCGGCATTGCCAGAGCAAAACAGGCCCAGGGAAAACATATAATAGTCTCCAAGGTTGAGCACCATTCAGTTCTTAATTCAGCGCGCTATCTCGAAAAGAACGGCTTTGTTGTCACCTATCTTCCTGTAGACAAGCATGGACTTGTAACTCCGGAGTCAGTTGCAGCAGCAATAACTGATGAGACAATACTTGTATCAATAACTCACGCCAGCAGGGAGATAGGCACTATAGAGCCTATAAAGGAGATTTCAAAGATAACAAAGTCCAGGAGTGTGCTACTGCATACGGATGCTATTGCAACTGTAGGCAACATACCCGTGGATGCAGCTGATCTCGGAGCTGATCTTATAAGCATGACAGCCCATCAGTTTTATGGGCCAAAGGGCATAGGTGCTCTTTATGTAAGGGAAGGGCTGCGAATTGTACCGCTTATATACGGCGGCATTCAGGAAGGCGGCAGACGCGCAGGCACAGAGAATGTTGCGGCAATTATTGGTATGGGCAAGGCTGCTGAACTCGCAAAAAAAGAGATGGCTGTTCGTGAAGTTCATACAAGAAAATTGCGGGACAGGCTTGTGGATGGAGTGCTCAAGGTTCCAAATGTATATCTTACCGGTCATCCTCAAAACAGGCTTCCGCACCACGCAAGTTTTGTTGTGGAGTTCGTGGAAGGAGAGGCCATGCTGCTTATGCTCTCCATGAAAGGAATATACTCGGCAAGCGGCTCGGCATGTTCATCAAGGGCGCTGAAGTCATCGCCAGTGCTTCTTTCACTTGGCGTGCCCACTGCGCTTGCTCAGGGCTCCATTGTATTTTCACTCGGCACAGGCAACAGCGAAGAGGATATTGATTATTTCCTTCAGGAGTTTCCGACTATAATATCGAAACTCAGGGAAATGTCGCCGTTTGCCTCTGGATGGGGTAAGTCTGAAGAAGTAAATAAATGCTACACAGGAGGCAGCTAGAACATGTATACCGAAAAAGTTATGGACCACTTCATGAACCCGCGCAATGTGGGCGAGATAGTTGATGCTGATGGCGTAGGTATGGAAGGGAATCCGACCTGCGGCGATGTAATGCAGATATACATAAAGGTTGAAGACGATATTATCAAGGATGCGAGATTCAAGACATTCGGTTGCGGCGCATCCATAGCTGTCAGCAGCATGATCACTGAGATGGTTAAGGGCAAAACACTCGATGAAGCGCTCAGCATTTCAAAAGAAGCGGTTGCAGAAGCCCTTGGCGGACTCCCTCCACAGAAGATGCATTGTTCAAATCTCGGCGCTGATGCCCTGAGAAAGGCTATAGAGGACTACAGGGCAAAGAAGAAACCTTGACAATTTTACCGGGTATTACTACAATTTGAAGACATAATAATTTGTTTTCAAAGGAGAATACATGCCTTACAGGCTCCTGCTTGCTGATGACAGCCTCACAATACAGAAGGTCGTTGAACTTGTTCTTGCGAATGAAAATTTCGAGATCAAGGCTGTCAATGACGGAGAGACTGCTTACAGCCTTGTTGACTCCTTTAATCCTCACATAATACTTGCTGATATAGATATGCCGCAGCTCAACGGCTATCAGCTCTGCCAGAAAGTAAAAAGCAGCCCGGCAACTGCACACATTCCGGTTATACTGCTTGCAGGTGCTTTCGAGCCGTTTGATGAGGAGTACGCAAAGGAAGTGAATGCTGATGACTCAATAATCAAACCGTTTGAGTCCCAGGAGCTTATCAGCAAGGTAAAAGCGCTTATAGCTGACTCCATTGTGCCTGCTGCTGAGACAGAGACCCCTGCATCTGCTGAAGATGCCTACGAGCTTGGTGAAGACATGCAGGAAACAGAACCCGCAACCATTGATGAGCTGAAGTGGGATTCCGAGGTGGCTGACCTTACCGCAGAAGCCCATGAACAGGATGAAGCATCTGTTGCTGATGTGGCATACGCTGAGCAGGATGAGGACTTCAGGGATGTGCTCTCTGAGGTTATGCGTTCCAGAAAGTCGGAAGGCGACGAAGAAGCAGGATCCGCTGATGAGCCGATAGCTGTTTTTTCAAGGGCATCATCAGGAATTTCAGAAGAGGTGGATAAAAGCATATCAGCAGCAATGCAGTCGGATATCATCCCGCAGATCAGCCAGTCTGTCAAAGAGGCTGTTGAAAAGGTGGTTGCTTCATCAGCCCCTGAGATAATCACCAATGTCTCCAGAGAGCTGGTCATAGACCTGCTGCCCGGCCTAAAGGCATCCATAGAGGATGAAATCAGGCGAGCCATACCCGAGATAGCTGAAAAGATCATCAACAAGGAAATAGAGAAGATTACATCAGGCACTTAATTTGTTCCCTTGCCTCTGCCTCAGGTTTTATCTGAGGCTTGTCCTTTTCATACCAAAATCCGTATTATTTAATGCTGCCTATTTTTAATATATAATGCCAAGGATCAGATAATGAATGAATTAAACAAATCATATGAACCTTCCCTGATAGAGGACAGATGGTACGAGTCATGGGAAGATGCCAGTTATTTCAAACCCTCTGCTGATGCTGACAAGGGTTCTTTCTGCATAGTAATTCCTCCGCCGAATGTTACGGGCTCGTTGCATATGGGCCATGCGCTTAACGCTACACTCCAGGACATACTCAGCAGATGGAAACGGATGCTCGGCTTCAAGGTGCTCTGGCTGCCAGGCACGGATCACGCCGGAATAGCCACTCAGAATGTGGTTGAACGTGAACTGGCAAAACAGAAGATCACCAGGCACTCTCTCGGCAGAGAGGCCTTTATCAGCAAGATATGGGAGTGGAAGGCAGAGTATGGAGGCAGGATAATCCATCAGCTGAAGAAGCTCGGCGCATCCTGCGACTGGTCAAGAGAGCGCTTTACTCTTGATGCCGGACTTTCTGAGGCTGTCAGAGAGGTTTTTGTCAGACTTTTCGACGAGGGGATAATCTACAGGGACAACAGGCTGATAAACTGGTGCCCCAGATGCCACACAGCGCTTTCTGATCTTGAGGTTGAATATGAAGAGTCAGAAGGCAGAATATACTACATTCAATATCCATTGTCTGACGGTTCAGGCAGCATAACTGTTGCCACAACCCGGCCTGAGACCATGCTCGGCGATACAGCAGTTGCAGTGAACCCTGATGACAAGCGTTACAAAAAACTGATAGGCCGCACACTTGATCTGCCCCTTACAGGAAGGAAGATACCTGTCATAAAGGACTCAGCTGTTGATCCTGAATTCGGAACAGGCGCTGTAAAAGTTACGCCAGCGCACGACTTCAATGATGAGGCAATAGGAAAGAGGCACGGCCTAGAATCAATACAGGTGATATCTGAAGACGGCAGGATGACACGTGAGGCTGGCGCAAGGTACAGCGGCAAGGACCGCTATGAATGCAGAAGGCTCGTGCTGGAAGACCTCAAGGAGTTGAACCAGCTGGAGGGCGACCGCAAGCATCAGCACTCTGTGGGTCACTGCTACAGATGCAAGACAACCATAGAGCCATTGCAGACCATTCAGTGGTATGTGGATGTGCAGCAGATGTCAAAGGACGCTATAAATGCGGTTAAAGACCACAGGATAAATATCATCCCTGAATCGTGGGAGAACAACTACTACGGATGGATGAACAACATAAAGGACTGGTGCATATCACGTCAGATATGGTGGGGCCACCAGATACCTGTCTGGTACTGCCCTGCATGTAAAAATGAAAGCGGTGAAATGCAGGGCGACCTTATTGACCACATCTTTTTTGAGCCTGTTGCAGCGCCTGACGGAAGCATGATATCAGCAGGCTCTTACAGCAGTCTCAGGAAAAAGGGGCTTTCGCATGATCAGATCGTGGGCAACTCGAAGATTATAAGAGTGTCCAGAGCTGTAAAAGCCCACTGCCTGCGCGGGGATCTCTCAAAATGCCCTGACTGCGGCAGCACTGAAATAATACGCGACCCTGATGTGCTTGACACATGGTTCTCATCAGCGCTCTGGCCGTTTTCCACTCTCGGGTGGCCGAAAGATACGGAAGACCTCAGGACATTTTATCCGACAAGCGTGCTTGTCACAGGATTTGACATACTCTTTTTCTGGGTCGCGAGGATGATAATGATGGGCCTCAAATTCAGAGGCGATGTGCCCTTCAGGGATGTATACATACACGCTCTGGTGAGGGACTCAAAAGGCCAGAAGATGTCCAAGTCAAAGGGCAATGTGGTTGACCCTCTGGATATGATAGCAAGATTCGGCGCTGATGCCTTCAGGTTTTCTCTGGTCGCATTTGCAGCGCAGGGAAGGGACATAAGATTTTCAGAGGAGCGTGTTGAAGGGTACAGGCACTTCATAAACAAGATATGGAATGCATCGAAGTTCATATTGAGCAATGCCGCGCAGCTTACAGATAAAGAATTCTCTGATTCCTCAACACCCGATCTGCCTGCAAGGTGGATAATGTCCAGGTTTGGCGGTGCTGTTGAAGAAGTGAACAGGCATCTTGAAAGCTACAGATTCAATGAAGCGGCAAACACCATATACCAGTTCATGTGGCATGAGTTCTGCGACTGGTACATAGAGCTCTCCAAGTCATCAATATACGGCGAGAATGAAGAACAGAAGAAGATGACCCTGGGCTGCCTGCTGCATATACTTAAAGAATCGATCAAGATGCTTCATCCGTTTATCCCTTTTGTAACAGAGGAGCTGTGGCATGCCCTGCCCAACAGCATGGGCAGCATTATGCTCCAGCAATATCCTGAAAAACCCGCAAGAGATCTTGACGCAGAACAGAAGATGGAGTATGTTTTAAGCACAATATCAGGGATCAGGAGCCTCAGGGGTGAACTGAACATAGCGCCGTCTCTAGAGATAAAGGCATACATAAAAACCTCTGACAATGCTGTTGCCGCAATAATTAACGAAAACCTTACATCAATCAAAAAGATGGTCAGGGCTTCAGAGATAGAGGCAGGCACAGGAGTTACACGGCCCGGAGGATCGGCAGTATGTGTGCTGAAGGATATGGAAATATATCTGCCTGTCGAGGGCCTGCTGGACATAAAATCAGAGATCAGCAGGCTGATGAAGGAAAAAGCAAAGATTAATGAGTCAATCGAATTTTTGGCAAAGAAGCTTTCGAACAAAAAGTTTGTGAACAGCGCGCCAAAAGAGATAATAGAAAAAGACTCTGCCCGCTTTGAAGAGCTCAAGGAAAAGGCAGGCAAGGTTGACGAAAACATATCTCTGCTTGAGAATATAGGCTCATAATATAAAGACTGACGGAGGTGGCTGAAATGGAAAAAGATGTAGTGGATATCTATGGAGAGAGTCTTGATATAGTAGAGGCTGAGTTTATAAATATAAAACAGAGCACCGTAAGATCTGTTGACGGCGGTCACATAGAGCTTCAGCAGGTGGGCGCCCTGAGCATTGACGGAGAAAGAATAGAGGGAACCCAGGGTGCAGTTGGCCTTGTAAAGGGAAATAGCATAAACCTTAACCAGACATTCAGCGGCGTCTCGGCAGGCACAAACGTGAATCTGAACTTCTCGCTTGCTCCGGTTGCGGTTTCAACCGAAGAGATGGAAGTCAATAAAAGCGCAGCCGGAATACTAGCTGCAAAAAACATAAATGCCACAAACAGCACATCGATATTGATGATAGGCAACAATGTCAGCGGCAATATCACCACACTTCTGGACTGGAGATCAGCCCTCGCAATAGGTGCTGTTGCAGGAGGGGTATTCGGCCTGCTTACACTCTTCAGGAAACGCTGAGCCTGCTTGATGTCTACCATGCAATTGCCTGAGCAGGTGAAGAGGTTTATAAGGGAATCGCTTGCAGAGGATATAGGGAGCAGCGATATCACCTCTGAGCTTACAGTATCGCCGACAGCATCATGCACAGCAGAGATCGTGGCAAAAGAAGATTTTGTGCTTGCAGGCATGCCCTTTGTCTTGATGGTTTTTTCTCTGCTCGATCAGAACATCGTTGTTGACAGTCTCGTTGCAGATGGTTCGACACTAAAAAAAGGTGGGATTATAGCTGTGGTCTCCGGCAACGCAAGATCAGTTCTTGCCGGCGAAAGATTGGCGCTCAATCTTCTTCAGCGGCTTAGCGCAGTTGCAACAATAACAGCCAGGTTCGTAAAGGCTCTGGATGGCCTCCCTGTCAGGATCACTGACACAAGAAAAACAACGCCTGGCATGAGGTATATGGAAAAATATGCTGTCAGGGCTGGCGGAGGTTTTAATCACAGGACAGGTCTATATGACGGCATTTTAATCAAAGATAACCACATAAAGGTTAGCGGCAGCATTTCAAATGCTGTGGCAGCATGCAAAAAGGCATCTCACCTTATGAAGATAGAGGTGGAAGTCACAAATCAGGATGAAGTTAAAGAAGCAGTGAATGCCGGAGCTGATGTGATAATGCTGGATAATATGAGCCCGGAGGATATGCGCAAGGCCGTAAGCTTAATAAAAGGTTCTGGCAGGAATATTCTGGTTGAGGCATCCGGCAATGTCACTATCGCAAATGTAAGGGGCATTGCTGCTACTGGTGTTGATCTTGTATCATCAGGCGCGATAACCCACTCAGCCGGTTCTGTGGACATCAGCATGAATATAAAAATAAAGGCTTAAGAGGAAATAGCAATGGACAGGATGACATACAAAAGCGCAGGCGTTGACATAGATGCAGGCGATGAGCTGGTAAGACGCATAGGGCCAATGGCAAAAAAGACATTCAGGCCAGAGGTGCTAACAGACCTCGGCTCATTCGGAGCGCTTTTCAATCTTGATAAGAGCAGGTACAATGACCCCGTGCTTGTCAGCGGCACTGACGGCGTGGGCACGAAGCTCAAGATCGCTTTCATGACAGGAGTGCATGACACTGTCGGGATAGATCTTGTTGCAATGTGCGTAAACGACATACTTACGCTCGGTGCTGAACCGCTCTTTTTCCTTGACTACTTTGCAACAGGCAGGCTGGAGCTGAATGTAGCCGAATCTGTGATAAAAGGCATATCCGACGGCTGTAAAGAGGCAGGCTGCGCGCTTATCGGAGGCGAGACAGCTGAGATGCCGGGATTCTATCCTGACGGCGAGTATGATCTTGCCGGCTTTGCAGTTGGAGCTGTTGACAGAGCAGAGATAGTGAACGGCTCCGGAATTTCTGCCGGAGACGCTGTTATAGGCATGCCTTCAAGCGGATTACATAGCAATGGATATTCACTGGCAAGAAAGGTGCTGATCGAAAAGGCGGGCATGTCGATAGATCAGCATGTGCCTGAATTTGGCATGACCCTAGGGCAGCAGCTGCTTGCGCCGACAAAAATTTATGTCTCTGCATGCAATGCGCTGAAAAAAACAGCCAAAATCAAAGGAATGGCTCATATAACCGGCGGCGGCGTAACAGGAAACCTGCCAAGGATATTCCAATCCGGAATATCAGCGGAAATAAAGTTAGGGGCATGGCCTGTGCCGCAGGTTTTTAGCATGATACAGAAGCTCGGCAATGTTCCGGCTGATGAGATGTACAAGACTTTTAACATGGGGATAGGGTATATTATCGTCGTTGAAGAAAAGGAGTCTGACGCTGCAATCTCGGCCCTCAACAGCGCAGGCATGGATGCTTATAGAATTGGGACCATAACCAAAGGAGATAAGCATGGGGTTGTTTATCTATAATGCAAAAAGATTCATCAGGAAGATATTCACTCCGGTAACCATCATCCTGATCCCGCATGACAGCCACAGCACCATTAAACTCAAGATGCCGTCCGTGGGGCTTGTGCTCTCTGTAATAGCATGGATAGTCGGCACGGTTTTTATCATGTCCACAGCTGTAAGGACCTTTGACTATTACAACATGAAGTCAGCCCTTAATCACTACAGCAGAATTTTTTCAGAGACCAAGTCTGCAATTATTTATCTTCAAGGCGCTGAAGCAGAACTCAGAAGGCTGCTCTCATTTAAAAGCAGGGAGAAGGTGCTGGAAAATGTTCAGCCCATCAATGCGCCTGAAAAACTCTTTTCGGATCCTGTTACTGCCGAAGGCTCCATAAATATCGACCTGCTGAAAGAACAGATGAAGATGAGCGTTGAAAATGCCAAGGCTGTTGCTGACTACCTTAACAGCCAAAAGAATATTTATATCGCAACTCCAAAAGGATGGCCGGTTGAGGGCACAGTCACTTCGGAATACGGCAAGAGATCATCACCAACCCAGGGGGATTCTGTGCAGGAGCACCATTCAGGTCTGGATATATCAGCGCCGTCCGGCACCAGGGTAAAAGCAACTGCGGATGGTGTGGTCACTTTTTCCGGATACAACGCAGGCAACGGAAACCTTGTTGTTATAGAACATGGCCTCGGATATACAACTTTTTATGCGCACAATTCTGCAAACAGGGTTTCTGTCGGGCAGACCGTAAAAAGAGGACAGCTAATAGCGCTAGTAGGCTCCACAGGAAATTCTACCGGCCCTCATCTGCATTATGAGGTATGGCGCAACAAATCACACCAGAATCCGCGTTTGTACACAAGGGAGACGACAGATGTTCATAAAGAAAAATGACAAGTTCGACACACTAATAGGCAGCGGATCAGAATTTACAGGCAACATAATCGTGGATGGTACTGTCCGCATTGACGGCAGATTCACCGGCTCGATAAAAGCTGACTGGATAATCATCGGCAACAATGCCGACATAAGCGGCGATATAACAGCCAAAGGCGTTGTGATCGGCGCAAGGATGCATGGCAATATAGAGGCTGCTGAAACTGTAGAAATCAAACCAAAGGGAATACTTTATGGCGATGTCAGAACAAAAAAACTTGCAGTTGCTGAAGGCGCGGTGTTTGAAGGCCGTTCATTTATTCACAAAGAAGTTGACGAAAATTCACAAGACAATCAATAACCATCACGCAGTCCGCCTATTAGAGATATTTATAGACCTATTTGTATTTAGAATTATTATTGACTTGAGTCAGCGTATATCATAAACTAATCGGATAGTTTTTATTGTTTCCAGACTCATTAAACTATTTCACGGGGAGGTAGTATGGGAGTATCACGTCGAGATTTTCTCAAGCTGTCCGGCGTCTCTCTTCTGGCTGGTTCCACAGGCATTAATCTTGAACCTGCAAAGGCATATGCCCAGGGTCTCAGGATCAAAAACGCCAAAGAGACGACCACAATCTGTCCTTACTGTTCTGTTGGATGCGGTATTATTGTCCACACGGTAAACGGTAAGGTCGTCAACACAGAAGGCGATTCAGATCATCCGATCAATGAAGGCGCACTCTGCTCAAAGGGAGGTTCTCTTTATCAGGTGGTCAACAACAACTTGAGGCCTTCAAAGCCGCTTTACAGGGCACCAGGTGCTGACAAGTGGCAAGAGGTTGAGTGGGGATGGGCGCTTGATGAAATAGCAAAGAGAGTCAAGTCAACAAGAGACAAGACCTTCAAGACCACAGCGATTTCCAAGATCAAGGAAAAAGGGCCTGACGGAGTTGAGAAAGAGGTTGAGAAGGAATTTGTAGTGAACAGGACAGAGGGCATTGCTCATATCGGCAGTGCTGCGCTGGACAATGAAGAGTGCTATATGCTCCAGAAGCTGGTTAGATCATGGGGATTGACCTATATAGAGCATCAGGCCCGAATATGACACTCCGCAACTGTTGCGGCTCTGGCAGAGTCGTTCG
>JAJFVG010000051.1 GCA_021371915.1 Nitrospiraceae bacterium
GCAGCAGAGCTTTATAAAAGTGCAGCTGTTGACACAAAGACAAAAGAGCAGGCGGCTCTGCCGCCTGCTGCTTCATCATCGCAGCAGCCTGACACCGCCCTGATTCAGGAGATGGTGACTCTTGACAGCACTTTTAAAGAGATTGTCTCAGCTGTTGCGCTTGGCAGCGGTGAACGCGTAATCAAGGCAATAGAGCCTATGCACGGCACAATGGAAAAAACGCATGCTGCTGTGCAATCAGGAGACGTTAAGATTAGAAAAAACCAAAACAAACTTTCGACTTTTATAAAAATGGATAAAGACTTTCATACAAATCTGACATCTCTTGCAGCTGCTTCAAAAAAGAACGATCAAAAACTGATGCTCTCAACAACAAAAAAACTCATGGATGGATGTGTTGCCTGCCATCAGATGTTCAGACCATAACTTATTTATTTAAATAATTATATTGACCTCTGTATATAGTGTATGTCATATTTATGACATGACCTTAGGCAATGGCGTCCGGAACGGGAATTACCCTGAGATGATAGGTAATTCCAATGTAATTAAAAATATCAAAGAACTTGTCAGCAAGGTCGCAAACACAGACAGCACTGTGCTCATACTCGGTGAGAGTGGCACAGGCAAAGAGCTGATAGCAAAGACCATACATCTAAAGAGCCAGCGCAACAATAAACCCTTCATACCTGTAAACTGCGGTGCAATACCTGTTGATCTTCTGGAGTCAGAACTTTTCGGACACGAAAAGGGCGCTTTCACAGGCGCTGTTGCATCAAGGACAGGCAGGTTTGAGCTTGCTGACGGAGGAACCATATTTCTGGATGAAATCGCAGAGATGCCTCCCATACTCCAGGTCAAGCTGCTGAGGGTGCTGCAGGAAAAGTCTTTTGAAAGAGTCGGTGGTACAAAGACCGTTCATTCTGATGCAAGGATAATGGCTGCGACCAATAAGGACCTTGAGCAGGAGGTAAAGGCAGGAAGATTCAGGGAAGATCTCTTTTACAGGCTTAATGTCATACCAGTAAATATCCCTCCGCTCCGCAGACGCAAAGATGACATTCAAGCATTGTGCTCGTTCTTTGTTTCCAAGCACGCTGAGCGTTTTGGCAGAGAGCCTGTCACCTTTTCGGACGATGCAATGAATGTGCTGCTGGCTTATGAATGGCCCGGCAATGTCAGAGAGCTCGAAAATATAATCGAGAGACTTCTTGTGCTGAAGGATGATAATGTTGTAACCCCGTTTGATCTGCCTGAGCGCATGACAGGCAAGAAAATTCCTGACCTGCCTCCTATAGATGATGAAGACGTAAATCCGTTTGTTAGCGGCATAGACCTTAATTCCGCCATTGAAGAGTATGAAAAGCGGCTTATACTCCATGCGCTTGAACTCAACAGCGGCGTAAAGAGCCAGGCTGCAAAATATCTTAATCTTAACCGTACTACCTTGATTGAAAAGATGAAAAGGCTCGGTCTGTGAGCAGTATCCGTCATTTACTCAACGCATTGAGCTGGAATAAGCTGAATTAATTGTCAGATTCTTGACTTTGAATTTTAAACTCCTTGAAAAACAATCTTTAAAAATGTGGCACAAATCTTTCTCTTGATAATCTGATCATGTGCTTTGCAAAGCTATTTATATATGCTTTTGTTATTAATTTCCTGTTCTGTTTTTCAATTTTTGCAGAGCAGACTGTTCCTGTTGCTGAACAGCTTAAGCAGGCTAATAAGCTTTACACTCAAGAGCAATACCAACAATCAAAGGCTGCGTATTCTGATATTTACCGCTACTTCAATAAAGGCGCTGAAGGAGAGGCTGCCCTGCTGGGTATTGCCAGGTCTGACTTCAAGCTCAAACTGTACAACGAAGCTGTAGTGCGGTTTAACCGCTTTCTCTCATCATTTCCTGAATCAACAAATAAAAATGAAGTCTGCTATCTTTTGGCTGAGTCATACTTCAAACTCTCCAAGCTCGAAGATGCGAAGAAGAATTTTGAAAAAGTAACAGAGCCGCTCCTCAAAAATGCAGTCCTCAGGCTTGCCGGTATAAGCCTCAAGCGAAATGACAATGCACAGGCTGAAAACTATTTGAAGTCTCTTCCTGCTGAATTCAAGGCAAAAACGCCTGAAGCCATATATATGGAGGCTGAACTTCTGAGCAGGGCCGGCCGACATAAGGAAGCTGTTGCCGCAACAAAGAAGATCAGGGATGCCGATATAAAGGACAACGATATCCTTATAGGTAAGGCAGGTGTGCTCTTTGCAGCAGGAATGCTTACAGATTCAGAGGCGATTCTTAAAGGCGTGCTCGAAAAAACCAGTTCTGCTATTGAGATAAGCAACGCACACAGGATAATGCTGAAGATTTATGAGGCACAGGGCAAGATTGACGAGGCCATAAAAATAAGCACTGAGTTGTCTGCAAGCGAATCGAGCGATGAACTAAAGCTCAGGATAGCTTCATTCTACGAAAAAAAAGGCGATGTCCAAAGCATGATGCGCTACCTCACATATGTTTCAGATAAAAATGTCAGGGCATCTGAGATAGAAAAGAGGCTCAGGAGTTTTGATGAAAAAAAAGATCCAAAGCTGACAGAGTATCTTTCAAGGTACGGCGCGTATCTTTCAGCTGACAGCCCATATCTCGTTGAGGTTGCCCAAAGGCTTATGGACAGCAACAAAAAAAGCGAGGCAACCACTCTTTACAGAAAAGCCCTTACCGGTACCAACAAAGCGCAAGCTGCCATTGTCCTTTCATCCATGCTGCTAAAGGAAGGCAAGGTATCACAGGCTAAAAAGTTGATAGAGCCCTTTGTGATGGACACCAGGTATCTTTCAAAGTCATCAGTGATAATGGCTGAAATACTCGAAAAAGAGGGCGATCTGAAAAGGGCGATCGAGTATCTTGCAAAGGTGGCAAAACTGGTAAAGGAAAACCATAATGTTCTTGCAAAGCTGGCGGATGTTTACTGGAAGCTGGACAATAAAAAGACTGCTGTTCAAAATTATATTGCATCTGCGTCTGCCGGCGATCCTTTGAATTCGCTGAAGGCTGCGGATGCCCTATATCTCACCGGAGATGTGCAGAAGTCCGGTGGGTTTTACAAAAAGGCTATTGATGGCGGGCTAAAGGACAAGGAGCTGCTTCAGTGGGCAGAGTATCAATACGGAAAGATTTCGAACAATAAGGAATATCTCAAAAGGGCTGTTGAAAAAGGAGGCCTGCTCGGAGAGGCCGCAGCCGTGCTTGCTCAATGATGGAAAAGAACACGCAGGATATGGAACTGTTAAGCAAGGCTATGGAGACCTTCAATTCAGCTTCATCGTCACTGCTTGTTTACTACAGTGCGCTTGAAGAGAAGGTCAAGCTGCTTACGCAGGAAGTTGAGCACAAGAAGCAGCAGCTCGACAGCATTCTCGACAGCATAGATATGGGTGTAATCTTTTTTGATACTTCAGGGTCTGTAACACTGATCAACAAGGCAGCACAGAGCTTGCTGGGAGTTAGAGCAAAAGATATTGTCGGCAACACAGGCATATGCGCTGAGGTGAAGGGCGAGATGATAATACCGGAAAATGCAAAGCCCTTTGCAGCGCTCACCTCAGAGACCGATGTGCTTGACCAGTCGGGCAACTCAATAGGCAGGGCGCTCATATTCAAGGACATCACAAGGCTTCAGGAGCTGGAAGCTGAAAATGAACGCAACAGGCGGCTTACAGCAATGGGCGAGCTTGTGCTGAAGATAGCGCATGAAGTGAGAAATCCGCTCGGCAGCATAGAGCTGTTTGCGAGTCTGATATATGAAGACCTCAAGGGATCACGGCAGGCTGAGTATGCAACCAGAATATCAGATTCAGTGCGTTCGCTGGTAAACACTCTGGACAATATGCTCAGGTATTCAAGAGGCATCGCGCCGAGGTTCAGCGAAGCCAGCTTCAGCGATACAATCAGCGAACTGAGGGCAGAGTTTGCTGAAATGATGGATACGAAATCCATTGAGCTTGTATACGAAACCGGACTCGATCCATCAAAATGCGTCATATCCATGGACAAGGGACTTATGAGGCAGGCACTCATAAATGTTTTTCTGAACTCCATGCAGGCGATGCCTGACGGCGGCCGGATAAGCGTAAGCACAAGCAGGGATGCTGATAATAATTTTGTCATTTCCATAAAGGACACAGGTTCAGGCATGGACAGTGAGACAGCTGCAAAGATGTTTGAGCCTTTTTTCTCTACAAAGGACAGAGGCACAGGGCTTGGCATGTCCATAACCCGTAATGTTGTTGAAGCGCACAAAGGCAGTATAAGGGTCGACTCCCGGCAGGGCGCCGGCACTGAACTCACAATAACGCTGCCTGCTCAATAAAAGACAGATTCATTAAACGGAGAAGAGATGAAACCGGTATTAATAGTTGATGATGAAGCACATATGGCTGAAGCTCTTTCCGAGGCAGTAAAACGTTGCGGACTGCTGCCTACTGTGATGAACAGCCCTGTTGACGCTCTGCTGAAACTTAATCTGCTGGACTACTCGCTTATTCTTACTGACATGAAGATGCCCAAGATGGACGGTCTTGAGTTTCTGAAAGAGATCAGAAAGCGTGGTGTTTTTGTGCCTGTCATCGTTATAACAGGCTATGGCACTGTTGAAAACGCTGTTGAGGCGATGAAGCTGGGCGCTGCCGATTATCTGATGAAGCCGTTTTCTTTTGAGGCGCTCAAGAGTGTAATAGAAAGAATAATGCCGTCAGAGGATACTGACCTTGTTGCAGCAGCGCCTGTTATGAAAAAACTGGTGGCTATGGTCAAAGAGGTTGCTGCGAGCGACATTACAGTGCTGCTTACAGGCGAGAGCGGCACAGGCAAAGAGGTGATAGCAAGGCACATACACAAGCACAGCCTGAGGTCTTCAGCTGCATTTGTGGCGATCAACTGTGCTGCAATATCAGAGAGCCTGCTTGAGTCGGAACTTTTCGGGCACGAAAAGGGCGCATTCACCGGCGCATCTGAAAAGCGCATAGGGAAGTTTGAGCTGGCCAACAAAGGAACGCTTCTTCTCGATGAAGTGAGCGAGATGGCTTTTCAGCTGCAGGCCAAGCTGCTCAGGGCAATTCAGGAGCGCGAGGTGGACCGCATAGGCGGCAAGGCTCCGATACCTGTTGATACAAGGATTATTGCAACAACCAACAAGGATCTGCTTCAAGAGGTTAAGGCAGGCAGGTTCAGAGAAGACCTTTTCTATAGACTGAATGTCTTTCCGATAAGGATACCGCCGCTCAGAGAGAGAAAAGAAGATATAGCGCCGCTTGCTGAATTTTTTATAGCAAAACTCTCAGCAAAAATGGGCAGGGGTTACAGCATGTCCCCTGAGTTCAGCAGGTATCTCCAGCAGAGGCAGTGGAACGGAAATGTAAGGGAGCTCGAAAACTTTATTTACAGAACCGTTGTCATAGCTAAATCAGAGACACTGCTTCCACCTGAGGATGAGTTTGAATATAAGACAGAAGAGCCTAGAGAGACTCCAGGCGGTACAGTAAAGGATATGGAGCGCGAACTCATACTGAGTACTCTTGAAGAGACAGGCTGGAATAAGACAAAGGCTGCTGAAAAGCTCGGACTGAGTGTCAGGACGATCAGAAACAAGCTCAAAGAGTACGATCTTGATAAAAAAGATGATTAAACCCATAAAGCTGGAACAGTTATTGCATATTTTAAAGTATCCATGTATTTTGAGGAGGGCTTATGGCAGATAATATGATCGTGCTGGAGAAGATGCTCGACATCTCCTCTTTCAGACACAAGGTGCTGGCTTCGAATATTGCCAACGCTGATACGCCAGGATACAAGGCAAAAGATATATCTTTCGAAAAAGAGCTTCAGAAGGCTGTGGGCGGCTCAAAAGAAGCGTATGAAATTACAGAGGCACAGGGCACACTCGAAAACAGGGATGCGAATACTGTTGACCTTAATATTGAGATGGCAAAGGTTGCTGAAAATACTTTAATATACAATACAGCGACGCAGCTGCTCTCTACAAAGTTACGCATGATGAAAGACGCGATCAAAGGAGGCAGATAGTCATGAAAGAGATGTTCCTTCCACTCAGAATCGGAGCCACTGCGCTTGAGGCTCAGAAAATAAGGATGAATACCATCGCCTCCAACATCGCAAATGTGAACTCCACAAAAACACCTGAAGGCGGGCCGTACAAAAGAAAGGATGTGCTTTTCCAGTCCCATCTGTACAACGAATACGCTTCAGGCGTAAATGTGGCAAAGGTGGTGGAAGACAACAAGCCTCCGCGCAAGGTTTACGACCCTTCTCATCCTGATGCAGACAAAAGCGGTTATGTGAGTTATCCGAATATAAATACTACCGAGGAGATGGTGAACCTTATATCAGCATCAAGGGCGTTTGAGGCGAACCTTACTCTTATCAGTTCGTATAAAGAGATGTTCATGAAGGTCCTGGACCTGGCCAAGTCGTGAGGTGAGATATGAGTGAGATAAAAATACCGGGATTATCAATACCAGGAATATCCGAACAGTCTGTTCAGCAGACACAGAAAGAAGGGACTGCACAGGGCTCATTTGCTGATGCCATAAAGCAGGCGCTGAATGACGCAACAAAAATACAGGATGAAGCTGAAAAGGCTGTTGAGGGATTTGCCAAAGGCGAGATCAAGGATATTCATACGGTGGTCATGGCAATGCAGAAGGCGGATCTTTCGCTCCAGACAATGTTGCAGGTCAGAAGCAGACTGCTGACCGCTTATGACGACATAATGAAGATACAGGTCTGATTCAAGCTGTGCATCTGCTGAAAAAATAAATTAGAGCGAGGGAGTGATGGCATTAGAAGACCTCTTTGAGCAGATCAAGCTCTGGCCATTGAAAAGAAAAATAACATTCATACTTGTCATTCTCATAAGCTTCGGCCTTATGTGGGGTATTGTGGCATGGAGCGAACGTGAAGAGTTTCAGGTGCTCTTCAGCAACCTCGGCCCCCAGGACGCGGGCAATGTCGTTGGAAAGCTCAAGGAGATGAAGATTCCCTACAGGGTTGAAGGCAACGTGATATTTGTGCCTAGCACAAAGGTTTATGAGACCAGGCTGGACCTTGCCGCACAGGGCATTCCCCAGGGCGGAGGCATAGGCTTCGAGATATTCGACAAGGCTCAGATAGGGGTTACCGAATTTGTCCAGCGGCTCAACTACAGACGCGCGCTTCAGGGCGAATTGTCAAGGACAATAAAGAATCTTTCAGAGGTAGATGAGGCAAGGGTTCATATCGCAATACCGGAACGCACCATATTTTCTGACAGGAATGACAGGCCGACCGCCTCCGTAGTTGTTAAAGTGAAACCAGGCAGGGTGCTGAACCAGAACCAGATAGGCGGTATAGTGCATCTGGTTTCAAGCAGCGTTGAGGGAATGACTCCATATGATGTCTCTGTCATAGACAATATAGGCAATCTCCTTTCAAAGTCATCGAGTCTCAGTTCAGCCGGAGATTCAATGCAGCTCGACTATCAGAAGTCACTCGAAAAGGATTACGAATCGAGGCTCCAGAGCATGATGGAGGGCATAGTGGGCAGGGGCAAGGCGATAGTGCGCGTTGCCACAAAAATCGATTTCACCCAGTCGGAAAAGACAGAAGAGAGATTCGATCCTGACACAATCGCGGTAAGAAGCGAACAGAGATCACAGGAAAAGAGCACAGGCGCCGTCTCCGGCGGGATACCGGGCGTTTTGTCGAACCAGCCAGGACAGGCCCCAGCACAGACATCTGCCAGCGGAGCTGTTTCCCAGAAGCAGACCGAGAGCATAAATTACGAGGTCAGCCGCAGCGTAAGCAGGACAGTCAGGCCAAAGGGCGATCTAAAGAGCATCTCCGTTGCCGTGCTTGTTGACGGCACATACAAAAAGGAAGGTAAAAATAATATTTTTGTGCCAAGGCCTGATGTTGAGTTGAAAAAATATGAAGAACTGGTGCGTGCTGCTGTTGGGTTCAACCAGGAACGGGGCGACCAGGTTACAGTTCAGAATGTGCCTTTTGAGACAACGATCGAGGAACTTACGCCTGAAAAGACCGATATAATGAAGATTGTCCTGCCGGTGCTTAAATTCATCGTGCCTATGGTTGTAGCCCTGCTGCTGATAATGTTCGCAATCAAACCGATAGTCGAAATACTTAAGGCCCCGATAAAGATGGCTCCAAGGCCAAGGGTTGCTGAATATGCCGGTGAACCGGAGGTTCTCAGAACCGTTGAATCTTCCGATCGGTCTGAAAAGCAGATGAAGGAACAGATAACAGAGGCAGTAAAGAGAGACCCGCGTAAATCAGCAATGATACTTAAAGACTGGATGACTACAGAGTAAAATGAAAAAACTTTCGGGTGTTGAAAAGGCTGCTGCCTTTCTCTCCATAATTGGCGAGGAGGCTGCCACGCAGGTATTTAAGCATCTTGATCCGCTTGAGCTTGCGAGGATTGTGCCGATGATGGCGCGCGTAAAACTCTCCAATGAGATCGCAACCGATGTGTTAAAGGACTTCGGAGACAAAAGCGGCAATGCCATGCTTGCTGTAGATGAAAAATACATAAATAAGATACTTGTGGATGCATTTGGAGAAGAGCATGCCAAAAAACTGATGGACAAGATCGAGAGCGGCGCGAGCGCCTTTGACATACTGAGATGGCTCGATTCCAACTCCATAGCCAACATGCTCACAAGGGAGCATCCGCAGACAATAGCCATAATACTGGCGCATCTTGAACCACTGCAATCCGCAGAGATACTCGCCAGACTGCCTGAACATATAAAGATTGATGTGTCACTAAGAATAGCTAGCCTTGACCAGATATCGCCCTCAATACTCGGCGAGCTTGAGGATGTTCTTCAGACCCAGCTCCAGAGCTACACCCGCGGCAGAAAGATCGGCGGCATAAAGACAGTGGCAGAGATCATGAACCAGATGGACAGGGCGTCCGAAGACCTCATACTGAAGAACATTGAAGAAAAAGACCAGATCCTTGCTGACGAAATACGCAAGCTCATGTTCACATTCGATGACCTTGTTCTTGTTGATGACAAGGGCATACAGATGATACTCAAAGAGATCACAACTGACGACCTTGCGCTTGCCCTCAAGATGGCCTCTGACGAGCTAAAGGCCAAGATATA